>JAFGRU010000023.1 GCA_016934985.1 Deltaproteobacteria bacterium
CAAGGATATCGACCAGATGATGGAATGGGGCGCCAGTGCTCTCAAATTGTGCAAAGACTACACGATCGAGCATCTCGAAAAACTTGCTCCCTTTGGTACCTTTGATTCCAATCATCTCAGTCTCGTTCGCGAAGATGGCGCCATGGACCTTTACCACGGCAACCTGCGTGCCATTGACGCTCAGGGCAACAAGATCTTCGATCAGGTCGACTACCAGGACTACCTCGACTACATCGTCGAAGAAGTTCGGGATTACAGCTACATGAAGTTCCCGTTCATTAAACAGCTCGGCCCTCAGGACGGCTGGTACCGGGTCGGCCCTCTGGCACGTGTCAACACCGCCGATTTCATCGACACTCCTGAAGCTGATGCAGCCCTCAAGGAATTCAAGGCTGTCACCGATGGCAAACCCAATAACATCACCATGGCTTATCACTGGGCTAGAATGATCGAAAATCTCCACGCCATTGAAAAGATCAAAGAGCTTCTCCACGATTCCGATCTCCAGGGCAAGGCTCTGGTCGTCAAAGGCGAGCGTCGCGAAGAAGGTGTTGGCCTCATCGAAGCACCGCGCGGCACCCTCTTCCATCACTATAAAGTGAACGAAGATGACCAGATCACAATGTGTAACCTCATCGTTTCCACCACCAACAACAACGAGCCTATGAATCGTGCCGTACAGAAGGTTGCTAAGGATCACATCAGTGGCGTTCCCAATATCACTGAAGGCCTTCTCAACCACGTTGAGGTTGCCATTCGCGCTTACGACCCATGCCTCTCCTGTGCCACCCACGCCATGGGCCAGATGCCTCTCGTTATCGAACTTTATGACTGCGAAGGCAAACAGATTGACCGGAAAAGCAACCGCGATTTCTGATTAATGTCTAATTTTCTTCTGATTGGTTATGGAAACCCCGGCAGGCTGGACGACGGCCTCGGGCCAGCTTTGGCTGAAGCCATTGAAAATCTGGATCTGCCGGGGGTTACCGTAGACTCTGATTATCAGCTTACTGTCGAAGATGCTGCAGCTGTAGCCGAACATGACATAGTAATCTTTGCTGATGCGTCGTTTGACGGCGAAGAACCATATTTCTTTAAACCCATCGTTCCCAAAGCCGTTCTCAGTTTCAGTTCGCACAGCGTTGAACCTGATGCTTTAATGGCTTTGGCTATCGAACTTTTTCAGGCCAAAACCAAAGGCTATGCTCTGGGTATCCGCGGTTATGAATTCGATGAATTTGAGGAGGCCCTAACCCCTCAGGCAAAAGAAAACCTCCAAAAAGCCATTCAATTCATTATCCCGGTATTAAAAAACGAAGCACCTGAAGCATTGTCCTGAAATCAACCATTTCGGAAAAAAGAGCCCTCCTTGTCAGGAGGGCTCTTTTTTCATTGACCTCGTTTTTTTGTGCAGCTTACATTGGGCTTTGCACACCCTAAAGGTCGGTTCCCTTTTTCGAATTGGGGTTCTATCAACGATTTCTTCCGTCGCTTAATGGCCTCAAATCCCAATTTAACTGCGTCAAACCTTTTTCCTCACCAAAAACTAATTTTTCTCTTTTCCTTTCTAACCCCCGCCTAACATAATGTAAATATTCTAAGAGAAAACATACAAAAGGGTGACCCTATCATGAGTGAAAAAAAAGTTTTGATAATCGAAGATGAGGAAGACATTCTTGCCCTCATTCATTACAACCTGACCAAGGAAGGTTTCAATGTTATCTGCGCCTCTTCCGGCGAAGAAGGATTGAAAATGGTTGCCGAAGAGAAACCTGAACTCATCCTTCTGGACCTTATGCTTCCGGGAATGAATGGAGTTGATATCTGCCGATCCCTTCAGAAAGAACCGGAGTTCTGCGAAATTCCCATAATTATGGTGACTGCCAAAGGTGAAGAGTCCGATATTGTCGCCGGCCTCGAACTGGGGGCTGACGATTACATCACCAAACCCTTCAGTCCTAAAATCCTTGTTGCGCGTGCCAAGGCTGCTTTGCGCCATCCACGCAAAGGGGCACCGGCTATCAGCGACGATTCAGTTATTAAAGCCCAAGAACTTGTTATTCATCCGGGGAAAAAAGAGGTTTTGGTTGGCAACCAACCCATTAATCTCACATTTACAGAGTTTCACGTACTGCATTTTCTTGCCCGCCGCCCCGGTTGGGTTTTCACCCGCTATCAGATTGTCAACGCCGTACGCGGCGAAGATTATTCCGTTACCGATAGGGCCGTCGATGTCCAGATTGTTGGCCTGCGTAAAAAACTGGGTCCTTACGGCAAATATATTGAAACCGTTCGCGGCGTCGGCTACCGCTTCAAGGACTGAGGCATGAAAACAAAACGCATCTTCTGGCAGATATTCCCCAATTTTCTGATACTGATATTCATTATTCTTTCAATCACCACCTGGCTTTTTGCCAACTCTCTTAAGAATTTTTATCTTGACCAAACCTTGCTCGATTTAAAAAACCAGGCGATTCTCATCGAAAACCAGGTTGCCGGCAAATTCTCTCTCGACCGAGCGGATCAATTGAAGGAGCTCTATAATCACCTCGGCATCAGAACCGGTACCCGCATTACTCTGATTCTCCCCAACGGTAAGGTCATTGGCGATTCCATGGAAGATTTCAAGGACATGGACAACCACGCCAACCGTCCGGAAATTAAGGAAGCGGGCATTAGTGGCTCTGGAAGCTCCATCCGCCACAGTTATACGCTTCATAGCCGCATGATGTATGTTGCCATTCCTGTTTATGAAAATACTGAATTAAGGGGCTATATCCGCACGGCAAAACCAATCAAAAGTTTCAACGAAACTCTCATGGCGGCTTACCCCGGAATCCTTATCGGAAGTTTTCTTGTCGCTGTATTTGCCGCTATTATCAGCCTTTTTCTCTCCCGCCGCATCAGTCTTCCCATTGAAAACATTAAAAAATCGGCCGAAGCGTTTGCCCACGGCCATCTCGATAAAAAAATCAGCCTTACCGGTCCGTCGGAAGTCGTTGCTTTGGCGGACAGCCTCAACCTCATGGCCCATCGGCTTCAAGATCGTATTGATACCATCCTTTCTCAACATAATGAGCAGGAAGCGGTACTCTCCAGCATGGTGGAAGGGGTACTGGCCATTGACAATGAAGAACGCATACTCAGGATCAACCATGCCGCCTGCAAACTTCTGTCAATTTCCGCCGAAGGCATAAAGGGAAGGCAGATTCAGGAAGTTATCCGCAAAGCCGACATTTTACGTTTCGTACGCAAAGCCCTTCAAAGCCCGGCGCCCGTAGAAGCTGAAATACTCATACATTCCCTCCCCGAGACCTATTTCCAGGCGCACGGCACGTCCTTAACAAATGCCGCACAGGAAAAAATCGGCGCCCTCATCGTTCTTAACGACATCACCCGACTGCGCCGCCTGGAAAATGTGCGCCGTGATTTTGTCGCCAATGTTTCTCATGAATTGAAAACCCCCATCACAGCCATCAAGGGCTTTGTCGAGACCCTTTTAGACGGTGCAATTGAAAACCCTGAGGAAAACCGGCGTTTTCTGACAATTGTGGCCAAACAAATCGACCGATTAACCTCGATTATTCAAGATCTTCTGCAGCTATCCCGTATCGAACAGAATGAAGATAAGAACGGTATTCAGTTAAAAGAACAACCACTGAAAGAGGTACTCAATGCCTCGATTCAGTCTCGTTTAGCTCTCGCCGATGATTCTTCAATTCAAATCGACCTCCAGTGCCCTCCAGATATTAATGCTGAAATCGACGGTCCCCTTTTTGAACAGGCCATTACCAATCTTATTGACAATGCCATCAAATACAGCAATGAAAAAGGGCGGATTCTTGTTGCCGCAGAAGCGACAGGTGATGAAGTTTTGATTACCGTGCAGGATTGGGGCATAGGGATAGAGCAGGAACACCAGTCCCGGTTGTTCGAAAGATTTTACCGGGTGGACAAAGCCAGAAGCAGGAAAATCGGCGGTACGGGTCTGGGGCTGTCCATCGTCAAACATATTGTCAATATTCACAAAGGTACCGTTTCCCTGGCCAGTCAACCGGGGAAAGGAAGCAGCTTCACCATCCACCTGCCCCACCCTTGATCTTGAAGTTTCATTCCCACCCAAATAAGCGCGCCGGCTTCAATTAATTTGAGGCCCGCGCTTCTTTTTGCCAATAGACTTTCTAAAACTATTAGGGCAGACATTTGTCCGCTGCCTGAATATTTTCTAATACTTTTCAGCCAAATTCTTTCTAATCAAATTCTAACCAAAGACTAACTTTTTCCTATCACGTTGTTGCGATAAATCTCCTCATAGAATTCATTCAACAGGATGATGAAAGGGGGGTGAACTTAAGCATATTATTTTTTTCAATGACCTAATCAAAGCCTAACAAAAAAGCAGCACTATCCAAAAAGGAGAAAAAAATGAAGAACAGTAAAACTATGCTGAGCATTTTGGCCTGCTCAATCTTACTGCTTTCCGCCACTTTCAGTTTCGCGGAAAATCTTGTTGTCAAAGGCTCCACCACCGTACTTCCCATCGCCCAAAAAGTCGCCGAAGCCTACATGAAGGAAAATCCCGAAACTAAGATCTCCATCTCCGGCGGCGGCTCCGGAAACGGCATGAAGGCTATCATCGACGGCACCACCGATATCGGCAACGCCTCCCGCTTCATCAAAGACAAAGAAGTCAAACTGGCAATGGAAAAAGGGGTTTATCCCGTACCTTTCCGCGTCGCTTACGACTGTATCGTCCCCGTTGTACATCCTTCCAACAAGGTTGGCGATCTTTCCCTGGAAAAACTCAAGGCCATCTACACCGGCGAAATCAAGAACTGGAAAGAGGTAGGCGGTCCTGACCGTCCCGTCGTTGTCATTTCCCGCGATACCTCATCTGGAACCTATGAAGTATGGGAGAAAAAGGTCCTGAAAAAAGCCAGGGTCTTCCCCGGGGCTCTTCTCCAGGCATCCAATGGTGCTGTCGCTCAGGCTGTAGCTAAAAACAAAAATGCCATTGGCTACATTGGCGTAGGTTATCTGAATAAAGATGTCAAAGCTGTAACAGTCAACGGTATCGAAGGCTCCATGGCAACCACCCTCGATGGCAGTTTCCCTGTAAGCCGTCCCCTGTTCATGTTTACCCAGGGTTGGCCTAAAGGCGAAACAGTTAAATTTCTCAACTACGTCCTTCATCCAGCTAAAGGTCAGAAACTTGTTAAAGAAGCTGGTTATGTTCCTCTCTACTAAGAAAAAAACCAAAACCCACGAAAGCCGGACGTCCCCTGCGCAGCGTCCGGCTTTCAAACCATTTTCCACCAGCATATTTTTTTATCAATACGGAAAATTCTATGTCCAACACCCGACAACTCAAAGAACGTCTGATTCACAAATTTTTTTATGGTATCGCTTTTGTTTCGATTTTCACCCTGTTTCTTATTTTCCTGTTCCTTTTGTTGGAGGGAATCCCCTTATTCGAAAAAATTTCAATCAATGATTTTATTTTCGGCAATTACTGGTATCCAACTTCAGACCCTCCTGAGTTTGGAGTCTTCCCCCTAATCATCGCCTCCGTGGCGGTTACTGCTGTTTCAGCTGTGGTTTCCATCCCCCTCGGTGTCATGACTGCCATCTATCTGGCGGAAATCGCCTCGAACAAAGTCCGGGAAATAGCCAAGCCTGTGGTTGAGCTTCTCGCCTCCCTGCCTTCCGTTGTCATCGGCTTTTTCGGCATGGTCATCGTAGCTCCGTTTCTTCAAGACACCTTTAACATAGCCACTGGGTTGAACCTGTTCAATGCCGCCATAATGCTGGCATTCATGTCCGTTCCAACCATCTGCAGCATTTCGGAGGATGCCATTTATAGTGTTCCCAAAGAACTGAAAGAGGCCTCGCTGGCGTTAGGAGCCACCCATTTTGAAACCATTCATAAGGTTGTCCTGCCGGCCTCCCTTTCAGGCATCAGCACTGCCGTCATCCTCGGCATGTCCAGAGCTATCGGCGAAACCATGGTCGTTCTTATGGTCGCCGGAGGTGCGGCAATGATTCCAGGTTCCATTTTTGATCCTGTTCGTCCCATGCCCGCCAGTATCGCCGCTGAAATGGCAGAGGCCCCTTTCCGGGGGGACCATTACTATGCCTTATTCGCCACTGGTATCGTTCTTTTCGTCTTTACTCTCTGCTTCAATCTAATCGCCGACCACGTGGCCCATAAATACAAGCAAGTAGGAGCCGCAACGCTATGAGGAGACATGCTCCAAAATCGCAATCAGAGCTGGCTTTAAATGGAAACGAGATAGTGTTGAACGCTGACAAGAACCAACATGACTTCAGGCTGAAATTGCGCAAGCTGATTGAGTGGTTTTTCTTTTCCACCTTCAGAGGCGCAACTCTTGTTAATGCCCTGGCCCTTTCTATCATTATCTATTTCATGGTGATAAACGGGTTGGAGGCCATCAATATCCCTTTTTTGACTGAGGCCCCACGTGAAGCCATGACCAAGGGCGGGATACTCCCCTGTATCGTTGGTACCGTTTACCTTGCAGTGGGTGCAATGGCGGTTGCCTTTCCCATCGGCATAGCTTCAGCCATCTATCTCAATGAATACGCAAAACCGGGAAAAATACTGCGCCTTATCCGCATCAGCATCAATAATCTGGCAGGGGTACCATCGGTGGTCTTCGGGCTTTTCGGATTGGCTTTTTTTGTCACCTATTTCAAATGCGGTGTCAGTATCCTTGCCGGTGCTCTGACTCTGGGCGCCATGTCTTTGCCGGTCATCATCGGCACCACGGAAGAAGCCCTGAGGTCAGTTCCTGATACCTACCGGGAGGCCTCTCTTGGTCTAGGCGCCACCAAATTTCAAACCATCCTCAAAGTTGTTCTGCCAAGCGCCCTCCCTGGGATTTTAACAGGGGGTATTCTCGGAATCAGCAGAGCTGCAGGAGAGACCGCGCCCATCATGTTTACGGCAGCTGTATTTTTCACCCCGTCCCTGCCCTCTTCTATTTTTGATGAAATCATGGCCCTCCCATACCATATCTACGTCCTGGCCACCGCCGGTACGGAGATCGAGGCAACCCGGCCGTTGCAATACGGCACGGCACTGGTCCTGATCACACTGGTACTTAGTTTGAACCTGATAGCCATCGTTTATCGTGCACGGCTCAGGAAAAAAATGCAGAAGTAACTCATTGAGGTTTTCAACATGGCAAATGAGATCAAAATACGCTCCGACAAACTGGACTTCTTTTATGGCCCATCACAGGCCCTCTTTGATATTTCGTTGGGGTTTCCAAAAAACAAGGTTACGGCTTTGATCGGCCCTTCCGGTTGCGGAAAAAGCACCTTTCTGCGCTGCTTTAACCGTATGAACGACCTGATCCCCAATACCCGCATGGAGGGCGAAATCAATTTTGAAGGCAAAAATATCAACCAGAACAGCGTTGATGTCGTCACTCTGCGAGGCCGCATTGGAATGGTGTTTCAAAAGCCCAATCCATTTCCAAAAACCATTTTTGAAAATGTCGCTTACGGCTTAAGGGTCAACGGCTATAAAGATAAGGCCTTCATCAATGCCAGGGTGGAAGAAAGCATCAAACAGGCCGCCCTCTGGGACGAGGTCAAAGACCGCCTTCACACCAGTGCCCTCGGTTTGTCCGGAGGTCAACAACAACGCCTCTGTATTGCCAGAGCCCTGGCCGTAAAACCTGAGATCCTGCTCATGGACGAACCTGCTTCCGCCCTTGACCCCATCGCCACACAAAAGATCGAGGAACTGATTCACATTCTAAAAAAAGAGTTGACCATCATTATTGTCACTCACAACATGCAACAAGCTGCGAGGGTATCAGACTACACCGCCTTCTTTTATATGGGTCGTCTGATAGAAGTGAGTGAGACTAAAACAATTTTCACCAAACCTAAACTGAAACAGACCGAAGACTACATTACCGGACGATTCGGTTAATTTTTTACCCGTACCCAACCAGAGGGGCATCACATGGATATACTGTTAGGACATGAACTCGACAGGCTGAAGAAAGACATTTTAACCCTTTACGCCGAGGTCGAAGAATGCGTCTCAAAGTCGGTTCAATCACTTATCAGGTTGGATGCGGATCTGGCTCAGAGCCTTCTTCGTAAAGATGAGGAAATAGACCAGATGGAGGTCGATATGGAAGAGGAGTGTCTCAAGGTCCTTGCCCTGTATCAACCGGTGGCAAGCGACCTGAGATTTATTATTACCATTTTAAAAATAAATAACGATCTGGAGAGAATTGCCGACCTGGCTGTCAACATTGCGGAGCGAGCCATCACCTTAGCCAATGTTTCCCCTGTTCAGGCCCCTTTTGATCCCTCCTCATTAGGGAAAAAAGTGCTGACCATGCTGGACAAAAGCTTTGATTCATTTATCAAGCTCAATACCGATCTGGCTTACGAGGTATTAACATTGGATGATGAGGTCGATCTTATCCACAAAAATTCATATGGCAAGGTCGGTGAGATGGTCTTGAAGGCCCCGGATACCTTTACAGCTCTGTCAAATTACCTTTCAGCGTCCCGACATTTGGAGAGAATTGCCGACCTCACCACCAACATCGCCGAGGATGTTATTTATCTGGTCAAAGGCGATATCGTTCGTCATAAGACCGAATTTTTGACCAAACCACCCCTGAAAAAGCTCTGAAATTGTCTAACCAGTAGTATTTATGGAACCTTTTGCTGCAACCGCCGAGTGCATGCCATCTCAAACCATGCACTCGGCGCTTTTACGATAAAACAACATCAATAACCCGGGCTGAAAAAGATTTTCAGCCCCAAAAAAGAAAAAAAATTCTCTTCCTTCCCAAACAGGGAAAGACTGAACTTTTTATTAAAAATCCACGAGGGACTCTATTTAAAGGTTTTCGGTTTACGCCACTTGCTTCAGACGTCTCCGAAAACGGGGCCGTTCTGAAATAAAATCTTCAATCTCCTTGACCGCCGGGATCCTGCCTGCCACTCGAACACTGTCATCAATTACCAAGGCAGGAGAAACATACACCCTGTTATCAATCATTTTTTTCGTATCCCGATGAAGATGCACCTCAGCTTCCACACCGGAGCGATTGAGCGCTTCCCGAACATTTTCCATAACCAGATCGCATCGTTTTCCGCCTTCGGGTTTGCAAAGGATGTCTATGCGCATAGCACCTCCCTTCCAGAGAAAAAATTATTACTTTTTCAGTAATTATTATACTCTAAAAAACTAAAATAGCAACGAGTTTTCTTTATTTTTTTAACTATTTAAGCACATTTTTTGAAATGTTTAATTTTAAGATATCCACGGATCAATCCGCATTTTTTTCCTCGAGCCTGTGGTTAATAACCAGTTGTCCTTCTTCCTCGCTGACAGTGATAATCTCACCATCAAAGATATCTCCGCTAATCAAAGCACGGCCGATGCGGGTTTCCAGCTCATGCTGAATAAAACGCTTCAAAGGGCGTGCGCCATATACCGGCTCGTATGCCGTACGGGCAATGAATTCCACAGCTGAATCCGAAAGATTTAACTGTAAACGCCGCGAATCAAGGCGTTTTTGAAGGTCATGGACCTGAAGAACGATAATATCCTTGATCTCCGCCATGGAAAGAGGTTTGAACATGACAATGTCATCCACCCGGTTGAGAAACTCAGGCCGGAAATTGCGCCGTAACTCCCCCATAACTGCCTTGCGGGAGTCCTCGCGAATGGTTCCATCGTCGCTCACGCCATCCAGAAGGTATTGAGAACCGACATTGGAAGTCATGATGATGACGGTATTTTTGAAGTCTATGGTTCGACCTTGGGCATCGGTTACACGTCCATCGTCAAGTATCTGCAAAAGCACGTTAAAAACATCGTTATGGGCCTTTTCGACCTCATCAAAGAGGATAACGGAATAGGGTTTGCGCCGGACCGCTTCGGTCAACTGCCCGCCTTCCTCATAACCGATATATCCCGGAGGAGCACCGAGTAAGCGGCTGACCGTATGCTTTTCCATGTATTCCGACATATCGATGCGCACCATGTGGTCTTCGCTGTCGAACAAAGTCTCTGCTAAACTTTTGGCCAGCTCGGTTTTGCCGACCCCGGTCGGACCGAGGAAAATGAACGAGCCGATAGGCCGGCGGGGGTCCTTGATTCCGGCACGGGCACGAATGATGGCATCCGCCACGAGTTGCACGGCCTCGTCCTGCCCGATAACGCGCTGGTGCAGCACCTGATCAAGCTTGAGTAGCTTTTCCCGCTCGCCTTCCACCAGACGGGTAACGGGAATACCTGTCCAGCGCGAAACGATATCGGCGATCTCTTCTTCCGCAACCTCCTCCCGAAGCAGACGGTTGCCTTCATGCGCACTGCTGATTTGATCTTCCCTTTCGTGAAGATCCTTTTCCAACTGAGGCAGGCGCCCGTGTTTGAGCTCGGCAGCACGGTTCAGATCATATTCCCGCTCAGCCACAGCGATTTCCTGATTAACCTTCTCAATTTCCTCACGAATCTTCTGTACTCGACCAATGCCTTCCTTTTCGGAAGTCCACTGGGCCGACAGGCGATCCGCCTCGTGCTTGTACTCCGCCAACTCCTTTCGCAGATGCTGGAGACGGTCCTGGCTGGCAGGATCTTTTTCCTTTTTCAGAGCCGCCTCTTCGATTTCCAACTGCATGACTTTACGGGTCACCGCATCGAGTTCGGTCGGTAAAGAGTCGATCTCCGTACGTATCATTGCGCAGGCCTCATCCACCAGGTCAATGGCCTTGTCCGGAAGAAAACGGTCGGTAATATAGCGATGGCTCAAAGTGGCGGCCGCCACCAGAGCATTGTCCTGAATGCGGACCCCGTGATGAACCTCAAAACGTTCCTTGAGACCGCGCAGGATGCTGACGGTATCTTCTACTGTCGGTTCTTCAACCAGAAGCGGCTGAAAACGGCGCTCCAGGGCCTTGTCTTTTTCTATGTACTGGCGATACTCGTCAAGGGTCGTGGCGCCGATGCAATGCAGTTCTCCGCGCGCCAGCATGGGTTTCAGCATATTGCCCGCATCCATGGAACCTTCAGCTTTGCCGGCGCCGACAATGGTGTGAAGCTCATCAATGAAAAGGATAATACGGCCATCGCTTCCCTTGATTTCGTTCAATACCGCCTTGAGCCGTTCTTCAAATTCCCCCCGGTACTTGGCGCCGGCAATCAGGGCTCCCATATCGAGAGCAAAAACGGTTTTCTCCTTTAATCCCTCCGGCACATCACCGCGCACTATGCGATGAGCCAGGCCCTCCACAACAGCGGTCTTACCGACGCCAGGTTCACCGATCAACACCGGGTTGTTTTTGGTTTTGCGGGAAAGAACCCGAATGATGCGCCGGATTTCATCGTCACGGCCGATGACCGGGTCCAGTTTGCCCTTCTGTACTTCTTCCACCAGATCCCGGCCATACTTTTCAAGGGCTTCATAAGTCCCCTCCGGATCGGGGCTGGTAACCCGCTGAGCACCCCGAATCTGCGTCAAGACCTCCAGAATGCGGTCCTTTTGAATGCCATACTCTTTAAAAAGCCGGCCAACTGCGGTTCCCTCTTTTTCGCCACACAGAGCAAGGAGAATATGCTCAACACTTATAAATTCATCCTTGAGATGGTTGGCTTCCTCTTCAGCTTTCAAAAGCAGTCTGTTCATTCTCTGGGTTACATATATCCGGCCGGCTTCCACCCCCGGTCCCGACACGGAAGGACGTTTGGTCAGTTCCTTCTCCAGGGATCGGACAAACGCTTGGGTCGAAACACCGATCTTTTCAAGTAAACGGGGGATCAAGCCGCCTTTCTGCCCCAGGAGAGCAGCCAGCAGATGCTCGGAATCCACTTCCACATGACCGAGTTTCAAAGCCCGGTCCTGAGCATTCTGGATGGCTTCCTGGGTTTTTTCCGTCATTTTATTGGGATTCATAATCTATCTATTTCCTCTATTATTAACACAAAGCCCGGAGAGGATTTCCCCACCGGGCTTTGTGGATGTCACGTTGATTCAGGTCATCAGTGCCTGGTCTCGATTTTGATCTGTTTTGGTTTAGCTGCTTCTGCCTTGGGAAGTTTGAGGGTCAGCACCCCATTATGAAATTCCGCACTCGCTTTTTCCCTGTCAATGCCCTCATTCAGCTGGAATCTCCGATGATATTCACGAGGCTCAAACTCCCGATGAATATTTTCACCACTTGCTGCAACACCCCCGTGACCTTCAATTACCAGTATATCATTCTCAATGCCGATGGAAATGCTTTCTTTTTCGGCACCCGGCATATCGGCAACCAGGGTCAATCCGTCATCGTACTCAAGGATATCGACCGGTGGGACGAAATAATGTTTGCCGTTGCGGGTTTTTTCCACTTTCTCAATATTACCGCCTGATTGAACTGTCATCTCTTTATTTTCCATGGTATTTGTCCTCCATTAATATTTTTTGTCAGGGAAAATATCTCAGGCTGCCTTAACCAGAACCTTTTTCGGTTTGGCCTCTTCCGCCTTCGGAAGTTTGACCCGCAGCAGGCCGTCTTTATAGGTCGCGTCCGCATTGGAAGAATCGATGGAGTATGGCAGCTCAACCGTCCTTAAAAACCTGCCGCCCCCCCGCTCCCTGCGATGATAAACATGCTTCCCTTCGACGGGAGTTTCAACCTTTCTCTCCCCAGAGAGGGTCAGGGTATTGCGGAGAACATTCATTTCCACCTCTTCCGGCTTGATCCCAGGCAGCAAGGCTTCAACATAAACATTGTCCTCATCCTGGTAGACATTTAATTTAGGAAATCCTCTGCCGGTAAATTCCGGATAGAATAAACCTTCCCAGCTTTGGCGTCCGTTTTCAAGTCCCCTCAAAACATCATTCATTTCCCTGCTCACATTTTCCATTTCTTTGAATAAATCCCAGCGTACCATTGTCTTACCTCCTCTTAGAAATTTCCTGTTCGATTCGTATTTGCCTTTCTAAGATTCCAAATGGCATGCCAGTTTTATAAAATTTTTTTCTTCTTTATTTTCGATAAGTTACAGATTTTGATGATATTTACCCCGTATGCTTGCGACGTTGCATCCTGTTGCACTGCGACACTTGCAACGTCGCAACCAAACAGTGCCAAAAGGGATAAACGAATATTCAGCAATCAAGATCTTTGCGGCCGAGGTCAAACTTGCGCAGATAGCGATAAACCGTGGCACGGTGAACGCCAAGGCGCCGCGCCATCTCGGAGATATTCCCGGCGGCTGCACGATATGCCCGGCGAAACGTCTCTTCGTCCAATTCGGAAGGACATGTCGATTTGCTGAAAGAGGATTGGGGGGGAAGGACCTCTAACTGCACCACCTGGTCTTCAGGGGCATTAAGGAGAGGATGCCCGGAAGTCAACGGGATGGGAGGAATAATGGTATCTGCGCCGGCCTTGCCCCGGCTCGAATCCTCCCAGCGTTCAGGACTCAATTGCTGACGTTCGCGAACCCAATCCCGAAAAGCACGAGCTCCGACAACCTCACCCTCGGTTTCAACCACAATTCTCTCCAGAACATTTTTCAGTTCCCGGATGTTTCCCGGCCACAGATACGACTGAAGGAGGTTCGTGGCCTCAGGGGTCAGGCGTTTGATGTTTTTACGATATTTGCTATTAAGAGCTCCCAGAAAATGGGAAGTCAGAAAAGGAATATCCTCAATACGTTCACGCAACGAAGGCAGGTGGATTCTGAGAATGGCCAGACGATGATAGAGATCCGAGCGAAATCGTCCGGCCGCAACATCTTTTTCTAGAGAAACATTGGTTGCACAGATCACCCTCACATCGATAGGTGTTTCTCTTTCAGATCCGACTCTCTCAATGGTCCGGTTTTCCAACACACGAAGAAGCTTTACCTGGGTCGAAAGAGGCATGTCACCAACCTCATCAAGGAATATGCTTCCCCCTTGAGCCCTCTCAAAACGTCCCTTATGAGTACGCAGAGCACCGGTAAAAGCACCTTTTTCATGCCCAAAAAGTTCCGATTCAAGCAATTCTTTGGAGATAGCGGAACAATTTACCGCAACATAGGGCCTGGACGAACGTGGGCTTTCATTGTGAAGAGCTCGAGCCACCAACTCTTTGCCGGTTCCGGTCTCTCCAGTTATGACAACCGAAGCATCGGATGGCCCATAAAGCTTAATCTTCCGGAAAACCTCCAGGGTCGCAGGACTGACGCCGACCATTCCCTGAAAAACCTGGGGAGCCTCCGCTTCTTTAAAACGGAGTTCCTGAAAAAAGAACTGAACGCCGGACTGGAGAGAATCTTCGAAGTGTGGTTCGGGCTGGGCAAAAGCAGTCAGTTCAACACCCGGGCCGCCGGGGACAAGGCGGATACGGAGATTCGAAAAGGATCTCCCTTGAACAAAAATATCCTGGGCAAGATCACTTAGTGAAGGCACCGCTTGGGGAAACATGTCGTCCACAGTGATCGGAGACAGGTCTTCCAGGGCAATATTCAGCAACCTCCCCAACTTGGGTGAAATCTCACGAACCAACCAGCGGCCCTCACGAAGTAGAAGCACCAGATCGGGAATTCGCGCCGGCAGGTTTTGATAACGATTTTGTTCGCCAGTCAAAAAGAACCCCTGTATCAACCAATGAATGGATTAATTTCAGCCACTCTCAGAATAGCTAATCGGAAATAATGAATAACTAGGAGTCCTAGCTCATATATGAAAGTTTATTTTGAAAGTTAATTTAAGTATTTGAAATTTTTTTTCAACCTCAGCGCTTGAGATATTCAAGTCTTACATTGATAATGAAGATTATTCGGTTAATGTCCTCTGAAAACAATTTTTACCTTTTCACTGCAACCATGAAATTTTCCTGGAAAAATCTCTGCATCCTGATTCTGGCCATGAGCGCAGTTCCGGCCCTGGCCCTCTCGCCCCTGGCGGCGGACCTCCCCACCCGCGTAAGTGCCGGGATTTTTGCTTTGGCCCTTATTTTGTGGGTGACGGAAGCCGTCCCTTTGTATGTCACCAGCTTGCTGATCCTGTTCTTTAATGCGGCATTCCTTGCGCCCCTGGTGCCAGTCAAGCACACAATTTTTCTGGCACCATTTTTTTCCGATATCATCGCCCTCTTTCTGGGGGGATTGCTACTGGCGGAAGCGGGCCATAAATATCACATTGACGAATGGTTTGCCGACTGGATACTGAGATTTTCCGGCTCCAAACCGCGGAACATCCTCCTGGCCATGATGATAACCACCGCCACACTCTCCATGTGGATGTCCAATACGGCAACCACGGCCATGATGCTCCTCATCGCCGGGGCCGTGATCGTGCCTTTAGGTGAAGGCAGCGACTTTGCCAAAGCCTTTTTTATCGGCATCCCTTTCTCCGCCAACCTCGGCGGCATGATGACACCGGTCGGGACCCCGCCCAACGCCATCGCCATGCAGGCCATAAACAATTTACAGCCGGGGGCCATGACCTTTCTCGACTGGATGCTGGTTTCCTGCCCGCTGGTCATCCTTCTGCTGTTAATACTCTGGGGCCTGCTCCTTCTTCAACACCCGGCCCCCAAAATCCGCATTACCACCCGTCCCGATTTCCACATCCGTTTCAACCTGCAGACCATAACAGTCATGATTATATTTTTCCTGACCGTTATCCTGTGGTTGACCAAGGATTTCCACGGCATGACCTCAGGGACTGTCGCCCTGATACCGGCCATCGTTTTCCTCGGCACCGGTATTCTTGACAAACGGGATTTCAAAAACATCTCCTGGGACGTTCTCTTCCTGGTGGGCGGCGGACTGTCCCTGGCTGTAGCCATGAAGGAAGGGGGACTGAACGATTTTATGATTCAGCAGCTTCCCATAAACGAGTTGAGCCTCGGGTCCCTGATGCTGGTTTTCATCTTAGTCGGCGCCGTCTTGACGACCTTCATGAGCAACACAGCGACCGCCAACCTGATCGTGCCCCTCGCCTTCATCATTCCAGGCATTACCGGCCTGCCTCTGGCCATCGGCACGGCCCTGGCGGTCTCGGCGACCATGATCATGCCGGTTTCCACACCTCCCAACGCCATAGCCTACAGTTCCGGCCTCCTTACCATGAAAGACATGGTGCGAACCGGGTTCATCATATCCCTCATCGCCATCGTCGTGATTGTGACTCTGGGCTATGGCTGGTGGAGGCTTTTGGGATACTTCTAACCAAAGATAGCTACAACCAAGGAGAAATCTGTATGGAGGAATTGCAAGAAACTTCTAAACGAGAAACCTGTCCCACGTGCGGCTCCACCCACATGATCAATAATCATTTTCTGGAGCACCAGAAACATGACCGGGTTTTGGTTGAATGCGCCCAATGCGGCCACCTGGTAGCTAAATACATTCTCCGCAACTATATCGATCCCGGCTTCCATTATGAACAGTTTCTTAAACTTGCCAAAATTCATCAGGATTTCAGCAGCGGCCGAAAAACCCTGGAAAACTTTCAGGCACTTCAGGAAAAAGCCAGAATCCAGTTTACGCAGGTAAAAAAACTTATCGAGGAAAACGCGGATAAGGACAACTCAACCATTCAGGACTTATTTTCAAAGCTCCATGTCCTCGAAGACAGCTATCAGGCTTTTGGTGAGTAGAAAAACCTGCCTCCATGAGTTATGACCGGGTAATAGCGCAAGTCATTGACCTGCCTAAGCCATCAAAAATCACCGACGAACCTACGGGCGCGCCTCAGATTTTTGAAATACTTTTTCATGTCAAGCACTGCCCCCCCCAGCCCACGGATTAAGGTTAAATATCAGGATCTCAAACAAGCGATGAGACGCTTGGGGTTTTTCAATAAATCCAAAGCCGAGCAGATATCCCGGCAAAGAACATCTGCTGCTTGAGCTGTCCCCGCAAAAAGGCCTTCAGTGCCCAAAACGGCAACACCGAGGATCGCTTCCCGGAGCATGAGGCGGTCATTGCGGCCGTTGCCTATGCAGACACAATGCTCGACACCCAACTTTTGGACGTAACTGAGTTTCTGGATATCCTGACGGTCTGTGTGCAGCACCTCCAAAGTGACGGGTAAACCATGAACCTCCGCAAGGGCACTGCCCATGGTGTCGGCCGTCACCACATGAACTGAAATCTGTCCCGAAAGTGATTTTATCCGTTCCCCCACACCCTCTAATAAATGTCCATCAAGAGCCATGGTACCGTTGAAATCCAAAACCAGATCCTTTAAGTCCAACTTTTCAAAACCGGGAATATCAATAATCATAGCAACCAACCCATTTCTTAAGTCTTTCTTATTTCACCAACTCTGGTCAAGGCGATTCGCGTAAAAACAGGCCCCACCAGTTCAAAAAAAATAGTGGTCCCAATTACCACCGTAAGAATATAGTTTTTGAGCTGAGGAAAGTGCTCAACCGCCAGAAGCCCCATCCCCATGGCAATGCCCGCCTGAGGCAACAAGGCCATCCCCATCCAGCGGCTGAGCGGTTGTTTCACCACACTGAAAAGTCCGCAACACCAGGCAGAAAAAAAGCGCCCGAAAATTCGCAATAAAATATATGCAAGGCCAAAAAATCCCATGTTCCTTAACGAGCCCAACTCAAGAGAAGCACCGGCAAATACGAAAAATAGAATCATGAATGGCCATTCAATACCTTCTATGGCATGAAAAGGCCGATCATGATGACGAGCCAGGTTGGCAACCACAGCCCCCAAAACCATGGACGCCAAAAGAAATGATACACCCATCCAAAGAGCCACTCCCCCGCACAACAGGACAACGCCAAGGGCTTCAATAAGAGTCGGTTCTCCAGCCTTTATCCTTCCGGTCAGTTTGGCTGTGGGAACCCCGAGAACCACCCCCAGTAGAAAAGCACCGCCGACATGCCATCCCCCCTCAAGCAGCCCTGACCAACACCCGGTGCTTCCCAATAACACATCAACAGCGACCAGCACCAGGCTGAACAGGATCAAACCCCAGGCATCATCCAAGGCCACGATTCCGAGAAGAATTTTGGTGAAAGGCCCCCGAGCCTTGGATTCCTTGACCACATCCGTCGTAGCTGCTGGTGCGGTAGCGGTTGAAACAGCACCCAGCAAAAGGGCTATTTCAGCGGGAGCACCAACCACAATTAAACCGCAGGCAACAACAAATGCCGTCCCCAAAACTTCCACCAAAGAAAACAAAACTATGGTTTTCCCATATTTTTTTAGTGCCTGGACGGTGAACTTCTCGCCAAGGAGAAAACCCACCATGACAAGGGCCATATTGGCCATTACCGGAAACCAACGGCTTTCATCGATGGGTAAGAGATTAGTTACCTCTGGCCCAATAACCACTCCCAGAACAATCAGCAGGGTTACTCGCGGCAACCTTGTAAAACGTCCGAGTGCATCCGTGCCCAGAGCCAGGAGAAAAATCAACCCGACCGAGATAAGAATGTTGGCAGGATTTTCCATAACCCCCGCGGCAATCCCTTTTAACCCAAAAGGAAAGAAAAGAAAAATAGGGAAAACAAATGGCAATCAAAAATCCGACATCACTATTCAACACAATGGATCACGCCGCCCATTAAGAGAGCCTCCAGCGGCAAAGTGAATAGCAACATTTTAACAAAAAAAAGCCGCCTTCCCAGGCGGCTTTTATCCGATCTATTGTAATTTCATTCATTCTTTAGCCAACTTCTCTTCGACGCTGCGAACCTTGTCCTCAATGGTCTGATCCCGGTCGACCCGGGTACCACACTTGATGATCGTGGAAATGCGCGGGGCGCCCATTTCATGAACTACCTCATGACAACGCTTGATTGCCTTGAAGACATCATCCCACTCGCCTTCGATATTGGTCCCATAGCCATGCAGATAGGTTTTCAAGCCCGCTTCTTTAAGAATTTTTTCACAAGCCGCGACATATTTTGAAACCGAGATACCCGCCTCAATCGGCACTACACAAAGATCAACTATAGCTTTCATGGCTCCCCTCTTTCAAAATTTTGAAATAAATATTCTGCACCATTACTTTGGAACGATAATCCGCGATTCATTCTCTTTTTGGGCTTTTTTTGCTGCTTCGGCTTCTTTGACAATCTGCTCAAATGTAGCTTCGATAGCTGCAGGATACTTTTCTACCGCATCGGCCAATCCTTTTGCATCAATTTCACACTGGATGGGGATTATCTGCCCCTTGACGCCAAGCTGAGTTTCACCAACAAAAATCGATTTGCGGCTTTTATCCAGTTCACCATCGATCCGTACAGGAGTCAGTTTTCTAATCCTTCCGACCTTGAGATCCGTATAGATCTCTTCGAGATAAAGGGTATTGGGGTCAATAACAACTTGAATCCTTTTTAAGCCTGTGTCACTCATAGTTTTTTTCTCCTTGGGTTTTCATCGAAATGATCTGGCAGGGGCAAAACGTATGCGCAGGGGACATCCGCCCATCCCTTCCAAACTCACGCATAATAACGGTTTAATACATAAAGTGCAAGTTGAGGTTCAGCAAATAATGACCGGAAATTTCTGTGGTGAGAAATAAGAAAATGGTTGCAGGAAAAAAATATTTTTCAAAAAAAAAGCCGCTTTTTAAAAAGCGGCTTTTTTTATTCGAAAGTTCAAGAGAATCAAGCTATATCCTGAAACGCCTTGTTCCAAAGTTTTTTAACCTCTGAGCCGGAGACGTGGTCTTCAACCCGATCTTCGGGTCCGGTCGCTTCCATAATCAATTCAAACCATCTGATCTTTCGCAAATAATAGCGGCCGGCATCTTCCCAAATAGCTATCTCATCCATCAAATCTCCGGTCAAAGCATCGCCGAAAATCCAGCCGGAACTCAAGGTGGAATTAAAAGGTGGTTTCATATCGATGGGGTCGGATGAAACCTGCGAAAAAATAGGCCAGACCATGGTATAGAAAACCGGACTCATCAATTGATATAATACGCGAGAATCGCTATTAACTCGCTGAGTCAGGCTTTGCAGGGCAAGAAACCACTCCCCTTTATTAATGTAGAGGGCTTCAACGGCAAGTTTGCGAACCTGACTCGGTTTCTCAGGAGTTTCAATAACCAGCTTCCCGTCCCACTCCTTATAAAACTTTTCCCGGAAGGCCTCAAGAGTTTCGGCCGTAAACTTCTCTCTGATGGTTTGCCCTTCATCCAGTTCATTGACTAAAGCCTCTAACCATTTAACATTTTCAATACATTTTCGAGCATGAACCTCGATAAAACCTATTTCCTTTTCAAGATCAGCTTTACGAGCACCTCCTAAAAGACGATGTTCGGCTCCGGAAAGAGGGCAGTTCAAAAGGGAACCGCCACCCATGGTGATGGGGGTAACACGCTCAATAGCCTGCCATATTCGATCGGAAATCACGGGCCCGACAACATCGGTCAAAAGCTCGGGGTTTTGCTTGGCCTGAGCTTTCAACTCTCTGGCAGCCATAATCCAATCACCACCGGTAGCATCGAGAATTTCTTTTGCCAGCTTCGATGCTTTGCTTTCCATGCTATTCATTTTCCTCATTACCCATATCCTCCAAAATTTAATTTTTGTATTAAGACATCTGGTGTTATAACAATTCAGGTCAATAAAATAAAGGAATAAAAATACTGCTCCCGGTGAGATTAATGGTTGACGAAACAGGCCTTGAGGTCATCTATCCTTCTGGGGAGATGGATATCAAACGACGCGTCGCAGGGGAAGTTTTACGTTTTTTTGAAAACCTCGACGGACTACCCCAAGATGATTACGTTGCGGAATTAATCGAAAATGTTTTCACTGCAATCAGGATTTCTCATTGGGAGCGGATTCAGACCGGTCGGCCGATAAATATTCCCGAAGAGGTCAAAAAGTATCTGGTTAAAATTGTTTAGGCACTCCCCTGTTGCGATGTTCAAAAAATTTTTTGTCAAAACCCGGATAAACAACAAGGAGTCAGCTAAAATCAGCCAACTCCTTGAATTTCCGTGGTGCCCGGGACCGGAATCGAACCGGTACGCCCAAAAAGGGCGAGGGATTTTAAGTCCCTTGCGTCTGCCAGTTCCGCCACCCGGGCAGTTGAAAACAAGAGATATTTTATAACCGTTTAACATCCCGACGTCAACGGAAAACCTTGAATAACCGCACCCCATCAAGGAATTTGACATGCCTTTCAAACACCTTACCTGCCCCAAATGTGGAGCCCAGGTCAAAGAATACCAAAACCCCTTCCCGACCGTGGATATCATCATCCGCGTGGGGGAAAAAATCGTCTTCATCGAACGCCTCAACCACCCGCATGGCTGGGCATTGCCGGGGGGATTTGTCGATTATGGGGAATCTTTGGAAGATGCCGCCCGCCGCGAAGCCCTGGAAGAAACCAATCTGGAGGTCCTTGGCCTAAAACAGTTTAAAGCGTATTCCAAACCGGACAGAGACCCCCGCCACCACACCATCTCGATGGTCTTTACCGCCGTTGGCCATGGACCACCTCGAGCCGGCGATGATGCAGGCCGAGCCCAACTCTTTTCCCTTGATGATCTCCCCTCGCCGCTATGTTTTGATCATGCGACAATTATCGAAGATTATAAAAAAATGCGGGCGGAAATAAGACCGGGAGAAAAATGATTTCACAAGCTTCAGGCTTGCCCCTCGACAGAGCTTCAAGCTGTCTTGATTTTTCTGTTCAAAGTCCAGGTAGGGTGGTCATATTTGGATTCTCGCATCACCTCCGCTCTTTCCAGTTCCAGAGATGAAAAGTCATCCAGGAAAAAAGGCTTTCCAAGGCGGCGGCAAAAAGCAGTGATGATTTTTTCACGAAGCATGGGGATATAAACCGGCTGGCTGGAAAAACGATTCAGCCAACCGACCTTTCGGGATAGTAACTCTTCTCCATTTTTAAATGATTTGATATGACCAGGGGTCAGGGCTTGAACTGCAAGCCTCAAATCCATTTCAACAGGAATGGATCCGTGCTGAAGGAAAAAACCCTGCCTGCGCATTTGCGCACTTCCGGTTATTTTTCGGCCGCCCACCACCAGTTCGTAAATGGATGGCGAATTGAAGCAAGCATTGTAACGGAAATCCCGCATCCCACTTGAAGCTTTGCCCCGCCGGCCCGGGGCCATTTCCACGGCTATGCCGAATTCTTCAATGGCTTCCTTCAAACAGCCTGAGACAATAGCATAATTGCCCTGTATATTACCGGGAAACAGGGCATTTTTTTCCGGAGAAATCACGGCATAGGTCAGTTCAGAATCATGGATGACAGCTCTCCCCCCAGTAATCCGCCGGACAATGGGCAACCCTCTCTGCCGGCAAAATTCCAGGTTCAATGAGGCATGGACATCTTGCCCGTATCCAATGCTGACGGTCGGCTTTTCCCACTGATAAAAACGCAGAACCGGCGGGCTTTCTCCCCTTGAAACAGCATCAAACAGGACCTCGTCAAAGGCCATGTTGACAGCTCCGGGAAGGGCCTCGGAAATGATCAGGCGCCACTCAGAAAAACTCATAATGGATTCTGACTTGATGACAATAATGAATGCAATTATTCAGCATAAAAACCTCGCCCTGCCAACGAAAGGCAGGGCGAGGCTATTTTAGTCCTGCTGAACACTACGAAAATTTCAACTAATCGAAATGGAATCTTTCCAGGAAACCGGTGTCGACATCCCCTTCCTGGAATTCGCGGCTTTCCATAATGCGTTTGTGGAAAGGAATGGTGGTTTTTATCCCTTCAATGATGTACTCGTCGAGAGCCCGGGACATTCTTTTGATGGCTTCTTCCCGATTTTCGGCGTGGACAATCAGTTTGGCAATCATAGAATCGTAATACGGAAGCACGGTATATTGGTCATAAATAGCGCTTTCGACCCGAACACCCAACCCGCCAGGTGGATGATAACCATCGATTTTTCCGGGCGAAGGGGTAAACCGCACCGGATCTTCCGCGTTAACCCGGCATTCGATGGAATGGCCGCTGAACTTAATATCCTCCTGCCGATAACGAAGAGGATGGCCGGCAGCAGAGTATATTTGCTCACGAACGATATCAACCCCCGTGACCATTTCGGTAACGGGATGCTCGACCTGTACCCGGGTATTCATTTCCATAAAATAAAAATTGTGGTCTTCATCAAGCAGAAACTCCACCGTGCCGACGCTGCAGTAATTTACGGCCTTGGCCGCGGCAACAGCGGCATCCCCCATTTTTTGCCGCAACTCGGGAGTTATTACGGGGCAGGGAGATTCCTCGATCAGTTTCTGATGACGTCTTTGGATGGAACAGTCCCTCTCGCCGAGATGTATGACGTTGCCATGTTTGTCGGCGAGAATTTGCACCTCAACATGGCGCGGGCGCAGACAAAATTTTTCTATAAAAACTTCAGGATTGCCAAACCCCGCCAGAGCCTCAGAACGAGCCGCAGCAAATGCATTGGGAAGAGCGGGCGGAGAATGAACCACTTTCATGCCCCGGCCTCCGCCACCGGCTGCTGCCTTAATGATGACCGGGTAACCGATCTCCGCCGCAACCTTCTGCGCCTCCTCAACCGAGCTGATCCCGTCTTTTGTGCCAGGAAGGATAGGCACACCGACATCGATGACCGTTTTCCGGGCTCTGATCTTATCCCCCATTTGGCGCATGTTTTGAGGTGTCGGGCCGATAAATACTATCCCGCACTGATCGCAGATTTCCGCGAAATCTGCATTTTCCGCCAAGAAACCGTAGCCTGGATGGATGGCATCCGCATCCGTCACTTCTGCAGCACTGATAATCGCCTTGATATTCAGGTAGCTGTCAGCGCTCCTGGCCGGCCCGATACAAATACTTTCGTCCGCCAATTTTACATGCAGCGAATCGGCATCAACATCCGAGTGCACAGCAACAGTCTCGATTCCAAGCTCTTTACAAGCCCTGATTATCCGCAGGGCGATCTCTCCTCGGTTGGCAATCAATACCTTATGAAACATACGAGTTTCTCTTCCAAAAATTCAATTGATAGCAGAAAGAAGCTTTTGCCCAGCGAAATCCTCCAAAAACCTCCCCAGAAGCAGGAAAGTCTAAATCCTTTCGACATGAAAAAGGATATCGCCAAACTCTACGGGCTGAGCATTCTCTTTTAAAATCTCCTTGACCCGGCATTTGAACTCAGCCTCTATTTCATTCATCAACTTCATGGCTTCGACAATGCAAAAAACCTGGCCTTTTTCAACCACGTCCCCCACCTCCACGTAGGAAGGAGAATCAGGCGAAGGAGCACGATAAAAAGTCCCGACAATCGGAGATTTGATTTTCTCTAGACCGTCTTTTGTTCCTTCCACGGCAGTAGCAACGGTCTGTGGAGGGATTTCCTGACCAGGTGGGGAAGTGGCAGCAACAGCCACCTGCTCCGCCTGAACGGCAGACTTGTACCCAACCGAGATATCTCCAGCCAAACGACCCCGCCGGATAACGATTTTCTGATCGGAGTTCTCCATTTCAAACTCGACAATGTCGGTATCCGTGACCATGTCTATAATTTTTTTCAGTTCTTTCACATCCATTAAGACTTCCTCCTCATCCAAATCCGGACGTTCCTTCTTTTCTGGTTTTTAATCACTTTAAGTAACTGTTCAAAGGGAAAGAATACGCATGTTCTTCGGAATTCTGGTAAGCACCTCACAGCCATCAGAGGTAATCAGAATCATATCCTCGATCCTTACACCCCCGACCTCGGGGATATAAACGCCCGGCTCGACGGTAACCACCATCCCTTCCACTGCCACATCTTCGGAACGGGGAGACAAAACGGGATACTCGTGAACTTCCAGCCCAACCCCATGCCCCAACCCATGACCGAAGTAATCTCCGAAACCATTGTCCACAATGTATTGCCGGGCAAACCCATCAATTTCCCGAAGAGACATCCCTGGACGGATTTTTTCAATAGCCCTATCGTGAGCCGCCAGAACCGTATCAAAGACTGCCTCAAGCTTATCAGGCACTTGGCCAACAGCAACCGTGATGGTTTCATCGGAATGATAACCTTCCCAGCGTATGCCAAAATCAATGGTGACCAACTCCCCAAAACAAATTTTTTTTTCTGACGCTATCCCGTGGGGAAGTGCCCCACGAAAACCAGAGGCAACGATAAAATCAAAGGCTTTTTCCTCACCGCCCAGTTTTTTTAAAGCGAACTCCAGGGCCAAAGCCACTTCCCGCTCGCTTTTGCCCGGCTTAATTAAGGGAAGTACCTCCTCAAATGCACTAAAATTCAATCCGGCTGCATGGCGGATCTTGTCAATTTCCTGAATATTTTTCTCACCACGCAACGAGCGGATTTCCGCCCCCAGGGGCACCCACTCTACTTCCCCGGCAGTTTTTTCTTCAAGCTTCCTGACTTTTCCGAATGCCAGAAAATCGGCCTCAAAACCGACCCGACGCGCCGGTCTCTCCTTCAACAGGGATTGGATTTCATCCTCTCGGACCTTATACTCGCGAATATTGTCGGAAAAAACCTCCCCGCGGGCCTGTTGGGTATACCGGGAATCGGTCAGGAAAAAGGTTGCGGTCAAGTCTACAACTAAAACACCTTCACTCCCGGTAAAACCGCAAAAATAACGGATATTGGGCGGGTGAGTAAAAAGGATCGCATCCAGAGACAAGTCATCTAATATTTTTCTGAGCTTATGAATCCTTTCAGAAGTCACTGTTTCGCCCTGAGAACTGAAACAAGCCCTTGAAGCGCGAGAAGGTACCCGGCGGGCCCCAGACCGTTGATTTGGCCAAGGGCCACCGGAGCCAAATAGGAATGGGAGCGAAAAGATTCGCGAGCATGAATATTGGTGAGGTGAACCTCAACCGTAGGAATTGCGACGCCCGCAACGGCATCCCGAATGGCGATGCTGGTGTGCGTATAAGCCCCGGGATTGATGATAATCCCGGCGCATTGTTCTGCGACGGCCGAATGGATCCGGTCGATAATTTCCCCTTCATGGTTGGACTGAAAAAAATTCAAATCAACCCTAAGTTCGGAGGCCACATTTATCATTTCCTGTTCAATATCGCCAAGGGTCAAAGAACCATAGACGCCGGGTTCCCTAACGCCCAACAGGTTCAAGTTCGGACCGTTAATGACAAAAATTTTCATATCCTGCCCCGACCATCAACCCAACGCCGCAAGAAGATTGTTTTTTTCGCGGCTTAACAAATAACGGCCCTTGCCGAGATTGCCTTGATCATCGACCGTAAGGGCAATAAAATATTCCTGGTTTAAAACACGGACTATAGTCTGAAATTTATCGGTTTTAATGGTGACTTCTTCAAGATTGCCGAGCTTCAAGATCTCCACGGCTTTTCTGATTTCTTGCAGAGCACTGACAAACTCAACAGTCACGAGGCTCAGGTCCAAACCTTCCACGTCACGGGAAACCTGCTCAATGGCAATACCGTCATAGCCCATAAGAATTGCACCGATTCCGCCACCTGTTTCTTCAACAATTGAATCGAGAATTTTATTGAACATGTTTTTTCCTCTTCCTGATTGCAATTAGCCACTTATTCAAAGTTTCGAGAACACGGTCTTGTTCTTTGAAAACAATTTGACCTTCCTTGTTGACACCTTCCTTCGCGGGCAGAGTCCCGGGACCGGGAGCATTTTTGGCGCCATCGGCAACGGGACCCTCCTTTTCTATTCTGGCTGCCAGCTCAATTATTTTTTCCTGGTAACGAGGATTGTTCGGCTCAAAACGGCCCAGCTTGCGATAGATATCAAGCCCCTTTTTCAGATGCCCTTGTTTGATAAAAATCTCAGCTAAGGTAGCAGTTTCAAAAAGAGCAACAGAATCAGATCCGTTTTTTTTATCCGTCATTTTTCAACCATTCGCAATCCGTTAAAGCGAAATAGTCCAAAGCAAGTCAAAAAAATCCTTCTGAAATTAATTAATATTTTTCTTAATATAACAGGAAATAGAAAGGTAAAAAACCATAGATATTCAGAAATTGAGCTTTTGTTAAGGGATTAGCTCTTTTAATCAAAAAATGGCTTGAAAAAGGCTTCAGGATCAGAAATTTCCGTGATCTTATAACTCCCGATCCCCTTGTTCAGAACCATTCTCAAAATACCCTTCCGGTTCTTTTTGTCCCGTTTCATGGCAATCAAATATTCTTCCATCGGGAAGGAAGGAAGGCCCGTGGGCAGATGAAAGCATTCCAGCAACGCTTTCAAAATACCGACCTGTTCCTTGGAACAGAGGCCCAATTTTTGTGAAGCCTGCGCCGCGCTGAGCATCCCGATGGCAACAGCTTCGCCATGGCGAAATTCACCGTATCCTGACAAATTTTCAACGGCATGCCCGAGAGTATGGCCAAAGTTGAGAATAGCCCTGAGTCCTGCTTCCTTTTCGTCGGCTCCGACAATTTCTGCTTTTATCGCGCATGCCCTTTTGATACAGGAAATAAGAACCTTTGACTCAAGGCAAGCCAACCTCTTCCGGTGCTCTTGAATCCAGGAAAAAAACTTTTCATCCCAGACCATGCCATATTTAATAACTTCGGCCATGCCGGCGGAAAATTCACGGTAGGGCAATGTTTTCAGAGTGTCAACATCGATAAAAACCATGCAGGGTTGATAAAAAGCACCGATGAGATTTTTCCCGAGGGGATGATTGACACCTGTTTTCCCCCCTACGGAACTATCTACCTGGGAAAGGAGGGTTGTTGGCACCTGGACGTAGGAAATTCCCCGAAGAAAAGTCGCCGCGGCAAAACCGGCAATGTCTCCAACCACACCTCCGCCAAGAGCGATAATACCCGAAGTACGGTCAAACTCTTCTCGGATTAGTATATCGTAAATGGAATTGACGGTTTCCGTAGTTTTATATTCTTCGCCATCTGGAAGGCAAACGGGGGTGACTTTGAAACCGTTATTTCGGAGGGATTTTTCCACCTCCGCCCCATAAAGGGCGGAAACCGTCGTATTGGTGACCAAAGCTACCCGGGGTGAGAAACCTGCGGCCGCCAGTTCTCCTCCCAAAGCCTGGAGATTGCCGCTGCCGATAATGATGGGATAGCTCCGTTCACCAAGAGGTACAGTCAGTTTGTCAATCACTCCCGGCCACCTTTTTCAACCTGTCTAAAATATAGTCCGCGACCTGTCTACTGTCCAAATCATCTGTGTCAGCAACAATATCAGCCTGTTCATACAAACTTACACGGCTGTCAAGAAGCCCTTTCAAAGGTTCTGTTCCCGTTGAAAGGTCTGCGAGGGGGCGCTGATCGGACTGTGACACCCTTTTAAGAAGAGTCTCAAAAGAAGCCCGCAAGTAAACCACAAGCCCCATCTGTTTTAGAACCTGGCGATTTTCAGAACGCAGAATAATGCCGCCACCAGTTGCAATAACAGCCTCTGAGACATTCTGGAGTGACAGAAGTGCCTCAGTTTCATAGTTTCGGAAAGCCTCTTCACCTTCCTCGGCAAAAATATCTTTAATCGGCTTCCCTTGCGAAGCAACGATTATTTGGTCAATATCCATAAACTCGAATCCGCAGCTTTGAGCCAGGATCCGACCAACTGTAGTTTTTCCAGCTCCCATAAAACCGGTAAGGATAATATTTTTATAAACCGGCAACATATTTCTGGTATTGGTTATAGTTTTCAAGGACTTCTTCCATACAATCCCCGCCGAATTTCTCAAGAACGGCTGTGGCCACCTCTATAGCGACCATAGCTTCAGCGGTTACGGCTGCGGCAGGAACGGCACAAACATCGGATCGTTCGACAGACGCCTCAAATACTTCTTTGGTTTTAATATCCACGGTTTTTAACGGAGAGTAGAGCGTGGGAATGGGTTTCATGGCCCCCCGAACGACAATCGGTTCACCGGTGCTCATACCCCCTTCCAGACCGCCGGCCCGGTTGGAAAACCGAACAAAACGACCCTTCTCATAACCGATTTCATCATGTACTTTTGAACCTGGAGCCCGAGCGTTCGCAAAACCGGCCCCAATTTCAACCCCTTTGAAAGCCTGAATGCTCATAACCGCCGCCGCCAGGCGGGCATCAAGACGGCGGTCCCATTGAACATGGCTCCCCAAACCTACCGGCACACCCAAGGCAACCACTTCCACTACACCCCCCAAAGAGTCACCTGCAGCTTTGGCTTGGTCGATCCTGGCAATCATTGTTTTCTCAGCCTCGGCATCGAAAGTGCGGCAAGAAGACACCTCGCTTCGGATTTTTCTTTCGCCATAATCGGGAGCCGCGTCCGGGACAGCCACCCCTCCAATTTCGGTAACATAACAGATTATTTCGATCCCAAATTCTCTCAGAAATTTCTGGCAAAGGCCTCCCACGGCAACCCGAGCGGCGGTTTCTCTGGCGCTTGACCGCTCAAGAATATTGCGCACATCATCCTGGCGATATTTGATAACTCCAGCTAAATCAGCGTGCCCCGGTCGAGGCCGGGTGACCCTTTCGTTTGGGACTTCATGTCCCTTTTGGGGGGACATGGTTTCTTGCCAGTTTTCCCAGTCCCGATTGCTGATCCAAAGAGTAATGGGGGAACCAAGGGTTTTTCCCCAGCGAACTCCAGATTGAAAAGTAACCCGGTCCCTTTCAATCTGCATGCGGCCACCACGGCCATAACCCTTTTGCCGCCGTGCAAGAAAAAAATTGATGTCCTCAGCTTCAACCATCAGGTTAGCCGGAATTCCTTCGACCAAAGCCGTCAACCCCGGCCCATGAGACTCTCCCGCCGTTAAATATCTAAGACGCATTTCTTATCCATAAAAAATAATTTAAATACACAAAAGGACAGGCTTTAGCCTGTCCTTTTGAAGGATACACGGATTTTTGGTCGATTTTCAATTCAAATCAGCCATTGCCATCCAATTTATTCCAGAATTTTCGGAGTAATGAAAATCAACATCTCACGCCGGTCAACACTTTTTGAGGTTGACTTGAACAGGTGCCCCAGAACAGGAACACTCATTAATAGAGGGACCCCGGTCTGGCTGGATGTTTCATTTTCGACAAAGATACCACCAATAACCGTTGTTTCCCCATCACGCACCAAGATCTTCGTTTGGGCTTCCTTTTTATCAATTGATGGAGCCGAAGATAAATCTGGGGACTCAGAAGAAGGCTGATTGTTGGTTGCCTTAATTTCGAGAATAATGGTGTTGTCCGGGTTGATAACCGGGGTTACCAACAGCTCAAGATTGGCATCAATAAATTCAGTTTTGGTCCCTTCGTCACTAACGGTAGAATAAGGGATGCTGGTCCCCTGGGCAATTTTGGCTGTTTCACCATTTAAGGTGGCTACTCGCGGCTTGGAAATAATTTTGCCATGCCCCGCGGACTCCAGAGCTGAGATTCTCAAATCAAGGGTCAGGTTGTTAATACCGAAAACATTACCAAAACTGAATCCTGAGCCAAGCCCTGCGGACCCAACAGATCCAGCCACTGGGGGCGGAATGAGAAAACTGCCGCCGAGCCCGACGTCAAAACTCACCTCATCACCAACATTTGTATAGGAATTCCCCCACTTAACACCCAGCTGGCGGCTGAAAGTCGAGGATGCTTCCACAATACGTGCTTCAATCATGACCTGACGTTCGGGAGTATCGAGAATCTTAACCAGGGTTTTGACTTCGCCAAGCACGGAAGGTACATCAGTAACGATAATCTGTTTGTTACGGTTGTCCAAAGTGACGTTTCCGCGTTCGGTAAGAATTTCCTTAACCGGCTTTTCAATATTTTTGAGGTCCGTATAACTAACCGGAATTACTTCCGTCGACAGATTCTCAAGTTTTTCCATGGCCCGTGCTGCCGTAAATTTCGATTCGTTCATGGAGCGGATCTGTTTTTTGGGAAGGATGCGAACTACATTGCCGGCCTGAAGCATTCCCAACTCTTTAGTTTCCATTACCAAATCAAGAGCCTGATCCCATGGAACATCAATTAAGCGCAAACTGATTGTCCCTTTAACTTCTTCAGCAACAATAATGTTCATGTCACTGACTTCACCGATCAGATTGAAGATTTTACGAATATCCGCATCATCAAAAACCAGGGAGATTTTTTCTCCGGAATAAACCTTTTCCGCGAAGGTTTCCTCTTGAATATTAGTTGATAAACCAACGACAGGGGGCTTGGGTTGGGACGCTGGCACTGTATAACCTGAGTCAAAACCAACTGCCGCAGGAGCCTTCTCAGGTACGGCCACAACCATTTGCTCTTTCATAGCGGCGGGATGAGGCTGGTCGGTTGCCCCATAGGGGCCGTTCTCGACCTCAAATACCAGTTTTTCACCTTGCAACGCCAATGAATAGGGGACATCTCCTTTTAATTCAGCCGCGAAACGGACCTCCTTTGTTTCGCCCTGCACAACGCTGTAGGGTGTGATCATTTGGACAGCGCTTGGGAAAGAAGAGCTGTCAAAGGCTCTGCGATGACGCCGGGAAAGATCGGCATCTTTGACACCAAAGCGAACGATATTGCCTTTTTTTACAGCATTAATCAGTTCACCGGGTCTCGAAAGGGTTACAACAAATAGGGACTTTCCATCTTCCACCATAAAGTCAATGGCTTTAATGGAAAGATGTTCGTTATTATCGCTGTCATCATAAGCCACTGAAGTTTCATTGTTTCCATCACCCCAGGTGACAACCAAATGATTGCCTTTTTCCTGAATATCATAGCTGGGAAGGCTTCCTCCTGTCGAATCAAAAACAAACCTCGTCTTATCGCCATAGGGCCCGACCCGAAGCCGATCAAAACCGCTCTCGAGTTTAAAAGACCGATCCTGGAAGCCGGGTTGTACGCCGTATATATCCAAGACAAGACGTTGAGGGTTCTTTAACCCGAAATGACGGTATTTCTCAATTAATCCATCAGTATCAAAAACAGCCCGGTTCTTTTCAACAGTGATCGACTCAACCGTTTTGGCCGAAAACCCTTCAGGAGAAGACTCTTTGGCTGAGGCCAGAACGGCTTGGCCGGAAAAACCTTCCACATTGGAATCGATTTGCTTATCCTGGGCTGAACTTGAATCTGAAGTAAATGTCACCCCAATATTTTTCCCTTGGGTAAAGACATCATAGGAAACCGTATTGTTGAGAAAAAATTCAAGTCTACACACCTTGCCTGAATTCAAATCAAGAACTGAGCTACGGATTTCCTTAACACTGTCATTTTCAATTTTTTCGGGAAGGTTCAAGCCTTCAACACTCATTCCGGGGAAGTCGATAATTACCCGGTATGGTTCCGTTGCATCATAGATAGTATAGCGATAACCGACAGGCTCTTGCGTTTCAATAAAAACCTTTGTGGCATCACCATCATTACCAAAGGCCACGGACAGTATCCGATTTAAATCTGAACCGCTTTCATTTTTGGCAAAACAAACAGAGCCAGTGCAAATGAAAGCCCCCATAAGAACTGTCATTCCGAGGAAAAATAACGTCTTTTTTCCCCACATTGCTAAATTTTTCTGTGCCATTTTTACTCAACTCCTTCTTTTTTGGGGAGTGGGATACTTTGTGTGCTGACTCTGACATCACCGGAAAAATCATAAAATTCTTCCTCAACCACAATGGCCTCTTTATTGATGTCAATTACTGTCCCGTTGTTTTTGCCCGCCTTAATGCCTTTTTTAAGGATATATGACTTGCCATCAGGAGCATTGACCATCGCTGTCGGTTGACCCTTACCCCAGATGACGCCGATAACCCGCAATTGATTCAATGCATATTTCTGTAAAGGAGTAGTCACAGTAAAAGACGGCACGATCGGCTTTTTAACTGTGGTCAAAGCCTCAAAAGGATCGCGTTTCCCAGCCGAGTCATAGGAAAACTGCTTTGCATTTGCCACTTCCTTCACCTCGGGGACTGTAGCGACTTTGTTTGTTTTCTTAGGAGGGGCAGGAGCAGAGACTTTTTGCCTTTCCGGAGCTGTCTTTTTATTGCTTTTGGGACTGCTGTCTCCGCACCCAAAAAACAATAGAGGAATTATCGCCCAGGAGACGACAAACATTAAAGATTTACAGCTCATGTTCTTTACCCTCTCTTTTTCCTTTTAGAATTCTGACGCGGTCCAATGTCTTTGCTTATTTCACTTTCATCCAGAAAGCGATAAGTGGTTGCCAAAAAGTCAACAGTCAACAAAGTTTTATTATCGGATACTTTTGGCTTGTCAATTTTCAGATTATTGACATTGACAATTCTCGAAAGATTACCAACTGAAGCAAAAAACTGCCCCAACTCATGATAATTGCCGACAATTGTCAGAGTAACAGGCACCGAGGCATAGAAACCCTGGGGAGTTTCCTTGCCTGGTTTAAATTTCAGAACATCCAGGCCATTGTTTTTTGCAAGGGAGGAAACAGTCGTTAAAAGAGAAGGAATTTCTTTCTTTAAGGGAAGCTCTTTTAACGCCATTTTGAGCTCGCTTTGCATGGCCTGGTATTCGTTTCGATAACGGTTCAAATTTTTGGCGATTTTTCGATCTTCCTGAAGATCCCGCTGTAATGCCTGGCTTTTTTTCTCCAAATTGTTCAGTTCCTGCTGCTTAGGCATGTACAGAAAATAATGAAAACCACCAGCAATAAGGCCGAGCAAAACGACGCAGATGGCAATTCTTTGATAACGGGGAAGTTTTAATAATTTTTCCAATCGAGGATTCATAGCGTTTCACACCTCATTTCTTGGCAATCGTGCTGTTTTCCCGTTTGGGAGATTCGGTTTTGCAAACAACTTTGAAATTTTGGCTTTTTAACCCTTTACTGCTTTTCTGCTCGGTAATTGATAATTCAACATTCTGATAATAAGGGGACATCTCCAATTTCTGAAGAAATTGGGCAACAACCTGCTCATTTACTCCAACTCCTTTAATGTCGATTGTCCCATCCTTTTCTTGGAAAGACGTCAACCAAAGCTTATCCGGAACCGCCCTGACCAGTTCGTCAAGCATGTGAACCGGACCAGACTTGCTTTCTTTAAGCTTGGCCAATACATCAAGCTTCCCCTGAAGTTCTTTTTGAAGTTTTTTGAAATGCTTGACTTCTCCAATAACTTTCTTGAGTTTCTTGATTTCGTTCTGGGTCTCGGTAATAGAAGCCTTCTCAGTATTGATTTTCAGAAAAACGGAAGTGTAAAGACCCCCACAAGTCAATAAAACGACTGCAAGGGAAAGAACACCCACCATAATCTGGTAGCGCAACTTCTCTTTTTTCTGAACATCTCTTACAGGTAACAGGTTAATATAAATCATTGATCGCCTACCCTTCTCATGGCCAAACCAGCTGCAATGGTGAAAAAGGGACTCACTGAGCGGACATAATCCATATCAAATTGGTTTTCGTCCATAACGATTTTGAGGAAAGGGTTGAGATCCTCAACACTTATCCCGAGGCTTTGTTCCAACCTGGTTTTTATCTCGGGACATTTCGCCACTCCTCCAGTGATATAGAGCTTGTTAACTCTTTCGTCCGCCGAAGTCGCCGTGAAAAAATCGAGCGACCTCTGAACTTCCAAGCAAAGGTTGGTCAAGGATTCGTCCATTACTCCTGTCAGGAGTTCTTCCTCTAAATCCTCAACCGTGCCACCAAGCTTTACTTTTTCAGCGTCATCACTGCTCAGACCCATTCTTTTCTGGATTTCCTCGTTGAACATGTTACCGCCGACTTGAATATCCCGGGTAAAAACAGAATTCCCGTTTTTTATCACATTGACATTGATGGCATTGGCACCAATGTTAATCAGTCCAATAATGGACTCATCAGGAATCTCGTAGTTGTATTCAAAAATGTTTTCCAGGGCAAAAGAATCAACATCCATGACTTGAGGAATTAACCCCAGCTCTTTAAAAATCATGGCCAAATCGTTGACAACATCCTTTTTTGCGGCGACGAGAAGAATATTCATTTGCGAGGGATCTTCTTTTGAAGGTCCGATAATCTGGAAATCAAGGTTAACATCTGACAACTCAAAGGGAATGTACTGCTCAGCTTCCCATTGAATGGCCGATTCCAACTCTTCCTCCGACATCATGGGAAGAAGTATTTTTCGGATAATGACCGAGTTCCCAGACATGGATGTGACAACATTTTTGGTTTTAATCTTCTGACTTTCCAGAAGATTTTTAACAGCCTCCTTGATGGAAGCGGAGTCCATGATGGTATTATCGACTATTGTCTCAGAAGGCAGGGGAGCCATACCAAAGTTTTCCAGATGATAGACGCCCTTCTGTTTTTTCAACTGCACGAGTTTCACCGAACTGGAGCCGATGTCAATCCCAACAACTTCTTTTTTTGGTTTAAATAACATTCCCATTCCGCCACCTTGTCCTTTGAAGTTGACAATTTTGAGGTGATTTTTGCCAGGATCGTGCCAAAAAGAAATCAATTGTGGAACTCGGCATCATTTCAACCTCTGAAGCAGTCCTACCCAAAAGAGACCTGTAAATACCATTGAATCAAATATTTCCCATATAACAGGTAAATCACGGCCCCCAGCGCCAGGAATGGTCCAAAAGGAATTGCCAGCCTGGTGCCACTCCCTTTCAACAACATCAAAGGAATACCTACCAGACAGCCAACCATCGAGCTGATAAAAATTACCGGCAAAATTGCTTTCCAACCAATAAAAGCGCCAATCATGGCAAGAAGCTTGATATCACCGCCCCCCATGCCATCGATTTTTGTAAGCATTTTATAGACGGCCGCTACCAGAAAAAGGCTACCGCCCCCGAGAATGATTCCCAGAAGGGAGTCGGTCCAGGGAAGCCAGGGAATTAAAAAAGAGCACAAAAAACCGACCACAATTCCCGGCAGGCTGATAACATCGGGAATAATCTGTAAATCAAGGTCAATAAACGTAATCACAATAAGGAGAGCCACGAAAAGGCTGTACACCAATGAAGCGAAAGTCAGTCCAAACCTTGAAAAAACCAGCACAAACAAAATCCCGGTCAGCAATTCGACGGAAGGGTAACGCAAAGAAATTTTCTTGCCGCAGAAGGAGCAACATCCCCTCAACACTGCATAGCTCAAAACAGGAATATTGTGGTACCAGCGGAGATTGTTTTGACAGGACGGGCAATGAGAACCTGGCCACATAATGGACTTCCCTGCGGGAATCCTATAAATACAAACATTTAAAAAAGAACCAATAATCAGTCCAAAAATCAGAACAATAAGATAAATTGAAATAGCGTCCGGCAAATTTGTCCTCCTGGAAATTTCTTACCTGAATGGTCTTATGACATTACTCTCAATTGAAATTAAAGCTGTCGACCAAAACACCTGCAATATCTATTCAATTCTGACAAAAGTGATTGCTTTTTTGTCTTCAATCGTTTGTTTTTAAAAAATATTTTAATGGACATCCAAGACAGCAGATATAAAACAATCTGCTCATGAGCTTTTTTTGGGGAGGGCTCTTTAAAGAGGTTACGTTAATTTTTTCTGCAGGGTGACCAATTCGGGCAATGCCAAAACAAAGCAAAAAATCGTTCCTGCATATAGAAAACAACTTTTAAGCAGATAATGAACTTATAATCCTTTCCCAGACATCGTCACGCCCTTCTCGAGTAACAGCAGAAAAACAGGAAAATGCCTGAGGTGGGAGCCCTGTCTGCTCGGCAATTTTTGAAACCTGGCTGGAGCGCTTGCCGGACGAAACCTTATCAACCTTAGTGATAACCGGAATGGTCGGTATGTTATACTCTTCCAACCAGTCCAGCATGCGAATGTCGTCGCTGTTTGGAACCCGGCGTATATCGAAGAGCAGCACCACAGCCTTTAATATCGAACGGTCGAAAAGGTATTTCCTGACCATCGGCTCCCATTGTCTTTTCACCTCCAGGGGTACTTTAGCGAACCCGTATCCCGGCAGATCAACAAAATAAAAGTTTTCGTTAATCAAAAAGAAGTTGATATGTTGGGTTCTTCCGGGAGTTTTGGAGGTTCGCACCAAAGAGCGCCTCCCCAAAAGCACATTTATGAGAGAACTTTTACCAACATTACTCTTGCCCACAAAAGCAATCTCGTTCAAAATCGGGGAAGGTGCCTGATCGGCCGCGACAGCACTTTTTACAAAAACAGCGGATTTTATTTCCAAAAGATTTTCTCCCAAAATATTTTGAGTTTGGCGACTTTTCCAAACCGCACCATCTTCTCACCAGTCAGAGACTCTTAGATTTATGCCACATTATTTTTTCATTTGTTGTATTATTTTGGAATGAATTTTCCAAAAAACTTTTTCACCAATTAAACAAATACCAAATATCGGCGGGAAAGAATTCACATGTCAAATAACGATTCAAAAGAAAAATACGCCACCACTGGTGGGATATTTGCCGGATATTTTGTCATTGTCCTTCATGTCCTCCTGATTTTTGGATTGGCTTTAGTCGTCATTTTTTTACGGGGGATCAACGAATATCTCACCTGGATTTTATTGGGCGGCATGTTCCTCATCCTGGGTTCAGGGTACTTTTTTTACCGAAAAATAAAAAATGACAATAAAAAGTTGAGAGATATACTCAACGATCCAGCTTTCCAGGGGAAATCCCTGGAAATCAGTTTCCTTGGCGGGATGGCCAGCCTGAAGGTCTCCCAATCTCCCCTAACCCAAACAAGTCTCAATCAGGGCGAACACTCTCCTGCCCCACAGTTGGAGGACAGCCACAGCATCCAAGTGCGGGAATTAACCCAGATTGCCCACCTTCTGGAAAACAATCTTATCAGCCAGGAGGAATATGAGCGACTGAAAAAAAATGTGTTGAATCGCCACCAATAATACACCCTGAAAATTTCTTTCAAAACCAAAACCGCCCGCTGAAACAGCGGGCGGTTTTGGTTTTGAAATGTTTAATTGAGTCCCTAAACCGATCGGCAAAGGATTCAACTGGTCTCCAGTTCATACGGCCAGCCAAGCACCCCACCTTCCATATAGCGCACATTTTCAAACCCAGCGCCTTTGAGAATCAAAGCCGCTTCATAGCCACGCAAACTAAGTTTACAGAAAGGGATAATTTCCTTATCTTTGGGTAACTCATTAACGCGACTGCGTAAAACACCCAGGGGAATAAGGGTTGCGCCCGGAATCCGCACCTCTTCATATTCCTTGGGGCTGCGCACATCCAGGAAGACGAAATCATCCCCATTTAGCTGTTTTACACGCAGCTCCTGAGGATCCAGGCTTTCCATAATACCATCCAATTTGTTACGCAAAGCATTGGCTGCAATGTGGAGAGGATCCATGGCTGCAGAGAAAGGCGGAGCGTAAGCCAGATCCAACTGAGCCATCTGGTCAACCGTAATACCCATGGAAATGCCGGCAACAACGGTATCAATTCGTTTGGAAACATCACCGGGCCCTACAATCTGGGCACCAATAACCTTTCGGCTCTTTTTATCGGCAACCAGTTTGATATCAATGGGCTTGCAGTCGGGATAGTTATGAACTTTGTCAGGGGAAGCAATCAGCACGCTTACCGGGTCGAAACCCGCAGCCTGAGCCTGTTCCGGGAGTAAACCAGTTCGTGCCCCATTCTGATTGAAGACCTTGACAACCAATGTGCTGAGAATTCCAGGAAATTTTTCAGCTCTTCCGCAGATATTGTTGGCAACCACGCGGCCGTGTTTATTTGCTGTTGAACCAAGCGGCACATACAACTTTTCTTTGCTCAACAGATGCTGGGATTCAACACAGTCACCAGCAGCATAGATGTCAGGGTCCGACGTACATAGATGATCGTCAACGGCAATCGCGCCGGTTTCTCCAAGTTTCAGACCCGCTTTTTGAGCTAGCGCAACCACCGGTTTGACGCCAATGGCAACGACAACCATTTCAGCATCGACAACCCCCTCCGGAGTTTTCACTGCACAAACTTTCCCATTTCTTGCCTCAATCCTTTCCAGCGGTTGAGAAAGGCACAGATTAACACCGTTTTTTTTCAATTCACGATGAACAAGGCTTGCCATACCAAAATCAAGAGCATTGTTGAGAACCTGATTTTTCATTTCAATCAGGGATACCTGCAGGCCGTTGTGCACCAATGCTTCGGCAACTTCCAATCCGATGAGGCCGCCGCCAATGATAACCGCCTTTTTGCAGTTTTTTGAGCGGGAAAGGATATTTTCCGCATCAGCCATAGTTTTCAATGGATAGACCCCAGGCAATTCCATCCCCGGAATTGGGGGAAGAATTGGATGATTTCCCGTCGCCAGGACCAGTTTGTCATAAGGGATTTCACTCTCCTGGTCATTTTCAAGGTTTCTAACCTTGACCTTTTTCTGTTTACTGTCGATTTCTAAAGCTTCGGTAAGGGTCCGAACCTCAACACCCTTACAGTTGGCAAAAAACTTCTCATCTCTCAAAACACCAACGGGGGTTCTACGAACCTCTTCCAGATCATCGAAATGCCCCTCAATATAGTACGGCAGGGAACAAGCGCCATAAGAAACATCCTTCGTTTTTTCCAAAACGATTACTTTGGCAAAAGGATTTAAACGCATGATTCTGCTGGCGGTTTTCATACCGGCAGCCACCCCGCCAATCACAACAATTTGATTTCTGCTACCCATTACCGAACCTCCTTTTTTATAACGGTCGAGAATATTTAATTTTCAATATATTCATATAATAGACTTGTAATTTCAACCCCAAAATATATTTTTTAAATATTTTCCCAAAACCGCATAAAATACTTAACCAAACTGAAATCGCTTTCGCAAATCATTTACAATATTTTTTTATGCTGTCTAACATTGTGATCACGACCAATAAATTAAAAAAACAAAAACCCCGCCTGGACTGGCGGGGTTTTTGTTTTTTTAAAATCAGCAAGAGATCGTTGTTATTCGATCCCAACAAACAATTTAATGTACTGAAGCCTCTCATGCGCAGTGGGAAATTCACTCTTTTTCTGGCTCAACTTGCCACGGAAATCCGCCACAGAGTTAAAGCCATTAGCTCCCATCCAGTCCTCGATTTCCTGCTTAACAGTTTTGATCTGATCCAGGCCATTCTTATAAAGGGTCGAACAGAGCTGAACCACGTCCGCACCGGCCAAAAGCTGTTTAACGGCATCAGCACCAGTGTGAATGCCGGTAGTTGCCGCAAGATCACAATCAACCTTTCCGGAAAGCAAGCTGATCCAGCGCAAGGACTCATGGATTTCATTCGATGTACTGTAAGGATTTCCAGCTACAAGCTCCATCTTGTCAATATCAATGTCCAATTGGTAGTACCGGTTGAAAAGAACAAGCGCATCAACGCCGTTCCATCCCTCTTTCTTTTCCGAGGGAGCAGGATTTCCGCACCAACCGACGATAAAGTCACGATGTGAAACTCTACCCCGGCTTAATGTAAGAGCCAAGTTCGCAAACGAGCTGAAATAGGGGCCGATCTTCAGAGCGACGGGAATGTTAACTTCCTTTTTGATATCCTTGACCACTGCCAGATAGAGGGATTCCACCTCTTCAGAAGTCAGCTTCGGATTGCTGGGCATAACGCCGATATTCAACTCAAGAGCATCAGCTCCGGCAGCCTCGATTTTTTTTGCATAGTTGACCCACCACTTCTGGGAAAAGCAGTTCAGACTGGCAATAATCGGAATGGAGCATGCCTTCTTGGCATCCTGAATCAGTTTAAGGTAATCCCGCGGACCGAATTCACGACCATAGGCCTCAACAAATTCAGCTGCTTCCGAATCGTAAAGAGTATGGCTGTATTCACCCATCTCTTCCGTTTCGGCAAAAATCTGTTCTTCGAACAAAGACTTCAACACAACTGCTGCGGCACCGGCATCTTCGAGTTTCTTTACACCTTCAACCGAATTAGCCAAACTGCTACTCCCCACAACAACAGGGCTTGAAAGTTCCAACCCCATATACTTGGTCGAAAGATCAGCCATTACATATACTCCCTTCTTTTCCTGACAGGTACTAAATTAGACGACCAAACAAACTGTCACTAGTAATTATTATATATTGGTTCGAAAGCAGGACAAAATTTCCCGCCTTTTAATACCCCATTCTGAAATTTAAAACAACCGGAAAAAATAATCTCTTCACCAGCCCTGTTAAATTTACAAGAATTTCAGAATGTTGGCAACATATCACCGGTTTTTATTTTCAGAACAATCCATAGAATTTTCCAAGAAAAAAACAGTCGGGGGATTTTTTGAAAGGACGATCTACAATAAGCATCTAAAAATAGGCAGGTTTTTCATATTTCACAGAAAAGACTTAACAAAAATCTTCCAGAGGAAGGAAGGTGAATTTATTGCGACCCTGATTTTTTGACTGATAAACAGCCTGGTCCGCAGCTTGGATCAAAAGACGCTTGTCATTTACGAAAAGGTCTGGCCCCATCGTTGTGCCACCGATGCTGACGGTAACCTGGACAGTCCGACCTTCCAACTCAACATTCATCTGCTCAATACCTCGCCGGACCCGTTCGGCAAAAACCCTCAGACCGCTGGAGTCGGTTTCAGGCATAATGACGGCAAATTCTTCCCCACCGTAACGAGCAAGGATGTCTGAAGAACGAATAATCTTGGTGACCCGGGCAGCCAAAGATTTAAGAAGATGATCCCCAGCCAAATGGCCATGACAATCATTTATTTTTTTAAAATAGTCGATATCGAAAAAAATCAGAGAGAGAAAGTGCGAATGCCTGTTCGATCTGTCCATTTCCATTTCCAGCATTTCCTGAAAATAACGATGATTGAAAAGACCGGTAAGGCCATCGCGAAAAACCAGATTCCTCAAACTCTGGTTGGCTTTTATAAGATTAGCGGCCAGATTTTCCGCTTCGTCTTTAGCGCTTTTCAGATCAAGGATGAGTTGTTCGTATGAAAGATTTAAATTTCCAAGGTCCTGATTAGCTTCCTGAAGCAGTTGAGAGTAGGGTTTGATGGTTTCATCACCCATTTCAAAAGTAATGAGGATTTCGCTGGCTTTTTCAGCAATTGAATCGATGAGTTTTTCCGCTTTCTCTGCGGGAAACTGATATTTTTCGTTCAATAACTTCTGGACAAGGCGCGCTTTCTCCCCAGGGTTAAAGCCCTGGTAAACGAGGGAAAGCTGATGCGATATGAATAGGATGGAAGCGCTTTTATGAAAATTCTCTTGAGATTGTTCTGGAACATGGTGGCTTAAAATGGGCATGTAGATGGTCTCAGGAAGCCCCCAGGATTTTAACAATGCAGCGCCAAATTCCTGATGATCATATCCGAAAATCTTTTTTTCAACCTTAAGATCTTCGGACCGTGGGCCATCCCCTTGACTCATCAACTGAAAAAACTTTTTCGGTTGAGTCAAAAACATGACCAGATAACCGATGTTTTGCAAAAGCGCACTTACAAAAGTATCATCGCTTTTTTCACCCAGCATGCTGGAATACATTTCAGCAGCTACCGCCGAAGTGATAGATCCCTTCCAAAATTTGGTGAAATCAAAAGATCCTTGGCAGGCATTCTGAAATTCACCAACGATGACAAAGGAAAGAGCGATATTCTTTAAGGCTTTGCTGCCAAGTACAGTCAGAGCCATTTCGATGGAGTCAACCCGCCTGGCCAAACCATAGATGGAAGAGTTTGCAACTTTCAGCATTTTGGCCGTTAAAGCAGGATCGGAAGAAATCACCTGGGCAAGGGCACGAAAGGACTCCTGGTCGTCCTTTACCGCATCCAATACTTTTACCGCAATGGCGGGGGGAGACGGTAAATCCATGGCACGGTCCAGGACTTTTTGAAGAGGCTTCAACGTTTCAGCCTGAACCATGCCATTATCGGTTGTGGCATCTTCCTTCACAAAAGGTGCTACTTGAATGTCTTGAGCTTTTGCTAACAATTTTTTTCCCCATGCGATAAATCAAACAGGTTGATTATTCCTGACTCTGCGTACAGACATCAAAATTCCTGCCAAAAAAACTAAAAAATTAATTTTTTATTAACTTCTTCGTTGCCATGTTGTTTTTTTTGGCTAGACGCATTGGCATTATGCAAGTTCAGATTCATCCGGAAAAAACAATGTTATTTTTGGAAGCCCCACGTCGCTTTTACACCCAAGGGAACATGTTCTCGGCCCCCCATTTTCTCGTTACAATTTTTTTAAACCGGCAGACTCAAAGAAAAATAAGCTATTTAAGTTTTTTCAAAAAAATCTTAGAATTAGAAGATCATTTTTATTTTTTCAACCAAACAAGCTGGAGATTGTTAATTGATGACTTTTACTCTGGAAAAAGGTTCCTACCACTCGCCAAATAAAAAAATAAATTTTCTCCCCAAAACCTTTCCCAGCATTTTTTTCTATGTCCGCTTGTTTTTCATAGTGCTTAAGGCGGCAGGAAGAGCGAAGAGAGGCCTTTATTTTGACGCAGATTGGGCAAAAAGCAGCGTTGAAACACTGAAAAGCCTCGAAAATGTTGGCGTGGAAATTAATATCAGCGGTTTTGAAAACATTCAATCACTGCAAAAACCTTGTGTTTTTGTCGGAAATCACATGAGCACCCTGGAGACTTTTCTGTTGCCGGGCATCATTTTGCCTTGCAAACGCCATACTTTTGTTATTAAACAAAGCCTGGTAAGCTACCCTATTTTTAAGCACGTTATGATTTCCCGCGATCCAATTTGCCTTTCAAGAACCAACCCGCGGGAAGACCTTAAAATCACTCTCGAGGAAGGTCAAAAAAGATTAGCCAAAGGTCTGTCCGTCGTCATTTTCCCGCAAACTACACGAACAACCGAGTTCGATCCGGAACAATTCAACAGTATCGGCATTAAACTGGCCAAAAAGAGTGGCTGCCCTGTCGTCCCTATTGCCATCAAATCCGATTCCTGGGGCAACGGCAAGGGGCAGTTCAAAGATTTCGGGAAAATTGACCCTCTGAAAAAGGTATTTTTTGCTTTTGGGGAACCACTGCAGATCAAAGGAAAAGGCCAGGAAGAACACAATGAAGTGATCTCATTTATATCCCGCCACCTCGACGCCTGGAAAAACGTCGGCAAAAACAGCTTTTAATTCCCTCCTCCGAAAACAACGAAAAAAGCGGGGATATCCGCCAAGGATTCCCCGCTTTGATTTTTGCCGGCTGGAAGCGAAGGTTATTCGTTATTTTCTATGGCCAGTAATTTAATCTCGAACAGAAGTTTTTTGCCCGCCAGGGGATGGTTGGTATCGACCTTGACCTCCTCATCCGTAACCGCAAGGATTTGGGCGAGTCCTGTCTGGCCGTCGGGTTGCTGCCACTCAAGGAATTCATTAACCTTCAATTCCATGTCAGGGGGCAAATCTTTCCGATTCAGAGTAACGATTAATTCCTGCCGGTGAGCCCCATAACCCTCATCAGGATTAACAACTAAATTTTTGGTCTCGTTAACCTTCATTCCGTAAACAGCTTTTTCAAAAGCCGGTATCATCTGTTTCTGGCCCAGAACAAACTCCAACGGCTTGCCATGATCGGCCGAACAGTCGAATACCGTGCCGTCTTCATATTTTCCGGTGTATTCCAACTTGACAGTATCGCCACTTTTTGCTTCGCTCATTTAATTTCTCCTTTTTATTTCTACACGGATGATTTTATTGTTGAATAATGTAACCTGACAACGCCTTTCCTTATACTACAGGCAGCCTCCCAGATGCAAAAAATATTGGCTGAAAAGGACGTATTCCTGCGGCCCATGGGGAAAAAATGAACCAAAAAGGCTACTGTTCAGCACAAGGACTCGTGTCGCCCATGGAAAGGGCATCTGCCGCCTGGATGGCGCCAGCCAAGCCCCATGGATGGGTTCACGCGGCCCTTGAAATGGGCGATGCGAGGCATTGTGCCGAAATGTCTGAATCATTGTCGGCCTGATACCCTATTAATACCTCAAGTAGCTAAGTGGCTCTTATTGTGGTATTTTACAACAGGCCTCAAATCAATCGTCCAACAACAGGAGACAACATGCCCTCTATTGGGGAAATAAAATCATACCTTTCCACTAAAAAGATAGAAGTTTGGGAGTTTGAAGAACCGACCCCCACCTCTCAAAGTGCTGCCCAAGCCGTAGGTTGCAGCGTCGCAGAAATCGCCAAAACCATTCTCTTTCTGATCGGAAAAACACCTGTCTTGGTCGTCTCCTGTGGAGATGTCAAGGTCAATACGTCAAAACTCAAGCAGGCTGCTCAGTTAACCGGTAAAGTACGACTTCCCGGACCTGACGATGTGCAGCACCATACCGGCTACCTTCCCGGGGGCGTCTGCCCTTTTCTGCTGCCTTCCGGCAAGAAAATTCTTTTGGATTCATCCATGCGCCGTTTCCCTTTGGTTTATGCGGCAGCTGGGAATGCTCATTCGGCCGTACCGATCACCTTTGCCCAATTACAGGAGATAACCGGAGGCACAGAGGTCGATGTCTGCCAACCTTTGGGGACCTGAGGGGCCAACAACCGGAAACGGCTTCACAATCTCCCATAAATTTCAGTGGAGGAGCCCCGTTTCGCGTCCCCATTCAGCCAGGTTTCTGTAAGGTCCCCCAATTCCGCTTTCCTGATCAAATTCTCCGGTACCGGGATCAATGCCCCCAAAGGGAACACCCGCAGCCCTGGCAGCTTTGAGATCTCCCTTGCCATCGGCCAAGAAAAAACAATCTTCAGGTTTGAATTGGAACTCTTCCAGAAGGCGTAACAGGGACTCTGCTTTGGGCCAATTCCCTCCTCCGCGAATTACATCAAAATATTGGTCGAGACCATGTCCCGCCAGGATATCCCCTAATTCATCAGAAGGGGTATTGGACAAAGCCACGAGGGTGCATCCCGCGTCCCTCAATTTGCCTAAAACCTCTTTTGCACCCTGCCCCAAAGGAGCTCCCAGCATTGTTTTTTTTGAAAGTTTTTTAAACCCTTCCCAGCGCAGTTCAAACTCGTTTTCCGTAAAGGGGCGCCCGATCAAATGTTCCTGGATATCGCGGATTTTAGCGCCGCGATCGATTCCCGACAGGGTAAGGTAGTACTTGGATATCCGCTCCTGAAGTTGAGGATCATCGGTAAACACTGCTGCCATGGCCCTTGCGTTAGCCTCATTGGAATCAATCAAAACCCCATTGACGTCAAAAATAAATATAGTGTTGTTATCAAAATCCATAACCCATCCTTTCCAGATAACCTTCCACTCCTCCACAGCCATAAACCCTGAGCAAAAATATATACCTGGAAATTCCTCTCAAAAATCGCCATGCGACTTACAGAAACCACTCCAATGAGCGGATACCTGCCTGGAACAGGGGATACAGAAAGTCTTCCCGTTCACCACCCGAGTTCGGCTGACCATGACCCTTTCTCCGCAAAATGAACATATTTGGGAGTCGCGACTTACAGCCTTTCCCGGATCCTCGACAACCACCTCTTGCAGAGAAAGAATATCCTCCACAGGCGCAGAGAGAATCCAGTCAGTCAACTCCGTCCGGTCCTGTCCCACCTTTTCAGGAATGCCCAAGCCATGAAAATAAACTCTGACAGCACGCCCCGACTTACGGGAAAAAAGGGTAAAGACATGCTTGCCAAAATCCCGAAAAAACAGATTTCCTTTCCCGAAAGTACATCCGGTCAAGCACTGCAAGGCATCCACACCACAGGCATCGTTTTCTGTAATCGCAAACAACTCTTCGTCCTCGGCATGGACCTCTTTCAATAATTCCAGCGCCGCGACTGTCATGCGGTAGCCCATGGCCAACCCCGAGCAATTATGACCATGAAAAGCAAGGATCTCTTTATAACTCACCATTGCCAATCCTTTCCAGGCTGTCTCACTATTCAGGACCACCTCAGACTTCTATTTGGGTTTTTCTGAAATTCAGTATAACCCATTAAAAATACTGTGACAAACGCGCTACCTTTGCCTTGTTCTATAAATCACTAGATTGGTGAATCCTTACCGACAAAGAATCATATCGGCAAAAAATAAGGAAAAAGAAAACCCAAAAAACACAGGTTGCAAAAGAAGACAACATGACATTTCTTTGACGCTTGGGGCAAATTCACTTTCTGAAAAATCCGATGTTTTTATGGCCTCTGTCAAAAAATGGAACTCACGGCGCAATTCTGACATTTCCCATTTATCAGTTTCGAGCTGCTTCTTCTTGAGAAATGTACTTAACCAGGCACTATTACTGCTAAAAAAATCAACACCTCCTTTGCCGTTCACTTTCTAAAGGTTGGCATGCACCTAGCATAAGTCAATAAGCAACCAACTTGCATGATGGTCCTTTTGGAAGTTACTCACTAACATTAAAGTAAAATCAAATCTCGCGTAAAAGCGTGGTGAGCAAGCCCACTTCAAGTGGGAAGCCTGAAGCGCCTTTCAGAGACAAGATCTGAAAAAACAGTGAGACAGTCAAAAGGACCGACGTGCAAACGGAAAAAACAACATCTTCATCTTCCTCCTCCTCATTTTGCCCTGTTTGAAAACAGGGCTTTTTTTTACCC
>JAFGRU010000024.1 GCA_016934985.1 Deltaproteobacteria bacterium
AATTCAAGATCAAAAATGGCCAGGCCGGCATCAAAATAAACCGTCAGGTTCAACAAAAAAGTGTAGCCAACGGCACTTATACAACCCAGCCGAAAGCCCAGCCCGCAGCTCAGAGCAAGGCTGGCAGCACCAAGGCCAAACCGGTTATCGCTCTCGATGACAGCGAGTTCGGCAAATACTGATTTAACCCGAATTATTCATGAAAACGAATACACGGGTTAACACAAGCGACAAACGGTGAGAACCGGTTCGCGAAATCCTTGTAATGGGGCTCCTCCCGGGGGGGAGGAGCCCACTTTTTGCCCCTTGATAAAAGGCCGCATGAATGAATATTCCCGGCCCGGGGGAACCTGAACAATGATTTTCAGGGCCTGGGCAATTTAATTTACAACATTCTTTATACTCAAAGGAGCTCTAACATGCTGAAAAACCTGACACTGGCAAAACGACTTTCCCTTGGATTCGGCCTGGTCCTGGCCCTTCTCGGGGTGATCGGCCTGATCGCCTTCTCTTCTCTAAATAATGCTTCAGATGGTTTCAAGTCCTATAGGGAAATGGCCAGGGACAACGTTCTGGCCGGCAGGCTGCAGACCAGTCTGCTGACTGCGCGCATGAGCGCCACCGATTTCCTCAACTCTGGAAGCAAGGAAAATCTCCAGAAATTTAATCGTTACTGGGAGGAGACAGGCAAGTTGCTCAGCGAAACGCAAAAAGAGATTCAAAATCCGGCCCGGGTAAAAATGGTCGATGAGGCAAGCGCAGCCTTCAAGGACTACCAGAACGGCTTTGCGGAAATGGCCAAACTGATGGAGAAGCGCCAGGCAGAGACGGCAAAATGCGTTATTCAGGGCAAAACCATGGCCGATAACCTGACCGAGTTGCTGGAATCGGCCACTCAGGACAAAGATATGACGGCCGCCAACTATGCCGGCCTCGCCGTCCGTGACATGCTTCTGGCACGCCTTCACGGTGTCAATTTCCTCTCCCACACCAGCCAGGAAACTGCGGATAATATCCATGCCCAGTTGAACAGTCTGCAGAGCCAGATCGACATTCTTGATGGTGAACTGCAAAACCCGGCACACCGCCGCCTCCTTGACGAGGTGGCAAAAAGCAAACAGGCCTATCTGGCCGCCATTAATGGCGTCATCGAGGCCACCTTTGCCCGCGACAAAATTGTCACCGACAACCTGAAACAGAGCGGACCACGCATTATCAGCAATCTCGATGATCTCAAAGAATCCGTTACCGCTGATCAGGACAAGCTCGGCCCCCAGGTTCAGGCCAGCAACCAGAGGGCTATAACCTTGATCACAATCCTAGCCGGCATCGCCATTGTTCTGGGTGTTTTTGTGGCTTTCTTCATTACCCGCACGATCCTGGGCCAGATGGGCGGCGAGCCGGCCATGGTCATTGACGTGGCCCGGCGGGTTGCCGAAGGCGACGTGGACATGGTTCTTGAGTCCCATAATGAAAAAACCGACAGTCTCTATGCCGCCGTCAGGAATATGGTTGATAAACTTCGCCAGAAAACAGCTCTGGCTATGGAAATCGCCGACGGTGACCTGACCTCCGAAGTACAGCTGGCCTCGCCCAAAGACAAGCTCGGCCTGGCCCTGAGAAACATGACCGGAAAACTCAATCAGGTTCTCGGCCAGGTCCAGGTGGCCGGAGAGCAGATCGCTTCAGGCTCGGCCCAGGTTTCCGATTCCAGCCAGTCACTCTCCCAGGGCGCAACCGAACAGGCAAGTTCCCTGGAAGAAATCTCCAGTTCCATGACCGAGATGGGCTCCCAGACCAAGCAGAACGCCGAAAACGCCACCCAGGCCAGCCAACTATCCAGCCAGGCCCGCGATGCCGCCCGCAAAGGCAACAGCCAGATGCAGGAGATGATGAAGGCCATGGATGACATCAACGAATCAGGTCAGAATATCTCCAAGATCATCAAGGTTATCGACGAGATCGCCTTCCAGACCAACCTTCTGGCCCTGAATGCCGCCGTTGAAGCGGCCCGCGCCGGACAGCACGGCAAAGGCTTCGCGGTCGTAGCCGAAGAGGTGCGCAATCTGGCCGCCCGCAGCGCCCAGGCCGCCAAAGAAACCGCCGACCTCATCGAAGGCTCTGTTTCCAAAGCTGAAAACGGAGTTGGCATCGCTCAGCAAACCGCAGCGGCCCTGGATGAAATCGTTTCCAGCATTACCAAAACCACCGATCTTATCGCCGAGATCGCCGCGGCCTCCAATGAGCAAGCCCAGGGCATCGGCCAGATCAGCCAGGGCCTCAACCAGATAGAGAGTGTCGTCCAACAGAACACCGCCAATGCCGAAGAAAGCGCTGCAGCCTCGGAAGAACTGGCCGGCCAGGCCGACCACTTGCGTCAGCAGTTGCAACAGTTCCAACTCAAAGGGACGCAAAAGGGAAACCGGAATTATGAAGCACAAGAAACAAAGATGGTTGCCAACTATTCTGCATCCCAGAGTTTCTGTATAAACCGCGATGCTGACACCAACAACGCCGAACCGGTCATCGCTCTGGATGACAGCGAATTCGGAAAATATTGATTAAACCTGAGCTATTCATGAAATCTTTTCCTGCAAAGCCTCATGAATAAACGGGTAAACACAAGCGACAGACGGTGAGAACCGATTCGCAAAATCCTCAAAGAGGGCTCCTCCCTTACGGGAGGAGCCCTCTTTTTTTATTACGAAATAGTTTTTTTAAAACCTTCATCCCCTGACGGGTTAACCTGTCCCACGTCCCTTTTCTTTTTCAACCTGCCCCTTACGTTCTGTCACTGCACAACGATATTCTGCTTAGGCCGTAAAGGGAGTCTGATACGAAAACAGGCCCCGTAGCCCGGCTTCGATTCGACCGTCATCTCGCCCTGATGGCGATGTGCGATAATGTGGTAAGAAACTGAAAGCCCGAGTCCGGTCCCCTCTCCCCCCTGCTTGGTGGTATAAAACGGCTCAAAAACCTGTTTGCAAACCTCTGGAGACATGCCTGGGCCGTTGTCCTCCACCTCGATCACCACCCACTCCTCTTCCAAATGGGTCCGCACCTGGATCAGCGGCTTTTCACACTGTGCATCGTGCAAGCTTTGGCCGGCATTGCGCAAAAGATTCAGAATAACCTGTTCAATCTCCGTTTCAACACACGACACTTCTGGCAGCGGTGATAGATCAACCCGGATTTCCATATTGCGGAAATCGTATTTCTTTTTGAGATCATAATCGGTCCGGGCCAGGGCGATGGCTTTTTCCAGGATTCGGTTGAGTTCCTGAGGCGCAGCAAAGGTATCATTTTTCCGGCTGAAATCGAGCATATTTTCGACAATTCTGGCCGCTCTTTCACCTGCCTCATGCATCGCCTCCAACGATCCGGAGATATTGCGCAGCCGGAAATATTCTTTAAGAGCCTCAAAAGCAATGCCACATTGCTCTGCCGCCTGCAGATTGGCCGGCAACGGCTCCCCAAGACGACGATTTATATTTTGAATCCCCTGTAGAATGATACTTAGAGGGTTGTTGATTTCATGGGCCATGCCGGCCGCCAGGCCACCGAGGGACATGATTTTCTCGGTCTGAACCATGATCTCCCGCATCATTTTTCGTTCCGTGATATCCTGAGCAACAGTCATGATCCGGTCGATACCGTTGAGATTCACTTTGCGGATGGACTTGCCCATGAGAATGACGTCCCCACCCTTTTTCCTATCGTTAATTTCGGCATTTACAATTTCGCCTGCCATAACCCGCCGCCGAAGGCTCTCACAGAACTCCGGGTCCGCCTCCTCATCCAGGGTCCCGAAGTGGACGGGGCGCAGGCTTGGCAACTCCTCAAAGGAATACCCGTAGACTTCCAGAAAGTGGGGATTGCCATCGATAAAAGACAAATCCGCCATATTCTGAACGGATATGGCGGCCACAGAGACGTTAAATAGAGTGCGGTAGGTGGCCTCGGAGGCACGCAACAACTCTTCCGATCTCTTTCTCGCGCTGATATCCAGAATAGCGCCGATGTAGCCTTCCGATTTATCATCCGGATTGAGAGGCGCCAGATGAACCAAGGCATCAAAAGCGCTACCGTCCTTGCGGGTCCAGCGACTTTCAATCTCACCGACATCGTGTCCCGGTTTCGGCTCATATCCCAATTCCCCAACCCGTTCATATTCCTCATCGCTGGGATAGAGAAAGCGGGTGTTTTTCCCAATCAAATCCTCTTCGGCGAAACCCGTCATTTCCAAAAGACCACTGCTCGCCCAGACGAACGTTCTCTCCCGAAACATAGCGATGCCAGCCGGCGCCGCCTTAAGGATACTTTTCAGAGTGGCCTCGGAATCCCGCAGCATTTCCCGGGACTTTTTCTGGGCGCTGATGTCAAGAGCGGCGCCAATGATTCCTTCTGAAAGATCGGCCGGATTGAGGGCCGCCAAATGCATTAGAACATCGATATAGGTGCCATCCTGACGCTTCCAACGCCCCTCGACTACGCCGATACCCTTCTCGGAAATGCTTCCGTACCCCTCCCTTTCGATTCGTTCGAATTCAGCATCGTTTTCATAAAGCAATCTGGCACCTTTTCCGACCAATTCCTCTTCCGAGTATCCGGTCATTTTTAACTTGTATTGATTTACCCAGACAAAACGCCGATCCTTAAGCAAAACCACGGCGATAGGCACTGTCCTGAGAATACCGGCAAGAGTGGCTTCGCGCTCCCTCAAAGCCTCTTCCGCCCGCTTGCGTTTGGTTATATCCATGTGGGTGCCAGACATGTACAGAGGCTTACCATCGTCAGTCCAGGAAAGAACCCTGCCGCAATCACGGACCCAAACCCAGTGGCCCTCCTTGTGCCGCATCCGACATTCGTACTCATAGTAATCCGTTTCTCCGGCAAAGTGTTTTTTGAGAAGTGAATTGGATTCTTCCAAATCATCGGGATGACTCAATTTCAACCAGGTATCGATACTGACGGGTTCCAGTTCAGAAAGGGAATATCCGACGATTTGCGCCCACTTTTCGTTAAAAACCGTCTCCCCGGTCCGGACATTCCATTCCCAGGTTCCGGCGTTGGTCCCGTCAATAACATTGGTCAGGCGCTGCCGCTTCTCGGCCAGTTTCTGTTCCGCCTCTTTCTGGCGGGTCAGGTCAATCATGTAACCGCGGATGGAAACGATATCCCCTCGTTCATTACGCACCAGGCGGCTGAAATCATGAAACCAGCGGTAATCACCCGCCTTGTTGCGCAGACGGTAATCCTGCTCGTAACTGCCGACTCCCCTGCCAAGATAGTCCGCCACCTCGTGAGCTACACCGGCAAGATCGGCGGGATGAATCAAATCGGCAAAACGGAAATTGGAATCCATCATCTCTTCCGGGGCATAACCGAGAATTTCGCGCACATTGGACGAAACCTGGATAACCGGCCAGGGCTTTTCCGGCAACCAGCCGATGGTAAAAACCGGCCCGGCCGAGAACAGGTCGCGTTCCTGACGCAGGGCTTCCACCGCCCTGTTGCGTTCGCTGATATCGCGGACAATCAGCAAGGCGCCATCTTTCCCTCTGAAACGTATCGGAACGGGGAAAGCTTCCACGTCAACTTTGCTGCCGTCCAGACGCAGATAAACCTCTTCCAGCGGTGGAACATCCTTTCGTCCCTCACTGATCAGCCTGAGACGCTCTCGTATATGAGGATGATAATCAGGATGGATGCAATCAAATATCCTGCGCCCAAGAAGGTCGACTTCGGATCCGGCACCAAACAATCGAAGGGACGCATGATTGACGTAGTTAAACCGACCGTCAAGGGTGATAACATAAATGGCATCGGGAGAATGCTCGACCAGTGAACGAAAGAGCGCTTCGCTTTCACGAAGGTAATCTTCGGCCTTCCTAAGGTCAGTGACATCCTGGACCGTTCCCAGAATCACATTTCGCTCCGAATCAAATTCGGCCAAGGTATGAACATTGCGAATCTCTCCGTCAACAACCCTCCGGATGGAGTACTCCTCCTCGAAAAGCCCCCCCTTACGAACGTGTTCATCCATTCTCCGGCTGAGGAACTCCTGGTCTTCACATGAATTGAGCTGCTTGAGCTCCTCAAGGGTAACATCCCTGTCATCTAACCCCAAAATAGCGCGCGCTTCTGCTGACGGTCTGTACATGCCGCTTTTCAGGTCGATTTCCCAGCTTCCGAGACGGGCCATCCTCTGGGCTCGGCTGAGCTCCTTTTCCCGTTCGTGGGCCAGTGACTCCAAACGCTTTTCCTCGGTCATGTCGACAACGAAAAGGATAAAAGCATCATCACCAAGCCTGACGCCGTTCACCGCCCTCCAGACGATGGCATTTTGTTTGTCCGAATAGCGGTTGATGCCGGAAAAACGCCCGGTAGTCTGCAGTTCCTTGAAATATCTCGCAATCGCCTGGGGATCGTCCTGGGGCGAGAACAGGGACACCTCCCGGCCCAGCATTTCCTCCCGGCGATAACCGCTCATCTGACAGAAGGCGTCATTGAGCTCAACCATTTCGGCCCGGTTGTTAAGAACGAGGAGCCCGCACGGAGCATGTTCGAGATAGAGCCGATACCTCTCCTCGCTTTGCTTCAGAGCTTTTTCCGCTGCTTTGCGTGCGCTTATGTCATGGATAATGAAATGGATCAGGGTCCGCCCATGGAGGCGGATTGGTGCACTGAAGACCTCCACATCGCGGACCTTCCCGTCGGCCATGCGGTGGCGGGATTCGAAATGGGATTGCTCCTGGGACTTGATTTTCTGCCCAATCGCCCTTATTTCCTCGGGAGATCGGGCACTTACATCGTCGATCCGCTTCTCCTTCAACACCGCCCTCGTGTGCCCGTAAAAGGCACAGGCCGCGGAATTAGCATCGGCAATGGTACCCCGTTCCGGCTCAATCAGAAGCATGACAGCATGGCTGTTATCGAACAGATTGCGGTAACGACTTTCGCTCTCCAGCAGAGCTTCCTCAGTCCGGCCACGCTCCCGCTGGTTGGAAAAAAATTTCCCCAGAATGGCCGTTCCCAAAGGAAAGATCAGCATAACAACCGGCCCCGTGTCCCATATTGACGGGAAGGGAATCCTCATAGGCAGCATCAGGATCCTGGCGATGAGGACCAGATGCACCACCATGCCGAAGAGGAAAAATTCTTTCCAACCGGGGGGCTCCGTACAATCCTTGCGCAGGTGACGCCACCCCAGACCCAAACCTGCCGAAAAGATGATCACGCCTATGCCGCCGGCAACCCCCACGCCACCCATAGAGATCCTGAAAATAGAGATTATCACCACCGCAATTGCCGTCGGGAGAAAGCCGAAAAAGAAACCGCTGAGACTCAAAAGGATAGTGCGGAGGTCGAGAATAACCCCCGGCGTCAATTCCCAAGGGGTGGCCATGATCAGCACACCGGTCAGGCCGACAATGCCGCCAAGAACCAGAACCCCTGTTTTTCCTTCCAGTTTGGACTTAGTCCCGGCAAAGTTGTACAGGACGCTTAAGGCGAATAACAGCGTAACAATGTTGACCAAACCGGTGAATGTTGCAGTCGTCATGAAACCATCCTTTTATGACAATCCTGAAAAATTGTTTCAGACCTTCCCCCGAAGAGAGGGAAAAACAAGGTTCCCACTTTATTACCATATGGATGCAGTATTCAGATTTAGAACAGTATCCAAGGCCGCCACTCTCCAGGAGCCTTTCGAACTTAGGAATGAATCTTCTGTAAAAAAGTTAAATCGGTCCATATTTCCGGAAATTTTAGACAAAGTACTTGTTCTTCATGTACCAAATACGCACGACGCACCGTTGATAACATTGTCGGCGTTGCAATTTTAAGGATAAAAACGAACAAATTATACCCGGAGAAAACATCCTGAAAATTTTCAGCCGCAACCACAAGTTTTTTGTTTTTTCTTCAGACACCAAAGATTATGACCCTATCAGTATGCAAGTGAAGCAATTGGTCCAAAATGTTCTTGCCAAGCGGTATGCCAAAAAAGCCATTGCAAAAATTACTGTTTCTTCCCGTGGCCCTCATGCAGTTCTTCTGGTGGCATTCGGATTTTTCCTTGATGTAAAGATCCTTAAAGAACAGCTGCATAATCCATACTTGATGTTATCCCGTACCCTGGCCAACAACATGCGGATACTCCACAACCCTAATCCCGACGAAATTCAAAGTTTGGTAGGAAAACTGGGCTTTTCAAACGGTTGTCGCGCCACCCTGATTGCTCATGAGGGCGTCGTGGTTGGCGACTCCGGGGTTGCTGAGAATTTTGTAAAAGAGATGGACAACCATGGGGGGCCGGAATTTATCCGAGCCATAGCCACCGGGGCAGGGCACTCGGACCGCTTCAGCGCCACGCTCGCTTTGGAACTCCATCATACGGGGGTGCGCTCTGACTGGAACAGGCAGGTCATGGAACTCCGTCGTGCCAAACCCCTATCAGACTATTACCAAGCTCTCTGGGCTCAACGCAAGCTGCTTTTGGGATTCGGCGCAGTTTTTCTCATACTTCTAATCATTATCAGGGTTCAGGCCGCACAGTTCATGGCCCACCGATTGAAGCGGGAAAGGGCTCTACTTGAACACCGGTTTGAGGTTCGCACCGGAGAGGTAACCCAGCTTCAGAATCTCGGAACTATTCTTAGCGCCTGTGAATCCCATCAGGAAGCCTGGCTGGCGATTTAAGGCCAGATAAAAAACTTCTACCGGGTAAAGGAGGAGATATATTCCTCTTTCGGGCATCCAGAAACCTGCTTGAAAAAACAGTGACATGGGGAAAAACCGGCAGGATTGGCCCATTTTGCACCCAAGCAGTGCTGGGCGCTGCGCAAGGAAAGTCGCCACAAACCGGGAGATGACAGGCTCTGCCAACATTATGAACACCAAGAAGGATGGGAATTGGTATGCATCCCCATGGTGGCCCAGGGAGAGACCCTGGGTATTTTACGCATCCTGCCTCCTGAGGAAGATTGGGATCCAACCATGATGAATCTGTCACCCGTCACCATTTCCATGGGTGTATCTCTCTATCCCGATCACGGGACTGAGGATTCGAAGCTTCTCAGCATCGCAGATGAAGCCCTCTACCAAACAAAATCCTCCGGCCGCAACCGCGACGTGTTAGCGAATACCGAAACAGGCATCCACGCGGTTGAGAACAGAGCCAAGCCAAACCCTTAAAAACCTTACAAAGTCTGAAATCGTAAAAACCACCGCTTATTTTAAACTGTACCGCGCTCCCCACTTAATCAGGGGGAGGTTGGTTGAATACTTGTATCATGAAGTAAAAGATTTTCTGTCTTACATCCCCCAATTCTCTGTGCTTTCCATTTCTTTACATGCGGTTCCCGAAAGACTCAGGCTTGTTCAAACAGAGAAGCGACTTCTTAGAAAATATAAAAACAAACTAACCGACCCACAGCAAGGCCTATTAATGAGCCCAGCATGGCTCCAACGAGGACATCAGTGGGGTAGTGCAGGCCAAGGAAAATACGCGAGAAGCCGATTAGTATGGCAATGGGCAGAAAGACCCCCAAGGAAGCTGGAATCAATACAAACAGGGAACTGCAGGCCGCAAAAGCAGTCATTGTATGGCCCGAGGGGAAGGAAAAACGATCTGGGGGTGGCATCTGGCACGACAGATCGGCCCAGATTTCAAAAGGGCGAGGCCGACCGATAAGCTTTTTAAGGAAGGTGAAAAGACCCACACATATAAAGATGGAAACGGTTGCGGCCAACACCGCCCAGAGCTCGACGGTACCTCCAAATGTAACTAAGGCAATAGCGGTAAGGTACCATAAAGGACCGTCACCTAAACGGCTCGCTGTGCGCAGGAGGGCGGTGAGGGGGCGGAAGCGGCGCCAACTGGTGACCCGGAGAACCATTTTGGCCTCCACCGGAGTAATGTGGCGAGTGTAATATACGACCAAATCGCCGGCGAGTGTGGTCCTCTTGCTGATCAACATGACAAATCCCTTTGGGAATTGGAAAGTGTCTTCTCTATCGGGCGGTCAAGGAGAACTGCCTGAGCTTGGCCTAAGCGAACACACCTTGGCAGATTTGCCGGTAAGCTTGGCGGACGACCTCATTGACCTGCTGCCAGTTCTGCTGCTGCGCATATTCACGGGCCTTAATTCCGCAACAGCGCATATCCTCGCGATGGTTAAGAAAGTGTTCCATGGCTCGGGCCAGGGCTGGGACCGTGGTTTCTCCGACCAGTTTGCCGGTCTGGCCGTCGAGAACGATATCCTGCGGCCCAGATACCTGAAAACCGACCACCGGCAGTCCCGAGGCCATGGCTTCGAGAATGACATTGCCGAAGGTTTCGGTAACAGAGGGAAAAACCATAGCGTCGGCAGCGGCATAGAGGCGGGCCAAATCCTCGCCATGACGGTAGCCCGCAAACACCACGCGCTCATCGGCGTCTGCGAGCAATGCGGTACGTAGGGGGCCGTCGCCGATGATCAGCAGCCGGGCGCGGGGATCCGCGAGACTGCGAAAAGCGCTCATCAGTAAAGGCAGGTTTTTTTCAGCCGCCAGGCGACCGCAATAGACGAACACTATATCGTCCATGGTTAAACCCAGTTCAACCCGGCAGCGCATATCACGTCTGGCAGGATCAAAGCGCTCGCTGTCCACCCCCCGTCCCCAGATGCCGATGCGCTCAAAACCTTTGCTGACAAGGAGACTGCGAATGGATGCCGTCGGGCAAAAGGTCCGGGATGTGTGATTGTGGAACCAGCGCAGATAGCGCCAGACTCCTTTTTCGACGAATCCCAGTCGATAAGAGGCCATATACTGGGGGAAATTG
>JAFGRU010000025.1 GCA_016934985.1 Deltaproteobacteria bacterium
GAGCGTCGGGATGTAGCGCAGTCTGGTAGCGCACTTGCTTCGGGAGCAAGGGGCCGCTGGTTCAAATCCAGTCATCCCGACCATTTTCAACCCCGGTTTTTTCGTGAAGCTTTGTCGCGAGACCGGCAAGTGTTCGTTAGATCAAGCCAAGCACAGTGACGCGCTCTGCAGGCGTACCTGCAGTACGTCGAAGTGCAAGGAGTGAACACGGCTTGAGATGACGGACAATTGACGGTCGCAGCAAGAGTTTTCATGAATAATCCGGGGTACAAGCGGCTTGGCCGCTTTTCTTTTTTGACGCAAAAGGCCCAAATCTTGCTGAAAACTCACACCTCTTTAAAAATCATTATCTAAAAACCTACAAACACAGCTCGTCAAATTTGTTTGGGAATTTAAAACACGCATGGATATCAATACCACTTTCATCCTTGTCCTAATTGCCTGCTACCTCATCGGCTCCATCCCCTGCGGCCTGGTTATTACCCGCCTCGCAGGCCAGGAGGACATCCGGAAAAAAGGCAGCGGCAACATCGGCGCCACCAACGTCTACCGCACTGCCGGCAAAAAGTTCGGTGTTGCCACCCTGCTTCTCGACGCCCTCAAAGGGAGCGGGCCGCTCTATCTGGCCATGCACTATTTCGCTTTCAGTGAGAATCAATATGCCGCCATCATCGCCGCCCTCTTTCTCGGCCACTGCTACTCCATTTATCTCGGCTTCAAGGGGGGTAAAGGCGTGGCCACAGCTCTTGGAATATACCTCGTTCTTGCGCCCCTGGTGGTTCTCGAAGCCCTGATCATGTTCATCTTCATCGTCTGGAAAACCCGCTACATCTCCATGGGCTCCATTTCAGCAGCCTGCATCGTGCCATTCCTGCTCTATTACCAGCTTCACTCCTGGCCCTATTTTGCCGCCGCGGCCCTGATCAGCGTGGTGGTGGTCATCCGCCATAAGGAAAACATCGAACGTATCGTTCACGGCACGGAATCGAAGTTTAAAATTTAAAAACTGTTCCCCATGAGAAAAAAGGTACTTGTCATAGTTGCGCTGCTTGGTTTATCGGCACTTGTTGCCGTAGCAGCATTCCTGGTCCTTTATCAAACCTTCCTCACCACCCCGGCAGCACCTCCTGCAGCCGTAGAATTCACCATCGAACGGGGAGACAGCTTTAAAAAGGTGGCCCAACAGCTTCATCGGGAAAAGGTCATTTCCAACCTCTTCTATTTTGAGCTTCACGCTCGTCAGGAAAAAGCCGCCAGCCGTATCCAGGCCGGGGATTATCTTTTTGACAAACCAGCCACCCCGCGAGAGGTTCTGAATCGTCTGGTCGAAGGGGATATTATCCTCAACCGGCTGACGTTGCCGGAAGGCCTGACCGTGCGGGAGACCGCCCGCAAAATGGCCGAGGCAAAGCTCTGCAAGGAAGAGGAGATCACGGGTCCGGCTTTCAACCCTGAATTTGTTCACTCGCTCGGGATAGAGGCCGAAAGCCTGGAAGGCTATCTCTTCCCGGAAACCTACTCATTTCCCAAAAAAACCAGCGCCGAACAATTCCTCAAAATGATGGTCGATATGTTCAAGGCCAAACTTACGCCAGATATCCTTAAGGGAGCAAAAGAACGGGGGCTTGACCGCCACCAACTCGTCACCCTCGCCTCCATCATCCAGAAGGAGAGCGGCAACCGCGACGAGATGCCTCTCATCGCGGCGGTTTTCCACAACCGGCTGCAAAGGGGGATTGCGCTCCAGGCCGACCCCACGGTCATTTACGGCATCAAGGATTTCGACGGCAACCTGACCCGCAAGCACCTGCAGACGCCGACCCCTTACAACACTTACGTCAAACGCGGTCTGCCGCCCGGCCCCATCGCCAACCCCGGTCTTGAAGCCCTGCGCGCCGCGGCCTTTCCGGCCGAAGTCAAGTACCTCTATTTCGTATCTCGGGGAGACGGCACCCATGTTTTCTCCCACACCCTGAAAGAGCACAACCGGGCCGTTCTCAAATACCAGAAACGCCGCAGAAGCCGGAACCGCAACCAGGACGGTTAAGGGAGTATCAACCGGGGTTTAGGGCTTGACCGATGCCCACTTAGTCATTATAATTTCCAGCACATATTGCCGAAGTGGTGGAATTGGTAGACACGACGGTCTCAAACACCGTTGCTCTTACGAGTGTGTCGGTTCGACTCCGACCTTCGGCACCACCTAAAAAGTAAAAGGGCCAGGCATTTATTGCCTGGCCCTTTTACTTTTTTTATTTAAATTAAGATAGCCCTGCCAAGACAGGTAGGGCTACTATTTTTGACGGTTATACCATTGAAGTACCTTGTTTTGAATCAAAATGCCATCCAGGGTCTTTCAGAACTTGACTCGGCAATGAAATTGTCCGGCGACCGGGGATATTTGCCACCCCAAAAAAATACAAAAACAACAGTATTTTCTGCTTCGAATTTAAAGTGGAAAAGCTGCGCAGATACCATATCGAAAACCAGCCGGACCTTGGCACAAGTGTTTGAGCCGAAGACGCTACCGGGTGTTGAAAAACAGAACTTGGGTTTCAGACAAAACAAACGGTCCTTTAAAGAAACAGTGCATATTTTAACCATAGGTGAGCATTGGAAAAATCAGTCTTGCAGAGAATGAGGATTTCAAGTGAGGGTTTCAAAAACCTGACAGTAATGGGGATGAGCGAAACCAGAAGGGCAAAAGATGGGGGAACCCCAGGTGAGGTTTTTGTTCAGTGAATAAAAAAATTTCAGTGATTAGTATTAAATGAGAAAGCTTGTGGAGTCAAAATAAAGGAGCAGGCGCACCCCTTCCCAAAAGCAGTTTCAGACTAAAAAGCCCAATCCTGCCTGGCAAAAGTTTTCATTCAAGCTGGGAGATAGTCCCAAAATTTCAGAATTCCCTTTTATCGTTCAAAGAATCAACACTGTTGGCCATAGCAATTTCCATCCACCTTTTATGGGAGGAACTGCGGGCATGGCCACACTCGAAACACTTCATTTCAATTCCCACATTGTTAAAAGGTTTTCCCACATTACAACTGCCGCAACGAGAACATGAATACACTATTTCCTTTTTCTGCTCCATTCACACCTCATTTTTCGGCTGCCGGGGTCGCCCGGCCGGAGAAAGCCACATTGGAAATCAGATAGGAATTCTATCAGATATTTCGATATTTTTCTTCTTTTATTTATTTTTTTATTTTCATTCTGATGACGAAAGCAAACAACCAAAGATATCCTCCTGAAAATTAATTTTCCCCAAGTGTCTGCAGATCCTTGAGTCCCTTCTTTTTATACCCGTGATCAAAGGCTATGGCATTTCTCTTGCTTTGTCTCTATTAGTCAGTCCGATACATACATAAAAGGGGAAATAATTTAAATGAAATTCAACATGAAACATCAGGGCAATATTCTTTATTTGCTCGGCTATTTATTTTACATCAGCAACCAACCGGACACGGCAAAGCCATATATCTGGCTCATCTGTCTGGCCTTGATTTCCTTTGCGATATCCCTGGTTATACCTCTCCTGAAAACATGGATAAAAAACAGGAGAATCTACAGGCGCCTGACAACCGTAACCGAGTCTACAGGTTGGGTGTTGACCCTGTTATTTGCCCTGAGCTTTATTCCCAAAGTTCAATACATTGAAACCCATCTGGCCCTTTTTGGTCTCCTGGTACTGACTTTTCTTGCAACCAGGAACATCTTCCCGGGCCTTCCCAAAGAATCTAACCAGGCGCTGAGCAAGGCCGTCAAACAGACTCCGGCCGTTGGCCTGCCGGTCAACAAATACTAAGGGAAAATACATGTTTCAACCTACCCTGGACGAATATCTGCAGCTGCTGAAAAACACTCCAAACCTCTGTGTTCACGGCATGGCTAACGATGTTCAGAAAAACTTTGAAGCCAACCGCAAAAGCCTGGAAGCATCATACGATGCTTTCTTGCTTTGCTGGGCTTGGTTTTCCCAGCAAAAGTCTTCTGAACTGGTCGAACTTTCTCTGCGCTCCAGCATTGAACTGAAGCATGCGATCGAATCCAGCTACGGACGTTTTATCCCTCACGGCACCGTTCTGGCTGCAGCTATTTTCCACGGCATCGCTTTGAGCATGGATATCGGCCCGGCTGCGGCTGTTGCCAATGATTGAACCGTTTATTTTCATCGGTTGCGCCAACGACAAATACCTTGATTGCATCTCAGCTGCCCCATGAAAAAAACCCTCTATTCAATCATCTCGGTATGGCTACTTCTGGTCGGTCTCTCCTTTACCTGGAACTACTTCAACGCCCTAAATAATCATCGATATTTAGCTTTTCAAACAGCTCGCGCAACATCCAGGCAAATACTGCTTGCCAGCACCTGGAATATTACCCAGGGCAAGGTCTACGTTTCTCAAACCGATGACAGTCCATCTGAAATAAACAGCGGCAACCAGGGCTCCAGTTACAATCACAGCCCCAAAACTGAGCTGGCCCCCATCAGTCCGGCGGAAATGATCCGTCAGCTTTCCAGCATTGCCGAAAGTCAAGAGGGCATCCGCTTCAATCTGGTCGGACTGCCGCCCTACTCTGACAAAGCCAAAATCTCTCCCTGGGAGATTGAGGCCATGCAGACTATTAAAAACGGGGAAAAAGAGGTGGGAGAATTCCGCGAGGAGAAGAAGCGCACCTATTTCCGGCATATGTCACCCCTTTATGCGAAAAAATCCTGCCTAAGCTGTCATGCAGAACAGGGATTCAAGCAAGGAGACTTGCTGGGCGGGTTGGCTATCCGTCTCCCTTTCAAAGATGCCTTTCCCATCCTGCCCATGGCTTCGGCCCATTTTGGCGCCGGCCTTATCGGTACCCTGCTGATGCTCTGGCTGGGGGGAAAACTCAATTCAGCCTATGAAACCATCCGCCGCCAGGCCAAAATTGACGACTTGACCGGAATTCCAAACCGCCGCTTCTTCTCGGAACGTCTCAACCTTGAGTTCAACCGCTGCCGCCGTGAGCACCAACCTTTATCACTGATTATGTGCGATATTGATCATTTCAAAGATTTCAACGACACCTATGGCCATAGCGCCGGCGACAAGTGTCTTAAAACAGTAGCCCAGACCATCAAAGAAACCCTGCGGCGCTCATTTGATTTCTGTGCCCGCTACGGCGGAGAGGAAATCGTCGTCATCCTTCCCGGAACGCCCCAAGAAGGTGCGGTGAATGTTGCCGAACGCATCCGCAGCGCTGTTGAGACCCTGGAAATTCCCCACAAAAACTCTTCCGCCTCAGCTTTCGTAACCCTGAGCCTGGGAGTCGCCACAGATTACCTCGATTACAAGTCCCATGAAGAACTTATCAGGAACGCCGACCGCGCTCTCTACCGGGGCAAGGGCAACGGCAGAAACAGAGTCGAGGTCTATCTCCTCGGAGAAAAGATTCACTCTATTCTGAAAACCGCCTTCCAAAACCACAAGCCGGAATCCTGAACCCTCACGTCAAGCCGCATACTTTCCGGCACATCCTCTTTTCAACCAAACAACCCTTATTTCCCCGGGTAGTAAAAAGCACAAAAGCCTTTTTTCCAAAAAGGTTTACCCTGATAAATCTGCCGGGAATATGCATCGGCATGCTGAGAATTAAGGCTGATTAGGCTTGAGCCACAAATAAAATCGTGCCATTTTAGGGAAGACAAACATTCCCAATCGGCAGAAAACAAAACTGCAGGGGAACAACCTGCGCCATGAACTGCCTGTTCCCGAAAAGGAGACACCCACCATGAAAGCTGAAGCAAGTCATATCCTGGTAAAAAGCAAAGAAACCTGTGAAGACCTCAAGAAGCAGATTGAGGAAGGCGCCGATTTCGCCGAAATGGCTTCTCGACATTCTTTATGCCCATCCGGAAAGCAGGGCGGCGCTCTTGGGGAATTTTCTCCCGGACAGATGGTTAAAGAATTCGACGAAGTGGTTTTCAGTGAAGAGGTAGGAAAGGTTCACGGCCCGGTCAAAACCCAGTTTGGCTACCACCTCATTCATATCACCAGCCGGGGTGAGTAAGAAAAGCGACCAGGCTGGTCCGGATTTGTGGACAAAGCACTTCAGACCGAAGACAATTTACTGTTTCCAAGCGGAGAAAAGATATCATGCATGCTGGATTCATCGGACTCGGACACCTCGGCAAAGCTATCGCCGGTAGACTTCTGGAATGCGGACACACCCTGAACGTCTGGAACCGAACCCCGGAAAAGACCGTGGGAATGGCCGCAAATATAGCCGCTTCCCCGGCGGCCGTGGCCGAAAATGCCGAGATGATATTCCTCTGCCTGTTCGAAAGCCGGGCCGTTCGCGAGGTTCTCACCACTATGGACGGTTTGCTTGGTGCTGCGGGTGGCAAAACCATTATCGATCTGACCACCAACCATTTCCGCGAGGTTCTGGATTTTCATGTCCTCTGCAAACAGGCCGGGGCTGCCTATCTCGAAGCCCCGGTTCTTGGCAGCGTCGTGCCCGCCACCCAAGGAGCTCTCACGATCCTCGTCAGCGGTGACCGAAAGAGGTTTGAGCAGTTCAAGCCTCTTCTCAATGACCTGGCCGCCAACCTCTTCTTCCTGGGAGATCCGGGCCTTGCCACTCGCATGAAGCTGATCAACAATCTGACCCTCGCCAGCTTCATGGCCACTCTTGCCGAAGCCGTGGCTCTTGGAGAAGCCGCCGGTATTGAAAAAGCGGACATCCTTGATATTCTCTCTGCCGGCGGAGGCAATTCCATGGTCCTCAATGCAAAAAAAGCAAAACTTCTCAACGAGGATTTTTCTACCCATTTTTCCAACGCTCTCATCTATAAAGACCTTCACTGCCTCCAGGATCTCGCCTTCGAACTTAAAAAGCCGCTTTTCACGGCCGCTGCGGTCAAGGAACTCTTCGCCAGAACCTTTGAGGAAGGCATTGATGCGGAGGATTTTTCAGCCATCTACAAGCTTTTCAAAAAAACCTGAGATACTCATCCCGAAAAAAAGTGTTGAAGATTTTTCATATTGAGAGAAAATAAGCAAAATTTTTATAATTATTTACTTTGTTGGTGGAAAGTCCTGCGCTACCCGTTCCCAGGACCGCATGACCCCATCCTGGGGTTTAACTGGGGCCGTCCCAACGCCGGAGGTTCTTTCCATGGGTGCCGCGAAAGTCCATCATGCTGAACAGTCACAATAAAATTCATTCGAATGTCCCTCCATACAAGGGGGGATAGCTGTCATGAAAAGAAGTATCTTCATTTTAGTCTGGATCGTTTTAGCAATACTGGCCTCCGGATTCGCCTTGGCCGCCGCGGAGCTACCCGGCGAGCTCAACAATATCCTGAGGCCATATCCCGGCGCCAGGGTCATCCATACAATGAGTATGAGATTTTCAACCATGGCAACTATCGAGGTTTCTGACGAAGCGCAATCTGTTCTTGAATTTTATAGAAAAGAATTATCAGAAAAAGGTTGGGATATCAGTGTCGAGACAGGGCAAGAAAATCAACCATCCATTTTTGCCCGCAAGGGGGCCAGCGCTCTGGTCATGGATACCCGCACAGACAATACGGGCAAGACACTGGTCAACTTCACTTTTACCGGGCAATAGCAGCCTTTTCGTGTTTCGTCTTTTTCCTGCGCCAGCGCTGACAAATTACTCTTGGTCATGCTGTGGACGGCTTGCCTCATCGCCTGACGACAAAGCATCTCATCTTCTCATTCGTGGAAAAAATCTTTGGCAAGGGAGAGGCATATGAGCGAAAAAAATTACATTCTTTCCCTCGACCAGGGGACCACCAGTTCCCGGGCCGTTCTCATCGACCACAACGGTCGCATCTGCGCCGTTGCTCAACGGGAAATCGAACAGCATTTTCCTTCCCCTGGCTGGGTCGAACACAACCCGGCCGAAATCTGGTCCAGCCAGTTGCAGGTTGCCCACGAGGTCCTGCAAAAAAACACCATTGACGGTCGCTCGATTGCGGCCATCGGCATTACCAACCAAAGGGAAACAACTCTGGTCTGGGACCGGAAAACCGGCACAGCCATAGGCAATGCCATTGTCTGGCAGGATCGTCGAACCGCCACGGCCTGCGACAAACTGAAAAAAAACGGCCGGTCCGAGCTTATACAGTCAAAAACGGGCCTCCTGCCGGACGCCTATTTCTCTGCCACCAAACTGCAATGGCTCCTCGATCAAACCCCAGGCGCACGAAAAAAAGCTGAACGGGGAGAACTTGCTTTCGGCACCGTCGACTCCTGGCTGGTCTGGAACCTGACTGGCGGCAAGGTTCACGCTACGGATGCCACCAACGCCAGTAGAACCATGCTCTATGACATTCATCAACTGTCCTGGGATGAAGAACTGCTCGACCTGTTTCACATTCCCCGGTCGCTTCTCCCCGAGGTCAAAAGCAATACTGACCTTTTCGGCACCACCGCCGACGGGCTTTTCGAGACGCCGATACCCATCCGGGGAATGGCCGGTGACCAGCAGGCCGCTTTATTCGGCCAGATGTGCATCCGCCGGGGAATGGTAAAGAACACCTACGGCACCGGTTGCTTCATCGTCATGAATACCGGCGACAAACCTGTCCGGTCGGCCAATGGCCTCCTTTCCACCATCGCCTGGCTCATTGATGGCAAACCGACCTATGCCCTGGAAGGGAGTATTTTTATTGCCGGAGCTGCCATTCAGTGGCTTAGAGATGGCCTGAAGATCATTCAAAATTCCGGCGATGTCGAAGCTCTGGCAGCCAAGGTCGCGGATAACGGCGGACTTTACCTGGTGCCGGCTTTTACCGGTCTGGGCGCACCGCATTGGGATCAACACGCGAGAGGAGCTATTATCGGCATCACCCGGGGAACAACCGACGGGCATATCGCCCGCGCCGCTCTTGAGTCCATTGCCTACCAGGCCCGTGACGTTCTCGACGCCATGGCCGCCGATTCAGACATCCCAGCCAGGGAACTGAGAGCCGATGGCGGGGCTTCGGCCAACAACCTGCTGATGCAGTTTCAGGCCGATATTCTCGACATGAAGGTGATACGCCCCAAGATTCTCGAATCAACAGCCATGGGAGCAGGCTACCTGGCCGGTCTCGGGGCGGGCTTCTGGAAAGACATTGCTGATATCGAGAAACTCTGGCAAAAGGACCGGACCTTTTCCCCGGCCATGGAAAAAGATGCCGCTGACCGGCATCACAGCTATTGGAAAAAAGCCGTCAACCGCGCCAAGGGATGGGACAATTAACAGGGCGTTGAAAAACGGCCCCATTGGCCCGCATACGAAGTTGCGCTAATTTTTTAAATGCTCACATATGGTTGAATATGCTCCGCTTTTCAAAATCAGCACCCCTTATTTGAGCACCAAATCCTTGTTTTTCAGTAATTATTCAGCTTATCGGCACAATGCCTCGCATCGCCCATTCCAAGGGCCGCGGGAACCCATCCATGGGGCTTAGCTGCCGCCATCCGGGCGGCAGATGCCCTTTCCATGGGCGGCACCAGCCCTTGTGCTGAATAGTTGCGTTTTTCAACACCCTGCGGGCCGGTACAAGGTTTGCAACCAAGTTTCTCCTGGCATAAGTTCTTTGCTGAACCATGACACAGGAGGACAACCATGATTCAAAATGCCTACGGAGTAACCAACACTCCGCGCTTTTATGAGAATGCCGGCAGCAACGGCTCCCAGGCCGGGGAAAGCACCTCTTTTGCCGCCCACCTTCTCTCCTCCAGATCACTCTTCTCCCCGCAACTGGCAGGTTCCTCAGGCAGTGCGTCCATTTTTGAAAACCGTATGTTCAAGGTTCTAAACGAAATCGCCAGGCATATCCAGAGCAATTCGTCTCCGACCTTTAAACTGCCCATCTCGGTCTCTGCCACCCGAACTTCGTCACTGTCAAGAGTCAGCCTTGATTCCCAAGCGGTTTATTCACCGCCAACGGCAGACAGCCAGGTGGAATATGTGGAAACCCAACCTCAACAAGCCCTGGGTTCACTTTCAGCCCGATTCGAGTCAGGAAACCTCGGCATCGAAGCCATCGGCTTCGACCACCAGGGCGGAACATCCTACGGCAAGTATCAGCTCTCCTCCCGTGCCGGCAGCATGGATCGCTTTATCCGTTTTTTGGAAGACAAAACCCCTGAATGGGCTTCCAGACTGGAAGCTGCAGGACCGGCAAACACCGGCTCTAAAGAAGGGGCCATGCCCAGCGTCTGGAAAACCATTGCCGCCGAGGACCCGGTTAAATTCGGCAATCTCCAGCATGCTTTTATCCGCCGCGATTATTATATGCCAGCCCGCGACATGATTCATGAAGAGACCGGCTTCAATTTTGACGAAGCGCCCGTCGCACTGCAAGAAGTGCTCTGGAGTACGGCTGTACAGCACGGCCCAAACGGCGCAGCCCATATTTTCTCTCAGGCCGCTGACAAATTTCTGGCCAGCAATGATCTTGGCGGCAACCCCCAGGAACTTATTGAGGAAATCTTCAGCATCCGTTCAAGTCAGTTCGATTCATCGACTGCGCAAATCCAAAATGCCGTCAAAAACCGCTTCACAGAGGAGAAACAGCTGGCTTTCAACATGCTCGATCTGGCCAAGGCCGGATAAATTCAGGTTCAAAAATTTGAGTCGTAACACAGCAAAGCGCGGGCAACCGCGCTTTTTTTATTTTCCGGGCTGGCTCTGGTCGAGGATTCTGTTATTTTAGAGTGGATGAATTTCGCTTTTATGTCAGGATTCAGAACATGGAGAACAAGATACCCACCCCCGAGGGAAAAACCCAAAACGCAGAAGCCCTGATCGATCTGGTGACACGCTTCCTCGCCGAATACCATCAAAAGCGTCACCAGCACCCGGCAGTAACCCTGGACACCACTTTCGACCAGGACCTGGGCTTGGACAGCCTCTCGCGAATGGAACTCTTTTCCCGGGTTGAGCAGCATTTTCAGATAGTTTTGCCGGAGCGGGTCTACAGCGAAACGGAAACCCCACGCGATCTTTTGCGTGCCCTTTTGAGTGCCGGCACCCGCGCAGGAAGCCCGGCAGCAACCCAAACAGCTGCCATAACCGAAACGATCCCGCCAGGAAGCGCCCCCACGGGCGCAAACAGCCTGGTGGATGTACTCCATCACCACGCCACCGTTAATCCCGATCGCCCGCATATCCGCCTGTTCAGTGATCAGGACGAGGGCGACATCATCACCTACAAAACCCTCCGCGACCAGGCATCCTCAGTCGCCGCAGGCCTGCAACGTATTGGCCTGGAGCCCGCGGAACCCGTCGCCATCATGCTGCCGACGGGAAAAGATTATTTTTTCAGCTTTTTCGGGGTGCTCCTGGCGGGCGGCATTCCCGTTCCAATCTATCCACCGGCACGACCGTCACGCCTTGAAGAACACCTGCGCCGCCATACGGGAATCCTGTCAAACTGCCGGGCGGTCACGCTCATTACCCTGGATGAGGCCAAGGCGGCCGCTCAACTTCTCAAGTCCCACGTCGCAACCCTGCGCAACGTAGTCACTTTGGCAGAACTTGCTTCATCCACCAGCACCCTTATCCGCGTTCCCATGAGCCCGCAGGACACGGCTTTTCTGCAATACACCTCAGGCAGCACCGGCAACCCCAAAGGAGTCGTCCTGAGTCACGCCAACCTGCTGGCCAATATTCGAGCCATGGGAGCCCGGGCCGAGGTTGACTCCAACGACGTCTTCGTCAGCTGGCTGCCTCTTTATCATGACATGGGCCTTATTGGCGCCTGGCTGGGAAGCCTCCACTTCGCCGCGACCCTGGTCGTGATGCCACCCCTCGCCTTTTTAGCCCGGCCGGAGCGCTGGTTGCAGGCGATTCACCGCTTTGGCGGCACCCTGTCAGCCTCACCCAACTTCGGGTATGAACTCTGCCTCCGCCGCATCCCGGAGAAAATTCTGAAAGGGCTCGACCTCAGTTCCTGGCGGGGGGCCTTCAATGGCGCGGAGGCCGTCAGCCCGGCTACCCTTGAAAAATTCTGTGAGCGTTTCGGCCACTGCGGTTTCCGTCGGCAAGCGATGATGCCGGTCTACGGCCTGGCGGAGAACTCCGTTGGCCTTGCCTTTCCCCCCTTGAACCGCGGGCCGCTCGTCGACCGCATTTCACGGGAAACTTATATGCTTGGCAATCGTGCCGTCCCGGCTCCTGATAACGACAGCTCGGCCTTACATTTCGCATCCTGCGGCCATCCCCTTGACGGCCACCAGGTCCGTATCGTCAATGAGGGTAACCGGGAGCTCCCCGACCGCAGTATCGGCCGCCTTCAATTCCAAGGCCCCTCGTCCACCTCCGGTTATTACCACAATCCTGAAGCAACACGTGTCCTTTTCCAGGATGGCTGGCTCAACTCCGGTGATCTGGCTTATATCGCCGAAGGTGAAATCTATCTGACCGGCCGCGCCAAAGACCTCATCATTCGGGCCGGAAGAAACATCTACCCGCCCGAACTGGAAGAGGCCATTGGCCAGGTTGAAGGTATTCGGCCGGGCTGCGTCGTCGCCTTTGGCGACAGAAACAGCGACACCGGCACGGAACGACTGGTGGTCCTGGCCGAAACCCGGCGCCATGCCCCCGAACGTCATGAAGAATTGCGTGCCCAGATCAACGCGGTAACCACCGACCTGATTGGCGAGCCTCCTGAGGAGGTGGTGCTGGCCCCGCCCAACGCCATTCCAAAAACTTCTAGCGGCAAGCTGCGCCGGGCAGCTACGCACGAACTCTATTCCCAAGGGACAATTGGTAAACCGCAAAAGGCTGTGTGGCTGCAAGTAACCCGCCTCGCTCTCGAAGGATTCGGCCTGGAATTGCGCAAAATTCGCCACCTGCTCCTTGAACTGCTCTACGGCGCCTTTGCACGAACGATTTTCTGGTTGCTGGCTATACCGACCTGGATCCTGGTCGTTGTCCTGCCCCGTTCGGAACAGCGCTGGACGGTCATGCGCGCTGCCAGCGGACTACTTAAAGGCGCCACCCGTATCCCTACTAAAGTTCAAGGTCTGGAAAACCTGCCGCCGCAACAACGGTCCTGTATCTTTATCGTCAACCATGCCAGCTATGTGGACAGCCTTCTCCTGGTCGCCTCCCTGCCGCGCAAAGTCAGTTTTGTTGCCAAAAGCGAACTCCGGACCAATCCCCTGGCGCGCTTGTTTCTTGAGCGTATCGAAGCGGAGTTTGTCGAACGCTTCGACCTGCAGAAAGGATCCGAGGACTTTCGCCGCATTGAAGAGAAGGCCCGAATAGGCCAAACCTTCCTCTTCTTTCCGGAAGGAACTTTCACCCGCATCCCCGGCCTCAGGCCCTTTCGCATGGGCGCTTTCAGGGCTGCAGCGGAAGCTGGGATGCCGGTGGTCCCTGTGGCCATCCGAGGCAGCCGCTCCATCCTGAGAGGCAGCTCCTGGCTTCCCCATCGCAATGCCGTCACCATCACTGTCGGCAAAACAATTGAACCCCAACGAAGCGACGGGTCAAACAACTCGTGGCAAACCGCCGTCAGGTTACGGGACGCAGCCCGAGAGGAAATTCTGCGCTATTGCGGCGAGCCCGATCTTCATTCATAAAATTGACGTCAAATCAAAAAAGGAGAAAAACCATGCCGCAACGTCAGCTGAAAAAGAAAGAGTCCCGCCTCATCCTGCCGGCAGCCGCCTTCCTCTGCCTGTTCATGACAGCCATAAGCGCATCGGCGGCCGAAGGCAACTGGTGGCAAAAGGGTAATGATCTGATCCAAAGTCTCAGTGGAGGAAGCAAACAGGGCCCTTTAAGCACCCTGGAGATTGGCGAAGGACTCAAAGAGGCCCTCAAGGTAGGTACGGAAACGGTCGTCAGTCGACTCGGCCAGGTGGATGGCTTCAATTCCGATCCCAGTATCCACATCCCCCTCCCGAAAAGCCTGGAAACAGTCAACTCCGTGCTGCGCAAGGTCGGCATGTCATCCATGCTCGATGACCTTGAAACCCGCCTGAACCGGGCCGCGGAAGAGGCCACCCCCAAGGCCAAGGCCATCTTCTGGCAGGCCATCCAGGAAATGACCCTGGACGATGTCAAAGCGATTTACAACGGACCGGAGGACGCGGCCACCCGTTATTTTCAAAGCAAAATGTCACCGGCCCTGACTCAGGAGATGAAACCGGTGGTCGAAACCAGCCTTGCCGAAGTCGGTGCCGTCAAGGCCTACGACAACGTCATGGGCCGCTATCGTTCCATGCCCTTCGTCCCCGATGTTAAGGCCGATCTGACCCAACATGTAATCGACAAGGGCCTGGATGGGATTTTTTATTATCTTGCCAGGGAGGAAGCTGCCATTCGCCAGAATCCGGCCAAACGGACCACCGAGATACTGCAGAAGATCTTCGGCGCAAAATAATAAGCACCGAGGAACTTATCGAAATTGTTAGCTGATTAAGGCGCAGTCTTTTGTGATGAAAAATCCATCTAATAAACTCAGGAGGAACCATGCCGATCATTACCATGGACGGACCACCCGTCAACGATCCTGCAAAAAAACGCACCATGGTCGAGGAAATAACCCGTAGAGCGGCCGCCTTTTACGGCCTTCCTGCTGAAGCTATCATCATTCTCATCAAGGAAAACCGGTCAGACAACGTCGCCCTCGGCGGCACCCTGATCAGCGATCGTCCAAAACCGTAATTGTTCCGTATGATGGACTTGGGGCACATCCGGAAAGGGTGGCGCAAGTCCATCTTCCGACAAGGTGAATACTTGCCCAAAAACCTGATTCACCTCAAGGACTGCCAAAAAAGGTTATCTCTTTACGGAATTCCCGCCCCGCGGCCTCTCCTGAACGGTCCGAAGCAGATTCTGGCCGACTAGGATAATTGGGACATCGGGGTCTTTCCTCCCAGCTGCCGGAGGGCATCGGCGTGATAACGCCCATTGTCCCTGTCAGATTTTTCATGCAAGGTTGGTAAAAGCACAACCCTAAAGCAAAAATCTCCTCGTCTGGATAAATCACTCGAGGATATGCTTCAATAAAACACAACCTAAGGCACAAGGTAGCTTTTTCAAGCTCGGATCAAGGGGGACTTTTCGTTTTTTAGAAAAAAACGCTTTTTCTTTAATAAAGGCACAAATTTTGATAAATATCAGTTTTTTGTTTAAAATCATTATCCGGCTTTTCAGCCCTAAAACAGGAAAAATGTTATAATGACCACGTTGATTTTACTTATTTCATGGGAACATAGATGCCAATAAAGCCGACCTTTCCACAAGTTGAAATCACCTCTGAAGTCCTGCGCAAATGGAAAGACATTGTCGAATCTCTGGCAAATTCCGTCCAGGTCCCCGTAGCCTTGATTTCCCATGTTGACCACACCGGGATAGAAGTTTTCGCAAGCAACAAGTCGCCCAAAAACCCTTACCATCCCGGGTTTCGTTTCAAGAAAAAGGAGTCCCCTCCATACTGCGAGACCGTAATCCAACGCGGCGAAAAACTCCTTATCAACAACGCCGCGACCAACGACCACTGGGCAAACTCCGCCAACCTCGAAAACGGCCTGATTTCCTACCTCGGATTTCCACTTTTTCTTCCCAACCGTCAGGTTTTCGGCACCATCTGCCTGATGGACACTAAAAGTATTGCCTTTTCGACTGCAACCGAAACCCTGCTCCAACATTATAAGGAACTGGTAGAAAGCCATCTGGACGGTCTGGTAAAGGCCAAGACACTTCGAATTATCCGACAAAAATACTCGGAATCATTAATAAAAATCCAACAGCTCAACAAAGTGCTGCAACTCGCGGCAGCCACAGACCCGATAACCAAGCTTATGAATCGGCGCACTTTCAATGACATTCTGCACCATGAGATAGCCCGCCAGAGGCGCAACGGCGGGGATATATGCCTGGTAATGGCTGAAATAGACGGCTATGAAAACCTGAAAGATCAAGCTGAAAATCCCCCTGAAGAGCAGGTCCTTGTCCACGTTGCCGCCATTCTTCGGAACAGATGCAGAGCCCAGGATTTTATTTGGCGCTGGGCCGAAAAGGAATTTCTCATGGCCCTCCCCGAAACCCCGCTCCACGGAGGAATAGTCCTGGCTAACAAATTACGGGATGCTCTGGAGTCTCAACCCGCTATCATCAAACGTGAAAAGCACCAGGTCAGCATGAGCTTCGGGGTGGTCTCCGTAAAAGCGGAGGAACCAATCCGTGACAGTCTCAACCGTTGCCGGCGCTGTCTCTACAAAGCTCAGACCAAAGGCAATGCCCAAATCGAATCCGGGGAATAAAATCCTTTCACAAATTTTAGTAATCTAAGCACCGTCCGCTGCCCTACGCAAACATCTCTAAAAAATAGTTTCCTCACCATTCACCACTATTTGTTAAACTAACAAAAGTCCTCCCGGCCATTTTGAGGGACCCGATTTTTTTTATTTGGCCGGCCAGTTACCAATAACTTTTTCAAACAGCCATCCGCCGGGGGTCATCAAATTTATGCCATTGGATGTCGGAAGTATTGAGATGTTCATGGGGCCGCAGCAGCTTGGCGGTCCCGACGATCTTTGCCGTGCCATTACCGGTTTCATCGGCGAGGCCAGAAAAAAGCTTTTTATTGCCGTCCAGGAACTGGAATCGAGGGAAATCGCGGATGCCATCCTGGCGGCCCGTTCCAGGGGCGTAAAAATCCGCCTGATTCTCGAATCAAAATATCTCGGGACCAACAATCCGGTCCCCGACCCCTGGAAAGCCGGAGGAGAAAACGAGGGCAACCGCCAGACCGTCGTCGCCCTGCTCCGTGCCGGAGTCGAAGTTGTCTTCGACCTCAATCCACAAACCTTCCACCAGAAATATATTGTCCGCGATCCGGACAGCGACCAGGCCGCAGTCCTGACCGGTTCGACCAATTTCACCCCGACGGGGACTACGACCAACCTCAACCATATCGTCGTTTTCCGGGGCAAGCGGATGTCCGGTCTCTACCACGAGGAGTTCGAGGAAGCCTGGAGCGGAACGTTTGGAAGGATGCAGGAGCGCCGCGAGGAAGAGCCGAAAACCTATCGCCTCGCCCATGTCAGGACCAAGATTCTCTTTGCGCCGGATCATGCCCCCGAACTGGAAATAATGAAGCAGATTCTCAAGGCCAGGAAACGCGTTGATTTTGCCATGTTCACCTTCGCCCAATCCTCCGGCATCGATGACGCCATGATCTGCCTCAACCGCACGGGCATCCCGGTAAAGGGGGTTCTCGACCGTGGCCAGGGCAATCAGACCTGGGCAGCCACCCGCCCGGTGAAAAACGCCGGCGCGGAACTCTACTGGCCGCGGCGGGACGCAGGAGTAAGAAAGGTCCACCACAAGCTGCTGGTCATCGACGATCTGGTCACCATTGTCGGCAGTTTCAACCTGACGGGCCCGGCCAATCGTCTGAACGACGAAAACATTGCCATCATCGGTGACATCCTGGAGGAGCGCCCCGACGCCCTCGAAAACCAGCGGCACATCGCCCGCTACGCCCGCGAAGAAATCGACCGGATTATCAATACCAGCTGTGAAGCTATCCCCTGAGTCTCCACGGCTGGGATTGAAAAACACCCGTAAGCCCGGCGAAGGAAGAAGGGGTGATGAAAAAAAGACGCAGCAAGGTTCCGGCTTGCCCCTGCCGGTCCGTTTTGTTCCTCCCCATCGCGGCAACGAATGCGGATACTGTAAATATCAATGTCCGGACCCCGCTCCCAAAGCCATTGTCGTGACAGCTAAAGACGCTCTGCGCCTTAATGAAAAATCCCATCGCCAAACCGGCCGTCTCCGCAGCCTGCGCATCTGCCGAAATCGCTCCGGAGGACACCGCTACGGAGCGCCGGAAATTTTTGTCAATTCCAACAAGGATGGACTGTCCTCCGGGTTCAGCCCCTGAAAGACATCGAAACGTCTCTGTTTGACGCCAAATTGCAAAAAGCATTTGAAATATTTTAAAAATACATTATTTTCGTTAATTGTCTGTATCATCCGCTGATGCCATTTATTTATGTCGAGAAAAGAGCTTTAGACCGATGTCTTCCATCAACTCACTTTTTCTGTGTCGCCCCCGCCCTGCGGCTACGATCCTCCAAAGAGGCCTTCCGTTTCTCCTGTTAGTCCTTTTGCCGATTTTTTTCGGTGCATCGCCGGCCTGCGGAGAAAAGTCAGTAACTCAGCCCTTTTCCATTGCAGAGCTCATTCAACGCGCCGAAGAACTTGCTGCCAGGCCTTACCAGGAACCGCCAAAAGTCATGGTCAAGCTCCTGGGGCTGTCTTACGATGCCTGGCGGGATATCCGCTTCCAGCCCGAAAAATCCCTCTGGAGGGGCCAAGGCCTTCCTTTTGAGCTGCAGTTTTTTCATCCCGGCTTTTACTATGACCGGACCGTCCGGATCAATATCGTTGAAAACGGTCAGGTCTCGCCCCTCAAAGGCGTCCGGGATATGTTCGATTACGGCCCCAATGCCGCGACCGTAAAACTTCCCGAGGAAGTCGGCTTCGCGGGTTTCCGGGTTCACGGCCCCATCAACACCCCCCAATATTTCGATGAAATCGTCGTTTTTCTCGGTGCCAGCTATCTGCGCGCCCTGGGCCGCAACCATCACTACGGCTTATCCGCCCGCGGCCTGACCGTGGATACCGCCGCCCCGCAAGGGGAGGAATTTCCCTGGTTCCGTGAATTCTGGATTGTCAAGCCATCGCCCAAGAGCCGGTTCCTGGACATCCATGCCCTTCTCGACAGCCAGCGCATCACCGGAGCTTTTTCCTACAGGATTTATCCCGGCGAGAAAACCATTCTCAAGGTCAAAAGCACCCTGTTCCCGCGCCAAGTTATAGATAAAGTAGGTATCGGGCCACTGACCAGCATGTTTTTTCTCGGCGAAAATTCCAGTCCACGCCGCTTTGACGATTTCCGCCCCGAGGTGCACGATTCCGACGGTCTGCAGATCCTTTTCAACAATGGAGAATGGCTCTGGCGCCCCCTGCAGAACCCGGTCAACCTTCAGGTCAACAGTTTTGAAGCGCCGGATGTGCGCGGCTTCGGCCTCATTCAGCGGGACCGGGACTTCGGTTCTTATCAGGACCTGGAAGCCCGCTACGAAAAACGTCCCAGCGTCTGGGTCGTGCCCCGGGGAAACTGGGGGGCGGGACGGGTGCAGCTGGTGCAGATCCCGACCCAGGATGAAATTCACGACAACATCGTCGCTTTCTGGGTCCCGGACAAGCAGCCTACGCCAGGCAAAGCGCTGGAACTGGAGTATGAAATGCGCTGGCTGGATGCCGACCGCATCCTGCCGCCACGCGACCATGTCATCACAACCCGCACGGGCATCGATCCGGTCCGCAAAACCAGGGTGTTCGTCATTGAATTTGACGGCAGGAGTCTGCGCCGCCTTTCCGACCGCGCTCCGGTTGAGGCGGACATCTGGGCTGGTGAGGGTGGGAAAATCGTCGATGTCCAAACCTTTCGCAACCCGGTGACCCGCACCTGGCGGCTGGCTTTTCAGATTGAAGTGGAAAAAACCAATACGCTTGAACAGATGCTCCCGAACAAACGCCCGCTCATCGAGCTGCGGGCCGCTCTCAAACTGGGGGATAAAGTACTCAGCGAAACCTGGAGCTACGCTTTTAAACCTTAAGGGAGACCTGTTGGAATTGAACCCTGCGACATCGCTCTCCTGTCCCTCTCCGACCCCCACGCTGCTGCGGGGTCACATGGTTCCCGAGGAGATGGACCGCAGACCCTGGCTGACCGCCCTGCTTCGAAGCGTCGGCCGCCGTTTCGGATTTGGCGGCAGCAACCATGACCCCCTCGCGCAGCTCCGTACACCGCGTTTCGGGCAGAATTTCAATCTCCAACCCTGGGATTCCACCGCCCGTTTCCGGCGCCTCATCCTGGGACTCCTGGTGATCGTCCCTTCCTGCCTGGCCGGGCCGGTTTTCGCCTCGGTCCTGCCGAACAAGGGCGGCACGGTTCTGGAGCTGGCCCTGGTCGTCGTTTTCGCTCTTCTCTTCGCCTGGATTTCCATCGGCTTCTGGACGGCCCTGCTCGGCTTTGCGACCCTGGTCCGCAAAGTGGACCGTCTGCTTCTGACCCGCAACATCGACCCGTCAGTCGACCGCATCGACCCGAAAAGCCGCACCGCCGTTCTTTTTCCGGTCTGCAACGAAGACATGACCCGCGTATGCGCCGGTATCCTGGCCACCTACCGCTCTCTTGAAAGCACCGGTGGAGGCCGCCTCTTCGATTTCTTTGTTCTCAGCGACACCGGCGACCCCGATGCCTGGATTGAAGAGGAAGTATCCTGGCAACGCCTCTGCCGCGAACTCGGTAATCCCGGGAATATTTTCTACCGGCGGCGGCGTATCAACCAGAAACGCAAAAGCGGCAATGTCGCCGATTTCTGCCGCCGCTTCGGACGCCATTATGTCTACTTGCTGGTCATGGATGCCGACAGCGTCATGGCGGGTACGACCATGGTCAAAATGGTGGCCGCCATGGAGCGGAAACCCCGGGTCGGTATTCTCCAGACAGCTCCCGCCGTGGCAGGGCGCGAAACCCTTCTCGCCCGGGTGCAGCAGTTTGCCAGCCGCGCATACGGGCCCATGTTCGCGGCGGGCCTGCACAGCATGCAGTTGGCCGACGCTCATTTCTGGGGTCACAATGCCATTCTCCGAACCAGGCCGTTCATGAAGCACTGCGGCCTCCCCCGCCTGCCGGGCAAGCCGCCACTGGGTGGGGATATCCTCAGCCACGATTTCGTCGAAGCGGCTCTCATGCGGCGCGCCGGCTGGGAGGTGTGGCTCGCCTACGACCTCGAAGGCAGCTACGAAGAGACCCCGCCGACCCTGCTGGCGGAACTCAAGCGGGACAAGCGCTGGTGCACCGGCAACCTCCAGCACCTGCGCCTGGTTTTCACCCGCGGCCTCTTCCCGACCCACCGGGTCCTCTTTCTCAACGGCGCAATGAGCTACATCTCAGCTTTCCTGTGGTTTCTGCTCCTCCTGCTTTCCACCACCGAGGCCATCATGAATGCTCTCTTTGAACCGATCTATTTCCCCCTGACCCGCTCCCTCTTTCCCATCTGGCCGGTATGGACCCCGTACCGAACCCTTATATTGCTCAGCGCCACGGCCATTATTCTCTTCCTGCCTAAATTGTTGAGCGGACTTCTCATCGCCATCAAGGGCAGGGGAAAAGAATTCGGGGGTTACTTCAGGCTGGGTCTCAGCATCCTTGGAGAAGTCGTCCTGTCGACCCTGCTCGCTCCCATCCGCATGATGTTTCATACCAAGTTCGTCCTCACCACCCTGATGGGCCGGCCGTCGGGATGGGGCCGCCAGCAGCGCGACGATCTCGGCACCTCGTGGTGGGAGGCGGTGCGCTTTCACTGGGGGGGGACGCTCTTCGCCGCCCTCTGGGGGGGAACTCTTTATCTTCTGAATTCAGCCTTTTTCTGGTGGATTACACCCATCATTATCCCCCTGCTCCTCGCCATTCCCCTTTCGGTCCTGACCAGCCGGGCTTCGGTTGGCCGCCTGGCACGGCGCCTCGGCTTTTTTCTCACGCCTGAGGAGGTTGAGACACCTTGGGAGCTACGGGAAACCGCAGCCTGGGAAAAGATTTTTGCCAAAGGAAAGCTGCTGAATGGTTTCACCGGTTTCAGCCGGGCAATTGTCGACACCGAGACGTACAACCTGCATCTGGGCCTGCTTCAGCGCCGCCGGGGCAAGGGCAGCGCTGCCCTTGAAAGGGAACGGGATAAGCTAATTTCAAAAGTTCTGCAACATGGGCCAGGTCCCCTCAGCACCCGTGCCAAAAAAGCTCTCCTTTATGATTCCCTGGCTCTGACGGATCTTCATCGGCGTGTCTGGCAACTCCCTGTCGAAAGGTTAAAAGATCATTGGGGCGTAATCAGCGATGAAGATGCGCTGGCGCCGGCCGATGCATAAGCCGTCACGCCCTGACCAAGGATCAGAGAGTTTCCCATGATTGGTGCCATAGCCGGAGATATTGTCGGCTCCATATACGAACACCAGCCTATCAAATCCAAGGACTTTCCCCTTTTTCAGCCGGGCTCCACCTTTACCGACGATTCGGTGCTGACCGTCGCCGTGGCCCGGGCCATTCTCCGGCGAAGCAGCTACCTTGAGACCGTGCGCGAAATCGCCCGCAGGTATCCGGACGCCGGTTACGGAGGCTCCTTTCATCAATGGCTGTTCGCCACAAACCCCGAACCCTATTACAGCTGGGGGAACGGTGCCGCCATGCGTGTCAGTCCCGTGGGATGGGCTTTCGACAACCGGAAGGAAGTTCTCTCCGAGGCCGCCAGAACGGCTGAGATCACTCACAACCATCCCGAAGGGATCAAAGGGGCTCAGGCCACGGCCCTGGCTGTTTTCCTGGCCCGGAAGGAAAAAAACAAAAAACGGCTGAAAGAAGAGATTGCCCGCAGGTTCGGCTATAATCTGGAAAGGTCTCTCGACGCCATCCGTCCCGGTTACACTTTTGACATCTCCTGCCAGGGGACGGTGCCCGAGGCGATTATCGCCTTTCTGGAATCAGACAGCTACGAGGACGCGGTCCGCAACGCCATCTCCCTGGGCGGCGACAGCGACACCCTGGCCTGCATCAGCGGTGGGATTGCCGAAGCCTATTACGGCGAGGTCCCTGAGCTCATTCGCAAGCAGGTGCGCCTGATACTGCCGGAGGAGCTTTGGGCAATTACTGAAAAATTTTGGGAAAGGTTTCTTCTCAGTAAATAAAGAAAAAAGCTTAGTGAATACTCTAAAGGGAAATTATGTCCGACAAGCGTTACGAAAAAAATCGTTTTTTTCTCAAGGACACCATTCGCCAACAGATCGATTTCTCTCAGACTGACCAGAACCGCCTTGTACCGGCACCTCCTCTGATGAAAGCCTGCCTCAAGGACAACCCCCGGATCGATCTGCCCGATGGAGCCGAGGCCCTACGCCGTCTCGGACGCCTGGCGACGGGGCAGGCCATGGCCCTCCGGGAGAGCGTACGGGGCTTCTCCAGAGCCACCTTATCTATGGACGAACTGGCCTTTCTTCTCTATGCAA
>JAFGRU010000026.1 GCA_016934985.1 Deltaproteobacteria bacterium
CGGCCGATGCTACTTCCGGCCTGTATTTTTTAAAAAAACAATTTGAAATCAACTTGTTCCACCGTTTATGGCGGTGCGAAAGTTGAGCTATTAATAATCCTCTTGATTTTTTACGCATGAACCATTGTAAGAACCTACCCACATAATCAAATTTGCTCCAGAAAAAATTTGGCATACGGGTTGCTTTAAAAACAGTCGTGGAACTCCTCCTTCAACCCCGGGTAAAACGTCCGGGGTTCTTTTTTGCCAAAAGCCTGAGTTTCTCACAAAACCATTTAAAACCATGTTGTTAAAGATCTTTTAGTGTCGAAACATTGGCACGGGAATAGGTTCCCCCCGAACGTTGGAGATAAAGGATCAGTGCATCCAAGTGCAAAAAAAAAGAAACTTGGCTGGCTTCAAAAGCAATCTATTGCCTGTTTTTTTTGCACCCCTGGCAGGCACCTGGCAAATTCATCTCAATTCGAAAAGCCATGCTGGGATTTGCATTGTATTTTTTGTAAAAATCCTCTAAATGAAGAGTTTGCCTAAAGCCATTTAACCGTTAAAGATGCTCACTTTTATGCAGCTTGTCAGCTTTGATGCTTTGCGCAGTTTCGGAATTCCCGGGACAACCTATCTCCACCCCCAGAATTTCCATCATAATCTCGACCTGGTTGAGAGGGCGGATTGGCTCCTGTTTCCCGACTACGATCAGTTGAATATCCTGCTTTACGCCATCAACAAGCGCATCTTCCCCAGCCCCGCCACTTATCATCTCGGTCATGACAAGGCTCAGCAAACCCGCGCTTTTCAGCAGGTTGTGCCCAGCCACGTCCCCGAAACCCTGATTCTGCCTCGCAGCGACTGGGCCAGGGAGCACGTTCTTGAAACCCTCGACTTTCCGTTTGTTGCCAAGGAGATACGCAACAGTATGGGGCGGGGGGTTTTTCTGATCAGGGGCCGCGCCGAGTGGCTTGAATACACCCAAAACAATGCCCTTTTCTACGCCCAGGAATATCTTCCCATCGACCGCGATCTGCGCCTGGTGCTGGTTGGGCGCAAGGTTGTGGCATCCTACTGGCGCCGCCAATGCCAAAACGGTTTTCACAACAATATCGCCCAAGGGGGAACACTGGAACAAGGGTCCGTACCCATTGAAGCCATAGCCTTGGTGGAGCAGGTCGCTATGCGTCTCAGCATCGACCATGCCGGGTTTGATGTGGCAATGGTGGATGGCCACCCTTTTCTGTTCGAATTCAACCGCTTGTTCGGCACCGCCGGGCTGGCCAAAATGGGGATTCACCTCGGGCCGTTCATCCATGCCTGGCTGTCAGAACAACAACCCCTGACCCCTCCCATGCGGCCGCGCGGCAACCATCCCCCGCACCGGCAAGCGGTGTAGGGGGAAAAAGGCCGCTTCCTCCGGCGTGAGTTTAACCTGTGACGAGGAGCTCAGATGGAAGATATTAACATACAAAGCGAATACTGGGACGAGGCAGCAGCATCCAGGAAATTTACCCACCCGCTACCATGGTCTGTTTTCCGGGATATGATTCCACCTGCTGCAAAAATACTGGATTACGGATGCGGCTACGGTCGCACATGTTCCGAGCTGGTCAAAGCCGGCTATGCCAACGTGACCGGCATTGATATCTCCCAGGAAATGATCAAACGTGGAAAGGGGCTGAATCCGGACCTGGACCTTCATTTTTTTGACGGCAAGACGATTGGATTTGAAAACGACTTCTTCGATGCCTGCCTGTTAATCGCCGTTCTCAACTGCATACCACAAGACGCAGGGCTTAAACGGACTATTGCCGAGATATACAGACTGCTGCGGCCGGGCGGAATTCTCTTTATCAGCGACTATCCTCTGCAAAGCGATCAAAGAAACAAAAAGCGCTATCAGGAGTTTGAACAAAAGTTGGGCACCTTCGGCATGTTTTGCACGGACGGGGCGGTATTTCGCCATTTTGACATGGAGTTAATCAAGCAACTGCTAAGCGATTTCGATATAGTATGGCAGGATAATATCAGGCTCCGTACGATGAACGGCAATGAATCGGACGCCATCCAGATATTCGCCCGAAAACGGGACAAGGTCTCGCCCTGATATTCACTTCTTAATACCTGACAGGTCTTCCGTGAGGGGACAGATACAGGTGGGTGCATGGCCGGCGGGAAAAAACCGATAGAGCGGCTGCCGAAAATCATTTCAAAAGCTTGCTGATTACTTCCCGGTACTTGTTCTCTATGACATGACGTTTCTTTTTCAGGGTGTTGGTCAACTCCTCGCCCAGCCGGAACTCCTGCTTCAAGAAAGCGATTTTATGAAGCCTTTCATATGAGTGAAAACCTTTTCCCGGCTCCAGCTTTTTATTGAGCTCCTTCCTGATCCTTTCGTGAATATCCTCACTGTCCCACAAATTTTCCTCGCTATGGTCCGCTATCCCGAATTTCTCGAGCAAATATTCCTTCAGTTTCTCCATGTTGGGAACGATCAAGGCCCCCAGGCCTTTCTTGTCCTGCCCGACCAGAACGGCATCCTCAACAAAAGGGAACAGACCGAGGGCTCCCTCGATACGGACGGGATTGATATTTTCTCCACTGGAGAGAACGATGATTTCCTTGGACCGTCCCGTCAGCACCAATTCGCCTGAGATGGTCATCTTGCCCAAGTCACCGGTCCGGAAAAAGCCGTCATCGGTAAAAGCCAACCGATTTGATTCTTCGTCATCGTAGTAACCCGGAGTCACCTGTTCACCCCTGACCTGGACTTCCCCTTCCTGGCCCGGTGGGAGAATTTCCCCCTGTTCGTTGACGATGCGCAATTCCGTTTCCGGGAAAGGCGGGCCCAACGTCCCGATAACAGGGCAGGACAACCCTCTGCCGGCAATGCCAGGGGAGCATTCCGTCATTCCGTAAGCGTTGGTAATCCTGATTCCGACGGCATCCAGCCACTCTTCCAGGTAAGATGGAAGGGCGCCCCCGCCACTGACAGCAACCAGTAAGCGTCCCCCAAGTTTTTTCCGCACCAGAGCAAGTCTGTTGCGAGCCAGAAGAAAAAAGGGGAAGAGGGCAAATACCATGATAATTGAACGGATATTTAAACAAGCGCCCCGAAACCAATTGATTTTTTCAAAACGGGGCAAATGTTTTTTCAGAAAACGGACATGATAACGGAACCGGATGGAGATACCCACCAGCAGATTAAATAGTTTCAACTTTTTGGGGCTCTGTTTTTTCAGCCCTGCCTGCACCTTTTCATAGATCGATTCCCAGATGCGGGGAACCGTTGCCACCATGGTGGGCCGGTATTTTTCAAGGTCTGCGGCAAAGCTTCGCAACGTGGAATAAACGATGGTGCTTCCTCGGGAGAGAGAAAGATACTCGGCTGTCCTTTCAAAAATATGCCAGCTCGGAAGAATCGAAAGCCACAGATCATCCCCCGTCAGGCGAATCTGATCGGGAAGAACCCTGATATTGTGGCAGATATTGCGATGGGTCAGAATAACCCCTTTGGGCATGCCGGTGGTCCCGGATGTATAAAGCAGGGTCAGAACATCATCGGGTTTGATTTCTTCTTCCAGAGCGAGGAAATGCTCTATTTCATCCGGGGTAATACTTCTGTCCTTTAAAAGTTCGCTGTACGAATAGACCTTGCCGAAGAGATTGTGCAGATGCCCGCCACCGATAACAAAAATCCCCTTGATATGGGAAAGACTACCGACCAGTTCGAGGTGGAGCTGGTACAGGGCTTCCGTTTCAAATATCAGGAAATCACAGTCGGCGTGGTTGACGATATGCTCCAGTTCAGCATTGGGCGTATCACTGCCGCGCGGCACGCTAATGGCGCCAAGCGACATCAGGGCCATGTCGGTTACTATCCATTCATAGCGGTTTCCCGACAGAAGAAGAACTTTGGCTCCCGCATCTATTTTTTTTGTCTTGAAAGCTTTTGATAGAAGAAGAACGTCTTCGAAGAACTTCTCATAGGTGACTTCTAAAACCTCATCCCCTATGCGATAAACAAAGGCTGTTTTTCCTGGGAAGGATCTGTGGGCCAGGGTCAGCAGGCCGAAAAGGCTCGAAACGGAAGAATTCAAATTAGACATGGCATCTCAAAAAATCATTACCAATGACTTCTCAGTTGGAAGGATTGCAAATTAAATTCACAGTTTTTCAAATCTATTGTTTCCGCCATCAGGATCAAATTCCAATATTATTACAGTATGATGCCTCCAAATAACCCCATTATCAAATATAGCCGCTGATCCTGGGTTCGAAATGCCCCTGATTCTACCTCCAAAACTTCATCACTGCCAGAATTTTTAGTTTTTTCTGAAAAACCAGCTAAAAATCACCGAAATCACTTGCCAGGCCCAAGGATGGCAGACAAGAACCTTCTTAAACGTCATTGCTCAATCTTTCAGGCCAGCCCTTTTTTGTTGAACTTTGATATCATTTGGAATGACAACATTGGGGTCTGGGCCATGAACAGCAAAGAATCAGACGTAATTGGAATGCTTGCGCAAAAATCTTTTCATCGAAAATAACGCTGAAGAGCACTTATGAAAATAGTAATCCCGATCCTCAGCCTGCTCCTTTTCTCCTGTGTCACAACCCCGCATGACAAAACACCTTTAAATGATGAAAACATAAGGAAGTTGCTGATCGGAACCTGGGTTTGTGCCCCCTCGGATCAACGCTGTTTCCCCAGCCGGTCCACTTATCACAACGACGGTACGCTTGAATTTGTCCGCTATAAAACCCAGCGCTGCGAAATACCCGTCAATGAGACAACAGCCCAATGGCGGGTTAAAAACCGGCGCGTAATCATCGTCGTGCAAAAAAGTATCGGCTCCGTTCTCTTTGAACCTGGCCTGACAACGGTAAGCGAGGTCGTCGCCATATCAGAGGGGGAACTCACCTTGCTTGGGCAAAAGGGGCAAATGAATTATCGAGTTAAGAGTGAGAGATGCGTGTCAGTGGAAGGGGAGTGATTTTCAATCAGCGGGCAAAGTTTTGCAAATCAAGGCCGTTCAGGCTTCCTGTTCACTTCCTCATACAAAGCTATCTGTTCAGCCATCGACAGCTTTTTTCTGCGGCAGCATTGTTTGTGCTTCAGACATACGCGGCAGCGATCATCGGAACACCACTGGCATTGTTTACAGTCGTCGCAGGAATGTTTTTTGTCCACAACAAGGGCCTTTCCGCATGAAACCTTGGTGAAATCCGGAAGAATTATAACAGCTACCAGTACTGCAACCGCCAGACCACTTAACTAGGCAGGGAAGATTTTCATCAGATCGGCGGGGCTCTCGGCCAGATAGTCGTAGGAAACGCCGCCATTCTCACCTATTCCCCAGGCACAAAAACAGGTTTTAACCCCGGCGGCGTTACCGGCGTTGAGGTCGGTGTGATGATCGCCAATCATAACCGCTGTTTCGGGATCGGCTTTTAACATTTGCAATGCTTTCAGAACGGGGGCGGGATGGGGCTTTTTCTCGGGGCAGCATTCCGGCCCGAGGACTGCGGCAAAATGATTTCTGACACCAAGCTTTTCCAGCAACTTTTCACTGAAGGCGGTCGGCTTGTTGGTCACAACCGCCTGACGGCAGGGCTGCCGAGTTTTCAAAAAATCGACAATGCCCGGATACAGATAGGTCTCGTCGCAGAGATGTTCCTCGTAAAAACACCGAAAAAGCCTGAAAAGCTCTTCGGAAAACATCCCTTGGGGCAAAGAGCGTTCCAGGAGCACACGTGCCCCATCACCGACCCGGGTGGCGACATCAGCACGACTCAAGGGTCCCAGGCCGACTTTTTCCCGAAGGAGGTTGACAGTGGTTGTGATATCGGCGACGGAATCGACAAGGGTTCCGTCCAGGTCGAAAAGAAAGGTGTCTATTTTCATAAAAAACCATAATTTTTCAACACAAGGAATTGTGTCGCCCATGGAAAGGGCATCTCTGTCGCTCGGATGGTGTAAGCCCCATGGACGGGTTCACGCGGCCCTTGGAGTGGACGGCGCAAGGCCTTGTGCAAGCAAGCTGAATATTTCAGCGTTTGGGGCGCCGCGCACCAAATATGGCCGTCCCGACTCTGATCAGGGTCGCGCCCTCCTCAATGGCAACCTCGAAATCATGGGTCATGCCCATGGAGAGCTCCCGCATCTCCACCCCGGCTATTCCCAATCCGTCGATGTACCGGGCCAGTTCCCGCAGATGCCGGAAAAACGGCCGCACATCCTCAGGATCATCAAGGTATGGGGGCAGCGTCATCAACCCTTTGATTTTTACGTGTTCGAGCTGTGCAATCTCCCGCACCAGTTTTTCGAGCTCCTCTTCATCAGCTCCTGACTTGGTCACCTCATGGCCGAGATTAAGTTGAATGAGAATGTCCACCGCTTGGCCGATTTTTGCCCACTGGCGGTCGATCTCCTCAGCCAGGTGGAGGCGATCCACGGAGTGGATCAGGGCGACCTTACCGGCCAGGTATTTCACCTTGTTGGTTTGGAGAGCCCCGACAAAATGCCACTCCACCGATTCCCTGATGGCCTCAGCCTTGTCCACGAATTCCTGAACATAGCTTTCGCCAATGACGGTCTGGCCCGCGGACAAAGCCTCGCGGACCACATCCACCGGCTTGGTTTTAGCGATGGCCACCAGCCGGACATCTTCCGGATTGCGCCCCGCCCGGTTGCAGGCCGCAGACAACTGTTCCCGCACATGACCAAGATTTTCGCGCACACTCATTTTCTGTCCCTCCCTCCACATCCGTCAGCTCCTCCGGCGGAAAGGTTCCCTAAAAAACAATTTTCAAATCCAGCTTTCAGTGACTTGCTGTGCCCACGGGAAGGGCATCTGGCGCCTGGATGGCGACAGTTAAGCGCCACGGATGGGTTTATGCGGTCCCTGGAGTGGATACAGCAAGTCAGTCACGTTGGCCAGGCGCAACAACCCGACTTCACTCCTTTTCCCAGGAAAAAAGCTGCGCCGCACCGGCCTTCTCCAGTAGTTCCACCACCTCGCACAGGGGCAGACCTACAACATTAGTATAACTCCCCTCGATATTTTTCACCATAAAAGCGCCGATGCCCTGGATGGCGTACGCCCCGGCCTTATCGAAGGGTTCCCCTGTCGCGATATAACCCTCAATTTCCTCCCTGGTCAGTTCCTTAAAATTGACTTTGGTCTTAACCGCACCCGATTTCACCTCACCTTTTTCACGATCGAAAAGGGCATAACCGGAAACCACCTGGTGGGCACGGCCGGAAAGGGACTGCAGCATAGCAAAAGCTTCTTCAGCGTCTCCCGGCTTGCCGAGAATATCCTCGTCGCGCAGAACGATGGTGTCACTACCAAGAAACCAGCGCCCTTCAACCCTGCTGCTGAACGCCACATCACGAGCCTTGTCGATGCTCAGACGAATGACATGCTCTTCGGGCGTCTCACCGGGAATTTCCTCTTCGGGAGCGTTGCCGGGCACCACGGAAAAACGGATACCCACGGAACTCAGTAGCTCCCGGCGGCGCGGCGAAGCCGATGCCAGAATCAGAGGACAGGATGACATCAGGTTTTTCTCCTTTGCTCTTCGATTTTTTCCCACCAGGCTGTCACATCCTTTAACGCCCTTTCGGCCAGAGCCAGACGTCGGTCAGCGCGTTTTCTCAATCTCTTCCCTTCCAGCGGGGGAAAGAGACCATAGTTGACATTCATAGGCTGAAAGTTTTCAGCATCAGCCCCGGTCAAATGAGAAACCAAAGCCCCTAACGCCGTGGTTGCCGGAGGCGGTGGAATTTCTTTCTGTGCCAAAAAAGCCACGGCAAATATCCCCGCCAGAAAGCCGCAGGCCGCCGATTCGACATAGCCTTCGACGCCGGTAATCTGGCCGGCGAAAAACAGCCGCAGGTTGCTTTTCAACTGCAGGGTCGGAAGCAGGCAGCGGGGGGCGTTGATGAAAGTATTGCGGTGCATGCTTCCGAGGCGGGCAAAACGGGCGTTTCCCAGGCCGGGGATAGTGCGGAAGATGCGGCGCTGTTCCGGGTAGGTCAGCTTGGTCTGGAAACCGACCATGTTGAATAGACTTTTTGACAGGTTTTCCTGGCGTAATTGAAGCACGGCAAAAGCCTCTTTGCCGGTGCGGGGATCGGGCAGCCCGACCGGCTTCATGGGGCCGAAAGCCAGGGTCATCTCGCCGCGTTCGGCCAGAACCTCGATCGGCATGCAGCCTTCGAAATGTATGCCTTTCTCAAAATCGCGAAACGGAACCTTCTCCGCCCGGCAGAGCTCGTCAACAAAGCGCATATATTCTTCTTTGCTCAAGGGGCAGTTGAGATAATCCTTGCCCCCTTTGTCGTAACGCGAGGCCCACCAGGCGACCTCATAATCGATGGAGTCCGCTTCCACAATGGGGGCAATGGCATCGTAGAAATAAAGATGCTCTTCACCGGTTGCCCGGCAGATAGCCATACCCAGGGCCTCTGATGTCAAGGGACCGGAGGCGACGATCACAGCCCCGCCGTCGGGGATCTCGGTGATTTCCTCACGCCGCAATTCAATCAAAGGATGGGTGGCAATTTTTTCCGTAATCCAGGCGGAGAACGCGTTCCGGTCTACGGCCAAAGAACCGCCAGCGGGTACCTGGCAGGCATCCGCCGCCTGCATAAACAGGGAGCCGCAACGCCGCAGCTCTTCTTTGAGGCAGCCAACGGCATTGTTCATTCCCATGCCTCGAAAGCTGTTGGAGCAGACCAGCTCGGCGAGGTTTTCACTGTCGTGGGCAGGAGAGAAACGTCCCGGTTTCATTTCATGCAAAACTACCGGAAAACCTTCCTGGGCGACCTGCCAGGCCGCCTCACAACCGGCCAGGCCACCGCCAACAACAAGAATTTGAGGTTTTTCAGTTTGAGGATTCAATTTGTTTTTTTGCCTTCCACCAATCATTTCCACAGGTCAAAAAGACCGAAAGCCTGTTCCGCCTCCCAAAGTACTTTGGGGACGAACAGGCTTTTGACTTTAACACACGGCTGAGAATAAATTTATTTCTTTTTGGCAGTCTTCCTGGCAGCAGTTTTTTTAGGGGCGGCTTTCTTTTTTTCCGGTTCTTCCAGCTGCAACCGCCAATCACAATCTTCCTGGGGACATTTCCGGTATTTACCATCCCTTTTGGTGGTCTTTTCCACGATCAGGGGGAAACCGCATTTGGGGCAGGGTTCGCTGACCGGCATATCCCACAGGGCATATTTACATTTCGGGTAGCGATTGCACGAGTAAAATATTTTTCCGTAGCGGCTTTTTTTCTCCTGAATTTCGCCTTCCTTGCACTGAGGGCAGGAAATCCCCAAGGCCTTCGGCTTCACCAGGGGCTGGATATTTTTACACTCGGGATAGGCGGAACAGGCCAGAAACTTGCCATAGCGACCTGATTTAACCAGCATCTGAGCACCGCACTTTTCACATTTTTCCTCGGAAAAGACAACTTCCTTTTCTTCCTGGGGCGACAAAGACTCGGTAAAACGGCACTCGGGGAAACCCGAACAGGCGAGAAATTTTCCGGAACGTCCGAGTTTTATTACCAAAGGCTTGCCGCAATCGGGACACTCGCGGTCCGTCTCCTCGGTGGTGACATCCTGCTTGCTGACTTCGCCCTCTTTTTGTTGGAGCAAAGCGATGAAAGGCTCCCAAAACTCTTTGAGGACAGGCCGCCATTTCTTTTCATCCCTGGAAATGGCATCGAGATCCCCTTCCAGATGGGCGGTAAAGTCATAATCCACATATTTCTGAAAATGCTTGACCAGGAGGTCGTTGACCACCATGCCGAGGTCTTCCGGGAAAAAGGTCCGTTTTTCCTGACGAACGTATTTCCGCGTGACCAGGGTATTCATAATCGGAGCGTAGGTGGAAGGACGCCCTATGCCGTTCTCCTCCAGGGTTTTGACAAGGCTCGCTTCGGTAAAGCGCGGCGGAGGCTGGGTAAAGTGCTGTTCGGGGAGCAATTCCCTGCAGGCCAGGGGCTCGTTCTCGGCAAGATCGGGAAGAAGCTTGTCGTCATCCCGGCCATTGCCGTTATCATCCGTGCCTTCGATATAGAGCTTCATGAACCCGGGGAAGCGGATTACCTGGCCGGAAGCCCTGAAAACAAACCGTTCGCCACCGCTGATGTCGACGGCCGTCACATCGAGGATGGCAGCCGCCATCTGGGAGGCCAGAGCGCGCCGCCAGATAAGATCGTAAAGGCGGAACTGGTCGGGCGTCAGAAAAGACTTGACCTGGTCAGGAGTGTGGGCGAAAACGGTCGGCCGGATGGCTTCATGAGCCTCCTGGGCATTCTTCGCCTTGTTTTTGAAAACACGTGGTTTATCCAAACAATATTCAGGGCCGATGCTGTTTTTGATGATGGTTTTGGCTTCCGCAATGGCCTCTTGGGAAAGGGCCACGGAATCAGTTCGCATGTAGGTAATGAGGCCTTCGGCACCATTGCCGATATTAACACCCTCATAGAGCTTCTGGGCCACACTCATGGTTTTGCGGGCGGCAAAACCAAGCTTGCGGCTGGCTTCCTGCTGAAGGGTACTGGTAATGAAAGGCGGCGCCGGATTGCGCTTTTTCTCTTTGCGGGATACGGAAGCGACACGGAAACCCTGCTTTTCCCGGATCTTTTCAAGGTCGGCGGTAAGTTTTTGCGCTTCTTTTTCGTTTACGATGGCAAATTTTTCAAGCTTTTCACCATCCACGGCGAAAAGCCGTGCAGGGAAGCTTTTTTTCCCGCGATTCTCAAAAACAGCTTCAATGGTCCAATACTCTTCAGGCTTGAACGCCAGAATTTCTTTTTCTCTCTCACAAATCAAGCGCAAGGCAACGGACTGGACCCGCCCGGCGGAAAGGCCGTAAGCGATCTTTTTCCAGAGAAAGGGTGAGAGGTTGAAGCCGACCAGATAATCGAGAATGGAACGGGCCTGTTGAGCATCGACCAGGGGCCGGGAGATGCTGCGGGCTTCTTCCATGGCCCGGCTGACGGCGCTCTTCGTTATCTCATGAAAAGCGACCCTTTTGACTTTCATGCGGGGGTCATCCTCGGAGATGCCGATAGCTTCCAGAAGGTGCCAGGCAATGGCTTCCCCCTCACGGTCGGGGTCAGTGGCCAGAATCAGTTCTTTTGCATTTTTGGATTCTTTGCGGATGTTGTCCAGGTAGGTTTTGCTCTTGGGCAGAACAGCGTAGTGGGGCTCAAAATTGTTCTCGACACTGACGGAACCCTTTTTACTCGGCAAGGCCCTGACATGGCCGTAAGAAGCCAGAACCTTGTAATCTTTTCCTAAAAACTTCTCAATGGTTTTTGCCTTGGCAGGCGATTCCACAATCACCAGAGACTTTGCCATTTAGACCTCGTTTTGCCGGTTTAAAGCACATGCTAATCCGGTAAGTTATTCTCAAGAAAAAACGGTTCTACAAAGCCTAAACGAAAAAGGCTGCAGTCACATCTGCAGCCTTCCCAACTTAATGGTAAAGCAGGGACCACTCATCTTTTAGTATACACTCCATTTCCCTTCCGTACTGTTCTAACGAACGTGAAAAAAGGGTCAGGGCGATTACCGCTTTCAACTCTTGAAAAGATATGCCGTCCTCTTCAACAGACACGACCTGCCCGATGATTTCTTCCATCTCGTCACAGGTTAACATGCCCATAGTCCGCATTTTCATGAGGAGCCCCTGAGCCTCAAGGGAAAGGGTGCGTTTTTCCTCGGAGGTAAATACCCTGGTTGACTCTTCACGAGTTTCGGAGTCTTCCCCTCCGTTCTTCAAATTATCGTCAGAGAGGTTTTCAATCCAATGAAAGGCGGCGTTTATTTCTTCCAGATTGAACCCTGTATCCAACAACTCCTGAATGATGTTTCCATCTCCAGAAAGATCGCGTTTTTCGTAAACATACTGGGCAATAATATTTACAATGGCTAGTACCCGGTCTCTCAAAAACCCTCCATTTTCTTACGGCTTTATTACTATTGATTTTTACTAAATTGCATGCCGGGAAGTCGGGAAATCAAGCCCGCGAGTTCTAAGTGCAGTAACCTAGCGGAAACCTCACTGGGTGTCAAGCCGCTTTTCCGGACAATATCATCAAGGCAGGAAGGCTGTTCGTCAATTAACGCAAGAATCTCGGCCTCTTGAGGGGAAAGGTTCGGAGGCTCTTGACGTACCGATTTCAAAACAGGATTTCCCGCTTTTGCAGGCCAGAGAACCTCAAGAATATCCCGGGGCTCCGTCACCAGATGTGCCCCCTGGCGAAGTAGCTGGTTAACGCCCCGACTGTTACTGGAGAGCACCGAACCCGGGACCGCGAAAACTTCCCGTCCCTGTTCTAACGCCAGTTCAGCCGTAATCAGAGAGCCGCTCTTTTCAGAAGCCTCGACAATCAGAACTCCGCGGCTCAAGCCACTGATAATGCGATTGCGAACCGGGAAATGGTGCGCCAAAGGGCGAGCCCCCGGCGGATATTCGGAGATGATGTTCCCTTGCTCGGCTATTTGGGCAAAAAGATGCCTGTTTTCATAAGGATAAACCTGGTCTATGCCGCATCCAAGAACAGCCATAGTCTTCCCATTTACAGCCAGAGCCCCCTCGTGAGCCGCCGTATCGATACCTCGCGCCAAACCGCTGACAATCGTCAGGCCTTTTGCAGCCAGTTCACTGCAGAGCTCCCGGGTAAAACGAAGATGCGAACTGGAAGCCCGGCGGGAACCGACGACAGCAAGACAGGCATCAAACGCACATGAGCCACGTTGAAAAAGCAGCGCCGGCGGATCATGGATTTCGCGCAACAAAGATGGATACTTATCCTCGTCAGTAAAGACAATTAATTGGGTTTGACTCTTTTCCAGAATTTTTCTGGCTGTGACCAGAGAGGGTTCATCTTCAGGGAGGATATTTTTTTTCAGAGACGCCGAAAGACCTGCCCGGCGGAACCATTCCCCCGGCTCAGCGGCAAGTGCCGCTTCACTGTTTGGGAAAGCGGACATGAGCTTCACCAGGCTGGAACGCCCCAGTCCCGGCGAAAGATACAATCTCAGCCACCCGCTGTTTGCATCAACAGTCATTTGATCCGCCAAAAAATCAAAAAAGGGATTGAAGAGGACCTCCAATCCCTTTTTTGAAATGAACTTAACAAGAATTTTCCTCTTTTAATGTTTTACAGTGAAAGCTTTGTCCCCCACCTGGATGTCTTCCCGGGACTTCAATATCAGAGCCGAAGATGTATGCGGGCCGGTTTCAAGCACCACAGCGCTTCCCAAAAGGACATCCGGCAATTGCAGGTCTTCTTTGGTTAACGCTTGCGCCGTAACCTTTCTCTCCCTTGCAAGATAAACAAGGTTACCGGGATAAAGACCATCTTTCGAACCAAGATCCAGATAAAGGAGGTCATAGGCACCAAGCGCCAGCTGGTCACTGGTGGCGGATACGACAAAGCCGGAGAGCGACTCGGAACTTTTTTTCATTACAATTTCCTGAACCTTTGTACTTAACGGGACAATTGCATCACCGCGTCGAATTTCCTGGGAAGCGTCGGTGATCTGCGCCGTGGCAACCGACTCATTCAACTCGAGAATGGTCACTTCACCCACGTCTACAATCTGATGCCCCATCTGTTTTCCGGTCCGAGGATGTTTAACTTCCTTTCCTTTGCGAAAAACGGAATATTTGTCGCCAACGTTAACCGAAGACAAATCCTTCATCTGCAAAAAGACGGTATCATCTTTTGTAAGAAGAATCCGGTTGTCCGTAGCATCGACCAGAACACCACTGGCATCCAGTTCATCCGAGGTAATAAACCCCTCAGGCTCGCCCATTGTTTTTACAGTAATCACATCCGAGTCGATGGTCTGTTCCCACGTGCCTTGACCCGGAGCCGTTTTCTGCTCTCCTACAACCAGCGTGCGTCCGTCATAAATGGTAATTTTCTGGCCAGGGAAAATCAGGTGAGGATTGGTAACAAATTCATTATAAGACCAAAGATTGGGCCAGTATTGCGGATCTTTTAAAAAGCGTTCCGACACGCCCCAAAGGGTGTCTCCCTTTTTAATGATATAAGTTTTGGGAACACTTTTTCCAGCTATGGCTAAGCAGGAACCGATCAGTACCAGACTAAACGATATTGCTATCAATTTCTTTACTGTCATAATCTTCCAATCCTATAGTTTATTGGTAGTCCGGATTCAGGCTTTCCTCCGACAGGGTCCTAGCAGCAGGGCTGTCCGGATAATTGTTCAGAAGAAAACGAAGCGCCTTCTCAGCCTTTTCTTCCTGATAAAGCCTCCTGTACGCCTGAACAGTCTTCATCAATGCCTCAGGAACTTTTTCGTTGTGCGGATAAAGATTAACAACCTGGTTGTACTCTTCAACAGCCTTATCAAACTGCTCTAACGAGAAGTAGCATTCCCCAAGCCAGAACCGTGCATTGCCCACATAGTGGTTATCCGGAAATTTCTCCAAAAAAGTTTCAAACTTGACAATAGCACTTTCATAGCGACCGGCAGCAAACTCGCCAAAAGCTTCCAGGTACACAGACGTGGGCGTAACCTCGCCACCTGCCTCCTCACGTCCCAATACTCTAGCGAAGCCTTTTGGAGCTGTTTCGGTGACCTTTTTCGCAATCAAACTATCAATGATCTGCTGATGGTCCCGCATTCTGGCTTCCAGCAAGAGCAGATTATCCTGATTCTTTTCAACCTGCTCCGAAAGCTCCTGCACCTTTTCCTGCAAAGAACCCGCCCCGTTGTTATTAAGACTCGAAGGTGGGATCGCACATCCTGGGATAGCAAGAGCTAAGCCAAAAAAGAAAAAAAACCGAACAAACGCAATTCCAGATTGTTGAATTCTCATTGATTATTACTCTCAGACAGGTTAGAAAAAAATACGAATCATAAATTGGCCTGATTAAAGCGCTCCCTTGAAAAAACCATGGGACTCAAGCTGGGGCGCGTCCTGTTTTCACGCAAATATCTGTTGGTGAAAACTTCTTAGCATAATTAGCATAATCTAAAGAGCAATTAAAATACCAAATCCCTTTTCCCCGAAGTCAATATTTGTTATTAAACGTTCTTTTTCCTGACAGGATTTACATCGACCAATGAAAAATATTCCGGAACTTCTGGCCCCTGCCGGCGACTTGGAAAAACTTGATACCGCTCTCCATTTCGGTGCGGATGCCGTTTATCTTGGTGGAGAAAAATTCAGTCTTCGGGCCGCTGCTGGCAACTTTTCCTTCAAAGACTTGGCTCGCGCGCGTGAAGTAACACGAAAATACGCAAAAAAATTATATTTAACATTAAACGCCTATCTACACCAAAAAGATATCAGCGCCTTCCGCAACTTTCTCAAGGAGTTGATGCCCCTCGATATGGATGCTTATATCGTTTCGGACCCTGGAGCTTTGGCACTGATCCGCGATATCGACCCCGACCGGCCCCTTCACCTATCAACCCAGACAAACACAACCAATGCGGCTGCGGCCAATTTCTGGAGGGAAATGGGGATCCACCGTATCAACCTGGCCCGGGAGCTGAGTCTGGATGAAATCAGAGAAATCCGAACTGCATCTCCCCTCGAGTTAGAAGTGTTTATCCATGGTGCCATGTGTGTCGCTTATTCCGGACGCTGTCTGCTGTCCGCCGCTCTCACCGGCCGCAGCGCCAACCAGGGAGCATGCACTCATCCCTGTCGTTGGAAATACGCGCTGGTCGAGGAGACCCGGCCGGATGAATATCTGCCGCTGGAAGAAGACGCAGGCGGCACCTATATAATGAATAGCCGGGATCTGTGTCTCATTGACCACATCCCGGAACTTGTTTCCGCCGGGGTCAACAGCCTGAAAATTGAAGGGCGCATGAAAAGCCGCTACTACCTGGCCGTTGTTACAAGCGTTTACCGCCATGCCCTTGATACCTTCCTTTCCAGCCCTCAGAGTTACCGTTGCGACCCACTCTGGAAAAAAGAATTGGAAAAAGTCAGCCATCGACCTTATGGAACAGGCTTTCTGTTCTCACCGGAGAACCAGGGGATTCAACCTCAAAACTCAAACTATATCCGCACCCATGAATTTATCGGCGTCTTGCTAGAAAACCCAGACGGTCAAATCCTGGTCCAGGTCCGCAATCGTTTTTTCCCCGGCGACACCCTTGAGAACGTCTCTCCCCGCATGCAACGGACAGCTTTTCATGCCGCATCTCTTCGCAGGCATGACGGCACCGCTCTGGAAGTCGCCCAGCCCAATGACCTAGTGCTCATGGACCTCCCCCCTTCAGCCCGGCCAGGTGACCTTTTGCGGCGGGAAAAACCTCCAGCATCAACTTGACCTATCTCTTTTACAGCCTACTGAATCCCAAAAATAGCGCCGCCGGACATCACAACAGGTCAAATGACGGCCATAAACCGCTCCTGTATCCAAACCGATTTTGTCTTTTTCCTGTAGGGGGCTGGGTAATGGAGTGTGACCAAAAACCACGGTTTTACCGAACTCATAATCTGAATCCAAAAAATCCCCCCGAATCCAGAGAAAATCCCGTTCGTCATGATCTTCCAAAGCAACGCCCGGCCGCAATCCGGCATGAACGAAAATAAAAGACTCCCGTTCGTAGAAGAGTTGAAGATTCTCAAAAAACTCGAGATGCTCGGGAGGAATCTTTATCCCGTCTTCAGTCTCATAACTCTTAAGGGTTTCCCATCCACCGTTGGCCATATAAAGCAATGCATTTTTCCCTTGCAGATAATCGAGAAGCATTGCCTCGTGATTTCCTTTGAGAAACACCGTGGCCGGATAACGTTTACGGAAGTTGAGTAAATAATCCACAACCCCGCGGCTCTCCGGACCACGGTCGATATAGTCTCCGAGAAAGATAACCTGATCGTTATCCTGCGGCCGGACACGAGACATCAGGCATTGGATTTGCTCAAGGCAACCATGGATATCTCCCACGGCCAACAGCCTTCCCTGACTCGGATCTCCGCCGGCAACTTTCTGTCCATTTTCTTGGGGCACTGCCTTATCGCCCTGAGAACCTGGGGAAGACATGGGGGCGGAACAAAACAGGGGAAGCCACGGCTTCCCCCATCTTTTTAAGTTCGGTTTTTCGAAAACCTTTCTCATAGAGCTATTTTAGCATAATAAAACCCATCTGCCGACCAGTGTTCCCACCATCACGGCGGTACGAGAAGAAAAGCTCGCGATGGGTGCAGGAACAGCAATCGGTTTTTGCAATGTGTTCCGCAGGGACCCCTTCCCCTTCCAACTGAAGAATACAACTTTTTCCAATATCCAGTTTCCAGCGCCCATAGGTCGCTTCCTCGGCAATTTTCTTCCAGGCATGCCCTTCCTTTTGAAAAGCATCGCGAACAACCCGGTCAACCTCATAACATTTTGGGGAAATTCCAGCTCCGACGGCACAATAGAGATCGGCCGGCAAAATTCCGAATATATTAACAAGGGCTTTGAGTACCTTACCAATCACGCCTCCGACTGCTCCGCGCCAGCCGACATGAGCGGCGGCAATCACTCCATTGGTCGGATCATAAAAAAGCACTGGATAGCAGTCGGCGACCAGAATCCCCAGCATTATTCCAGGCTGATTTGTAATAATCGCATCGCATTCAAGACTCAGAAAATGGAAAAGGTCCTGGTTAGGCTCATCGACAATCAGGACATCCGTGCCATGCACCTGATTTACCGTCAGAAGTTTCCGAGGCGACATATCAAAAGCCCGGCAAAACGTCGAACGGTTGCCTTCTACGTTATGACGCTGATCGTCGGTTCCAAAACCCAGATTCAGGGAGTTGAAGGGAGGACGGCTCACTCCGCCGTTGCGGGTGCTGAACCCCGCACAAAGAGGAAACTTATCCGCCCATTCAGGCTTTAGATAAGCGATCTTGCCCTGTCGTGTTGAAACCATTTTTTGAACCTCATGTTTTATTGCTGAGACATCAGATGAAACTGAAGCGATGGGGACTTAAGCCCGTATTTCAGGCAAAGATACTCCAAGATTTCCATTATATCCGGTGGGAGCGAACTTTCAAATTCAAGGAAGCTCCCTTTTTGCGGATGTTCAAAACCGAGAATCCGGGCATGCAGGGCCTGCCTCTCAAGCTTCAGAAGTAGTCCCCGGAGTTCAGCATCAGCCACCTGTTTCAACCACTTATTGCTGCCGTAAACCGGATCTCCCACAATCGGATGTCCAATTTGGGCAAAATGTACCCGGATTTGATGAGTACGACCTGTTTCGAGCCGCAATTCAACCAGAGAGAGGTGATCATCTTCAAAAAGCTGCAACGTTTTCCAGTGGGTGACTGCCCGCCGTCCCGAGGACCGCAGAACCGTCATTTTTTTCCTTTCCCTCGGGTGGCGTCCGATAGGCCGATCGACAGTACCGGTTTTCTCCTTCACTAGCCCCTGTACGATGGCCAAATAACGTCTTTTTGCGGTATGCTCCTTGAATTGGCGGGATAATGCATTGTGAGTCGGTTCATCTTTGCTGACAACCAGAACGCCCGAAGTATCTTTATCCAGCCGGTGGACAATTCCCGGACGCAGTTCACCACCAATACCCGCAAGATCCTGACAGTGGTTTAGAAGAGCATTGACCAAAGTTCCGCTTGGGTGGCCCGGAGCAGGATGTACAACCATTCCGGCCGGTTTGTCAATAACAACCAGGTGGGAATCTTCGTAAAGAATTTTCAGGGGAAGGGATTCAGGGACGGCAACAGCCGCAACCGGGGCAGGAATGGTGACGGTAAGAGTTTCGCCCCCTTTGAGTTTTTCCCCGGCTTTGGCTGGCTGTCCGTTAATGCGAACAAGCTGGTTTTCAATGAGTTTTTTTATCTGGGAACGAGAGATTTCCGGCAGGCAGGCGGCCAGAAAACAATCCAACCTCTCCGGAGGCCGCCCCGCTTCAAAAAAAAATTGACAATTTTGGGTCATCCGTTACCAGATAGGACTTTCTATAACCCCCGCCTGTTTGATCATTACATCTACGATCGCCCGATCGTAGAGATGCTCGCGGTCGGGGATATCTGAAGAGACACGACTGAAAAAATGTTCTTTCCCCTCTATCAGTTCTTCATTTAACAGGTCGAAAATACTGTCGTTTTTTATCCCTTCCTGCACTTTGTCCTGATTGTAAAGAGCAATATCAGAGACAATTGCTCTGGCCAGTCGGAACGCAAGCTCAGGATTGTTAACAAGCCTAGCCATACAACCTCCAATTAATGAGATTATTTACAGTTGCATTTTTTCATTCAAATTACATACCGACCAGTCAAGGCTTACTAACGGGAAAGGCCAAATAAAGGGTGGTACTACCCCTTTTCAGCAAGATTGAAACAGTACCAGAATTATTCTTATAAGCGTCCTCGAAATCCTTCAAGGTTTCAAGTTTTTTCTTGTTCAGAGCCAGGAGGATATCACCTTCACGAACACCAAAGGACGCCGCAGGGCTTTCAGGGTCGATGTCCGAAACAACCAATCCGGACCTTTTTTCATGAGGAACCAAGGTCATTCCCAAATGAAAGCTTTTCAACGTAGAATTGGAAGCCTCAGAAATATCGCCCCGGTTTGCAATTTTAACCTTGAGGTTTTTGCTGGCCCCCTGGCGCCAAACAACCAGCAGAACTTCTTTTCCCGCAGGAATGTTAGCCACCAGCAGCTTGAACTCACCCACGTCGGCCACCGCTTTTCCGTCAATGGAGAGAATAATATCGCCCCTCAGCACACCTGCTTCTTTGGCGGGAGAATTCGAAATAATGCCACTGACCAGGACACCCTGTTTTTTTTCAATCCCAAAGGAACTGGCCAGGTCCACGGTCAGAGCCTGAATTCTCACCCCCAGCCAGCCTCGCTCAACCTTACCGTTGGCAATAAGCTGATCAGCAATCAGCCTGGCCAGATTGATAGGGATAGCAAAACCGATTCCCTGACCGGAAGCGACAATGGCCGTGTTGATCCCGACAACTTCGCCATAAATATTTACCAGGGGGCCACCCGAGTTCCCAGGGTTGATGGAGGCATCAGTCTGGATAAAATCCTCATACTCTTCAATCCCCATATTGGAACGCTTGGTAGCTGAAATTACCCCGACGGTCAGGGTGCCCTCCAGGCCGAAAGGATTGCCAATGGCCAATGCCCACTGGCCGACCTGCAAGCGGTCGGAATCCCCAAGCACCACAGGTGCCGGAAAGGATTCATCGATATCGATTTTCAATACCGCCACATCGGTGCGCGTATCGAAACCAACCACGGTGCCGTGGTAAATTTTCTGATTCGCCAGTTTGACCCTGATCTCTTCGGCACCCTGAAACACATGGGTATTGGTGAGGATGTGACCTTCCCTGCTGATAATAAACCCGGAGCCAAGGCTCTGTTCCTGCCGTTCAGGGGGGCGCCGACGGTCTTTGAAAAGATCCCCGAAAAACTCGTCAAACAGCTTCCCGAATTGATCGGTTTTTACCTTCCTGGCTGCGCGGATATTGACCACTGACGGAATCACTCGCTGGGAGACTTCAACAAAAGCCTTCTGCGTCTCCAGAAGCTCCATGGCTGGTTTAAGGACCGGCTTTTCAGCCAGGGCATTATTTTGGGGCCGCTCTTGGGGAACCGTTTCCTGGCGACAGGCGCCAACAGCAAACATCATCAGAAAAAACAACAAGATGCTGAAGAGACAGCGAAAAAAGGTTTTCATGATAAACGACCCATAAATAAAAGATGTCCAAATCTTAAATCGAAAGCGCTTCAAGTGTCAAACAAAGCAGCTTCGGACAATTCCCGGCGGGATAAAAAATGATTTGATCTTGGGGCCATTGGGTTTATATTTCTAGGAACTGAATTTATTGGAATAAACACATTATTATCAAAAGGAGGCTGAACATGACGAAAAATATAGGGGTCATTCTTTCAGGCTGCGGGGTCTACGATGGCACAGAAATCCACGAGGCGGTCATTACTCTGCTGGCTTTGGACCGGGCCAAGGTCAACACCATCATCATGGCCCCAAACATGAACCAAAAGCATGTGATCAATCATCTGACCGGCGAAGTAAGTGAAGGAGAAACCCGCAACGTGCTTGTCGAATCCGCCAGAATCGCCCGTGGGCAGATTAAGGATATCAAAGATGTGAAGGCGGACGATCTCGACGGTCTGGTTATTCCGGGCGGTTTTGGGGCGGCAAAAAATTTAACCACCTTTGCTGACGACGAAATGAACTGCCAAATTCACCGGGAAGTGCGCCGCCTGGTCAAGACCATGGTCGTGCAGATGAAACCCATTGCTGCCCTCTGCATTGCTCCGGTAGTACTTACCAAAATCCTTGGCGATGAGCAAATAAGCCACGAAATCACTATCGGAAACGACAAAAGTATTTATCAAACCCTTGAAATGATGGGCTCCACCCACAAAGAATGTGCGGTGGACCGGGTTGTGGTCGACACCCATAACAAGTTGATTACTACCCCCGCCTACATGCTTGCGAACAGTATCAGTGAGGCGGCAGCCGGCATTGAAGATGCTATTGAACGCCTGGTCGATCTTGTCAATGAACCACCGTCATATCGATGGTAATAAAAGCGCGGCACACCACCCTATTACAAACAAAGACGGTGGCAACTAACATTAGCTTTCCCTAAGTAATTTTTATTTCATACAATCCAAAGCTCGGCAATCTTTGCAATGTTTTCCAAAAGATTGCCGGGCTTTTTTGCGAAATGATTTGACAAAACACCTTTCTCTGAATAGCCTAAGAGTTTCCAAAATTGTCGCATACTTAATACCTATAAAGGAGTGTTTTCGATATGGCACAGAAACATGATATTGCAGTCCTGCCGGGCGACGGTATCGGACCTGAAGTAATGATTGAAGCCCTCAAGGTGTTGGACCTGGTGGAAAAAGAATATGATGTGACGTTTGTTCGCACTTTCGGCAACCTCGGCGGAGTTGCTATTGATGAGGAAGGCAAAGCTCTTCCGCAAACGACTATCGACCTCTGCCGCGCTTCGGAAGCCGTGCTTCTCGGCAGCGTTGGCGGCCCCAAGTGGGAGCATCTGCCCCCCATGGAACAGCCGGAAAGAGGGGGGCTACTGCCGCTGAGGAAACTTTTCGGCCTCTACGCCAACCTCCGCCCGGCCATTATTTTCCCTTCCCTGGTGGAAGCTTCGGTCCTGAAAAAGGAGATTATCGGCGACGGAATGGACATCCTCGTCATCCGTGAACTGACGGGCGGTCTCTATATGTCACAACCCAAAGGGATTGAAGGAACGGCCCCCGATAGAGAAGGGATCGACACCCTTCGCTATAGCGAAGCGGAAATCAAAAGAATCGGCCACGTGGCTTTCCAAGCCGCCATGAAACGCCAGAAAAAACTGACCTCCGTGGATAAGGCCAATGTTCTCGCTTCCTCGGTATTGTGGCGGGAAATCATGATCAGCCTTTCCGCCGAGTACCCCGAGGTTGAACTCAGCCACATGTACGTTGACAACGCCTCCATGCAGTTGGTGCGCAACCCCAAGCAGTTTGATGTGCTGCTGACAGAAAACATGTTCGGCGACATCCTTTCCGACGAAGCCTCGGCGCTGACCGGCTCTTTGGGCATGGTACCCTCTGCGTCCCTGGCCGAGGGCAGTTTCGGCGTCTACGAACCTGCGGGAGGGACTGCCCCGGACATCGCCGGCCAGGGCATTGCTAACCCCATTGCCCAGGTTCTTTCAATGGCGCTGATGCTGCGCTTCTCCTTCAACATGATCGAAGCGGCCGACCGCGTCGACGCAGCAGTCGAAAAAGCCCTGGAGGCCGGTTACCGCACAGGCGACATCTTCTTCGGTAATCCCGGAGAGAAAAAGGTGTCCACCTCAGCTATGGGCGATGCCATTGCAGCAAATTTTTAGACTATTTTAGATTTCAGGGGGCAGATCGCATGTCGAGAAATTTTAATGTAGCGGTTGTCGGTGCCACAGGCGCAGTCGGCAACGAAATGATCCGGATCCTCGAAGAACGTGATTTCCCGGTTCAGGAACTGCGTCTTTTGGCGTCCGAACGCTCAGAAGGAAAACTTCTGGATTTCAAGGGTAAGCCGGTTGTGGTCCAGAAGTTGACCAAAGACTCTTTCCAAGGTATAGATATCGCCCTGTTCAGTGCAGGTGGTGGTCGCAGCCTCGAATTCTGTCCGGCCGCTGCAGCCAGTGGGGCGGTCTGCGTCGACAACTCCAGCGCCTGGCGCATGGACCCGGAAGTGCCGCTGGTCGTTCCCGAGGTCAACCCGGATGACGTCGCCAAATATACGAAGAAAGGGATCATCGCCAACCCCAATTGCTCCACCATTCAGATGGTTATTGCTCTAAAACCCCTGCACGACTTCGCGGGCATCAAACGGGTGGTGGTTTCGACCTACCAGGCGGTTTCCGGCAGCGGCCAGAAAGCCATTGACGAGCTTCGAATTCAAACCGGCGAACTCCTCAACGGCCGCCCAGCGAAAAACGAAGTGTACCCTCATCAGATCGCTTTCAACTGCCTTCCTCATATCGATGTCTTCCTTGACAACGGCTATACCAAGGAAGAAATAAAAATGGTTAACGAAACAAAAAAAATTATGGGGGACGACAACATTCAGGTCACAGCGACCACGGTCCGGGTCCCGGTCTTTTTTGGCCACAGCGAATCCGTCAACGTGGAAACCGGGAAAAAGATCAGCGTCGAAAAAGCTCGGGAACTCCTCTCCAGCTTCCCCGGCCTCAAAGTTCTTGACGACCCGAGCGCCAATGTCTACCCCATGCCCATCGATGCCGCCGGACAGGATTTGACATACGTGGGCCGTATCCGTGAGGACGAGACCATTGAAAACGGTCTGAATTTGTGGGTTGTAGCGGATAACCTGCGCAAGGGCGCTGCAACCAACGCCGTTCAAATCGCGGAAATACTGGCTGAGAAATACCTTTAATTGCGGACTATTGAGGACATAAGACAAAAAAGGGGCTGCCAGGCCCCTTTTTTTCTCACGGACTATACTGCATGAGCCTTCTTGATGACATCACCCTCGGCCGCTTTTATCCCCGGGATTCCATTCTTCACCGTCTCGATCCACGGGTGAAGCTGGCCGTTCTTCCCCTCTTTGTTATTGCTTCTTTTTCCGGCTCAACTTTTTCCCTGCAGTTGCTTCTTGGAGGTACCGCCTTTCTGCTGATCTGCCTGGCCAGAATTTCCTTTAAAGTCTGGTGGCGCGGCATCTGGATCTTTCGCTGGCTGTTTTTGTTTACTCTTCTCCTGCACCTTCTCCTCTCGCCGGGGAGAACCCTCCTGGGACTGACCTGGCTGTCACGGGACGGCTTGCTGCAAGGGGTGCTGGTCTGCCTTCAGCTCACTCTGGCGGTAACCTTTTCTTCGTTAATCACATTGACCACTCCGCCTTCGCATATTGCCTCCGCCCTGTTGAGCTTTCTTTCTCCCTTAAGCCGCATCGGCGTGCCGGCAAAAAAAATTGCTTTCCTGTTTCGCCTGGTACTGGACTTTATCCCGGTATTGAGGGAGGAGGGTAAGGACCTGATTCTGGAATGTGGCTACATCAGAAACAGGGATGATCACATTTTTCAAGCCGTCCAAAAAAAAATCCAGGTGTTGCGCAAAATAACCCCGCTGCTTCTTCACCGTCTGGTTGAACGGGCCGACAAAATGGCCCTGGCTTACGCTCAGGGGGAGATTAGCACCGAGTTGGAGGAGCCCCTCGCACCTCTGACCGAGAATCGGGACAATGTCATCGCCCTGATTCTCGGGTTGCTCTTTCTGGCCCTGTTTTTCATCGGAATGTCATGAAGACCGTCAAACTGACCATTGAATACGTCGGAACCCGCTACTCAGGCTGGCAGATCCAGGAAAACGGTATTTCCGTCCAACAGGAAATGGAAACGGCCCTGGCCGCTGTTCTCGGCGGAAAAGTGCGCATCGTTTCTTCCGGACGCACCGATGCAGGCGTTCATGCCCGCGGCATGGTGGCCCATTTCCGTACGGAGCGGGACCTCCCATTATCCGCCTTCCGGGAGGGGGTCAACCGTCACCTGCCGCGGGATATCGCCGTACAGAAAGCGGAGTTCGCGACGCCCGATTTCCATGCCCGCCATAATGCCAAGGGCAAGTGGTATCGCTATTCCATTCTCCAGGCGCCGGTTCCCTCGCCCCTGGTCTGGCCGTTTTCCTGGCACATCCGGGCTCCACTCGACAACGAAACCATGGCCAAGGCGGCTAAAGCCTTTATCGGTCGCCATGATTTCACCGGTTTCCGCTCTGCCTATTGCGATGCCAAAACCACTGTCAAAGAAATTTTCTCCATTTCAGTAAACCGGGAGGAAAGAATGCTCATTATTGATGTAAGGGGCGACGGATTTCTTAGAAACATGGTGCGCAGAATGGTCGGAATCCTGGTGGAAATCGGTCTGGAGAAAAAGTCGCCCTCGGAAATCGAAACCATTTTGGCGCACGGCAATGAAACCCCGGCCAGCCTGACGGCCCCACCTCAGGGTCTCTGCCTGATGGAGGTCTGGTATTGAAACATTTTTCTGAAATCCTTGCCGAGGTCAGCCGCCCCTCCCGCTACCTTGGTGGCGAGTTGGGAAGCATCCGCAAAGAGCCCTCGAAAGTCGATGTCCGGGTGGCTCTGGCTTTTCCCGATGTTTACGAAATCGGCATGAGCAACGTCGGCCTTGCCATTCTCTACCATCTCCTCAACCACATTGAATGGCTTGCCGCAGAGCGGGTTTACGCGCCCTGGCCCGACATGGAGGAGAAGTTGCTCCTCAATGGCTGGCCCCTTTCTTCGTTGGAATCGGAAACACCCCTGAAAGAGTTCGATATCCTGGGTTTTACCCTGCAGTACGAACTCTCGTACAGCAATGTCCTGAATATGCTCAGGCTTGCGGGTATCCCCCTGCGCGCCGAGCAGAGGAATGAAAAGTTCCCTCTGGTAATTGCTGGAGGGCCTTGTGCTTTCAACCCTGAGCCCCTGGCCGATTTTCTCGATTGTGTGGTGATTGGCGATGGCGAGGAGGTTGTCCCTGAAGTTTGCAGTCTGGTTCGAAAGGGTAAGCAAAACGGCATGCCCCGTTCAGCTCTTCTGGAGCGGTTGGCTGAAATTGAAGGGGTTTACGTACCAGCCTTTTATGACGTCGAATACAAGTCCGACGGCCAAGTTGCAGCCATTAAACCACGTCCCGGGATGCCCGCCCGCGTCCGCCGCAGTATACTCGCCGATCTGGAAAAGGCACCTTACCCCAACAGCCCGATCGTGCCATTTATGAATACCGTCCATGACCGGGTGGCGGTTGAGATATCCCGGGGGTGTACACGCGGTTGCCGCTTTTGTCAGGCTGGGTTCATCTACCGGCCGGCCCGCGAACGCAGTCCCGAGAGGATCTCCAATATTATCGAGGAGGCACTAAAAAAAACAGGCTACGGCGAAGTCTCCCTGCTATCGCTCTCCGCCGGGGATTATTGCTATATGGAGGTGTTGTTAAAGCATCTCATGGCAAATCTGTCCGAACGGAAAGTTTCCATTTCACTTCCCAGCCTGCGTATCGGCTCCCTCAACGAGGCCATGCTTGATGAAATCCGCAAAATCCGCAAAACCGGCCTGACCCTGGCCCCGGAAGCTGGAACCGAGCGCCTGCGCAAGGTTATCAATAAGGACATCAGCGAAGAGGAACTGCTTAATAATTGCCAGCTTGCTTTCAGCCTCGGGTGGCGCCTCGTAAAGCTCTATTTCATGATGGGGCTGCCGACGGAAAATAAAGAAGATCTGGCTGCCATTGTCAACCTCGCTGCCAAAGTAAAGCAAAGCGGCAAAGGGACCCAAGGCGGCAGCGACGTCAACGTCTCAGTTTCCACTTTCGTCCCCAAGCCCCACACCCCTTTCCAGTGGGAAGGGCAGATCGATATGGAAACCACCCGGGAAAAACAGCAATTTCTCTGGACTGCCTGCAAAGAGAGAAAGCTGCGCTTCAAACATCACGATGCCCGCCTTTCTTTTTTGGAGGGGGTTTTTTCCCGGGGAGACCGGCGCCTGGGACAAGTCCTCGAAAAAGCGGTTACGGCAGGCTGCCGTTTCGACGGCTGGACCGAGCATTTCAGTTTTGAACGCTGGCAGGAAGCTTTTCAGGCCTGCCGGATAGAGCCCGGCTTCTACCTGCGAGAACGGGGCGAGGACGAAATTCTTCCCTGGGATCACATTGACTCCGGAATAAGTAAGAACTTCTTATTGAAGGAAAGAGAAAAGGCTGGTTTGGGGACATCAACCCCCGACTGCCGCTTCAGCCATTGCAGCCATTGCGGCATCTGTGACTTTCGGGATATCCGGAACCGATTGTCGAGGGATGAATCGTATCAATTGAAGCCTTTCGAAAACTTTGCCGCCCCCCCCGAAGTCAACACGGAACAACGTCACAAGGTGCGTCTGCGTTTGGCCAAGGAGGGCAAAACCCGTTTCATCGGCCATCTCGAGCTGATGACGGTGATTCATCGTGCCGTCCAGCGGGCCGGCATCCCGATCAAATTTTCAGCCGGATTTCACCCCGCGCCGCGCATCTCTTTCGGCGATGCCCTTTCAGCCGGCGTGGCCAGCCGTGCCGAAATCATTGACTGCGAACTCCTGAACGCTGTCCGACCTTCGGCAATTGCGGTGAAGCTGAACCGGGAACTGCCCGAAGGGCTGGAAGTCCTGGAGGCCTGGGAAATTGAACCCGGGACACCTTCTCCCGGCGAATCCATTGAAGAAAGTTGTTTTCTTGTCGAACTGCCCGACAATATTCCTCCGGACCTCGACCGGCGGATCAATGATTTTCTTGAAGCTGAGGAAATCATCGTGGCCAGGGATCAGAAAAAAGGCCGCAAACAGACGGATATCCGTGCTAATATACGCACCATCGAACGGAACGGCACCTCCCTGATACTGAAGATGTCCAAAGGCAACCCCCTTTTCACCGTGGGTTTTCTGCTGGACTACAGTCTCGATCAGGCCCGTTCTCTGACCATTTCAAAAATCAGCGTAAAACTGAAATCGACTTAATCTGTTTTTTCAGTTACATTAATATATAATATATTGAATATTTTCCCCGGATGCCTATGAATCTTTTGGAGGTATCATGACCAAGGAACTGGTCGTCAGTTCTACATCAAATGAAACACGCGTGGCCCTGCTGGAAAACGGCCATATTGCTGAACTTTATATCGAACGGGGCCACGAAAAAGGCATTGTCGGCAATATCTACCTAGGCAAGGTTATCCGGGTTTTACCGGGCATGCAGGCCGCTTTTGTCGACATCGGCCTCGAAAAGGCTGCTTTCCTTTATGTCGCGGACGTTCGATCGGAGATTGAAGCTTTAGAAGCGTTCATCGATGAAGGGCATCGCAATATCGGCGAGGAGACCGCCGTTGAAAACGGTGTCCATCCCCTGCCACCCATTGAAGATCTGCTGCAAGAAGGCCAGGAGCTTTTGGTCGAAATAGCCAAAGAGCCCATCGGTACCAAAGGGGCTCGCATCACCTCTTATATTACCCTTCCCGGACGCCACCTGGTCTATATGCCGACCGTCGACCATATCGGTATTTCTCGGCGCATCGAATGCGAAGAGGAGAAAGAACGCCTGCGCCAGTTAATTGAAACCTTTCGCCGTCCAGGTACCGGTTTCATCGTCCGCACTGCGGCCGAAGGCAAAGGCGAGGAAGACCTTCGCAACGATGTGGACTATCTGGTCGGATTGTGGAAAGACATCCAACAGCGCAAAGAAAGCAAATCCCCCCCCGCTCTGATTCATTCTGACCTTGATGTGACCAGCCGGGTTCTGCGTGACATTCTCACTGAAGATGTGGAACGCCTGGTCGTCGATTCCAGCGAAGAATTCAACAAAATCCAAAATTTCATCCGCAGATTCATGCCCAAGCTGGGCGTCACGGTTGAACTCTATCAGGGCAAGGAGCCCATTTTCGATGCCTTCGGCCTGGAGGTTGAAATTGCCCGTGCCCTCGGCCGCAAGGTCTGGCTCAAAAGCGGCGGCTATATCACCGTAGAACAGACCGAAGCTCTCACTGCCATTGATGTTAATACCGGCCGTTATGTCGGCAAGCATAACCTGGAAGACACCATATTCAAGACCAACCTGGAGGCCGTCAAAGAGATCGCCTTCCAACTCAGGCTACGCAACATCGGTGGCCTCATCATCATCGATTTCATCGATATGGAAAAAGAAGTCCACCGCGAAAAGGTTCATTCGGCCCTGGAAGAGGCTTTGCAGAACGACAAGAGTAAAACCAACATACTCAAAATTTCGGAACTGGGCCTCGTGGAAATGACACGAAAAAGGGTTCGCGAAAGTATCGGTCGGACCCTTTGTGAATCCTGTCCTTACTGCGAAGGGAAGGGATACGTAAAAAGCCGTCCCACCATGGCCTATGAAATTCTCCGCGAACTGGAGCGGGAGCTGCAGGATATTGGCAGCCAGGATCTCACTCTTCTGGTTCATCCTGATATCGCCGCCTTTCTTTACGACGAGGAACATTACGGTATTGAAAAACTGGAATTGCGGTATAATAAAAAAATAAACATCAAAGCCCGTCAAGGTTACCACCTTGAGCAGTATGAAATTTTTGAGGATTAAATTTTCCCTTGACAGGCCTCTTTCATGTCCATATAGTGCTGTATTCTGTAGTCAAACAACGTTAAGTAGGGGTGAATTTCAATGTATGCCATTATTCGAACCGGAGGGAAACAGTACAAGGTTTCCGAAGGTGAATTTTTAAAAGTTGAAAAACTGGATGGTAACGTCGGCGACACCGTTGAGCTGGACGAGGTTCTTATGGTCGGCGACGCAGAAACGAAGATCGGTAACCCTCTGGTTGCCGGCGCAAAAGTCAAAGCCCAGATCGTCGAACAGAAAAAAGACCGGAAAGTCCTGGTGTTTCATGCCAAAAGACGGAAAGGCTACCGCAAGACCTACGGCCATCGCCAACCCTTGACCCGACTGAAAATACTGGGCGTTGAAGCATAAGGAGAAATTACCATGGCACATAAGAAAGCAGGCGGAAGTTCACGAAACGGCCGGGACAGTTGCGGGAAGCGTCTTGGTGTCAAACGTTTTGACGGGCAAGTAGTCACAGCCGGTTCCATCCTGGTCAGACAGCGCGGGACCACCTTTCATCCCGGCAGCAACGTTGGATGTGGAAACGATTACACCCTCTTTTCGCTCATCGACGGCGTAGTGAAATTTGAGCGCAAGGACAAGACCCGCCGCAAAATCAGCGTCTATGCCGGTTGACAGGCCTCTTTCAGCCTGACTGAACAGACACATTTATAAAAGCCCGAAGTTGTTTATACTTCGGGCTTTTTTTAACGTTTTATCCTAATATTTGCTATAGTTCACGGATACAAGCCTGAAACCTCCGACAACAGAATAACCAGACCATGAAATTCATCGATCGCGCCAAAATATTTGTCAAGGCCGGAGAAGGGGGCCGCGGTTGCGCCTCCTTCCGCCGGGAAAAATACGTCCCCAAAGGAGGGCCTGACGGTGGCGACGGCGGTGACGGCGGCAACGTCTATTTCCAGGTCGACCAAGGTCTTTCGACCCTCCTCGGGTTTCGCAAAAAAGTCCATTTCAAAGCCGGCAAAGGCAGCCACGGCAAAGGCAAGAACATGCATGGCAAAAAGGGCGGGTCCCTGGTCATAGAGGTCCCCCCCGGCACCATGCTCTACGAGGCCGATACCGAAAGACTGGTGGCGGATCTGACCGATGCCGAAGAAAAAATGCTTCTTTTCAAAGGAGGACGCGGGGGGCGCGGCAATGCCTCCCTCTCCTACCGGGGCAAAAACGGACGCCTGGTCGATTATGCCGAAGATGGCCAGCCCGGCGAAGAAGGCTGGTTGCTCCTGGAACTCAAACTTTTGGCTGACGTGGGGCTGGTCGGTCTTCCCAACGCCGGCAAGTCAACTTTTATCTCGGCGGTTTCCGAAGCCCGCCCGAAAATTGCCAATTACCCTTTTACCACCCTGAGCCCGCAGCTGGGCGTGGTGCGCTACGACGATTATAAAAGCTTCGTTCTTGCTGACATTCCCGGTCTCATCAAAGGGGCCAGCCAGGGGCAGGGGCTCGGCTTCCACTTTTTGCGTCAGGTAGAAAGGACCTCCATCCTCCTTCATCTTATCGATCTGTCGGTTCCGGAAAACGAGGACCCCATCACCAATTACGAAACCATCAATCGCGAATTGGAACAATACGGCCAAAACCTCCTTGATAAACCCCAATTTATCGTCTTCACCAAGATGGATCTTCCCGATGCGCAGGAAAGAATCACTGCGGTTCTGCCTTATTTCGAATCCAAAGGGTTGCGCATTTTTCAGGTTTCAGCCGTCACCGGCCAGGGGATGAGGAAACTGCTCCTGGAAGTGGGTTCTAAAGTCGATGAATTTAAGGCTGCCAAGGATACCGCGCCCCAACCTTGACAAGCAGCTTTTCCCAAAGCTAAGATGTGGGGCTCTCAGCTCCGTCGGATCTGGATCAGGGGTTGTCCGCCAAACCTGAACCGGCCCGGGAAATTGTATCCATCAGGATAAATCGATGCGCGAAAAACTCCTCACTTGCGCCAAACGGATCGTCATCAAGATCGGCAGCGGTGTCATTTCGACAAACACCGGGCTTGATGGTCCCATAATCGACGCCATTTCCAGTGATATCTGCGCCCTGATCCGCGAAGGCTATGAGGTCACCCTGGTATCATCCGGTGCCATTTCCGCAGGCAAACAGGATCTGTTCATTAACGGCAAACCCCCTTCCATTCCCCTCAAGCAGGCGGCTGCGGCCATCGGCCAAAGCCGGCTCATGCGTTACTACAAAAAGGCATTCCGCAACGAGGGGTTCAAGGTCGGGCAGGTACTGCTGACACGCGAGGATCTGGCTGATCGCAAACGCTACCTGAACGCCCGCAACACGGTCAAGACCCTTCTCGAATACCGGGTAACCCCTATTATCAATGAAAATGACACGGTTGCCGTAGAGGAGATCAAATTCGGCGACAACGACAATCTCTCCGCCATGGTCTCGGCCCTGGTCGAAGCCCAGCTTCTCATCATCCTTTCGGATGTGGACGGTCTTTACAGCCGTGATCCCAACAAACATGCCGACGCCGAAAGGCTCAATGTGGTGGAAAAGATCACTGCAAAAATCGAGGCCATGGCTGGGGACTCCAGCACCACCCTCGGCACCGGTGGCATGATTACCAAACTCCAAGCCGCCAAAAGGGCCGCCCTGTCCGGTGCCGCAACGATTATCGTCAACGGCCGCACCCCCGCTATTCTGCGCCAGGTCATGAATGGCGAGTGCGTCGGCACCCTGTTTCTTCCAGCCTCCCAAAAAATGGCCGCAAAAAAACATTGGATCGCTTTTACCAAAAAAACCAGCGGCAAGCTCTTTCTTGATGAGGGTGCGGTCAATGCCATCCGCCACCAGGGCAAGAGCCTTCTTCCTTCGGGGGTCCGGCAGGTGGAAGGGAAATTCGGGAGAGGGGACATGGTCAGCCTGTGTGACCTGCAGGGCAAAGAGATCGCCCGCGGCGTTACGGAATACGCGCAAGGAGAAATCCTCCAGATCATGGGCCAGAAAAGTTCCCGCATCCGTGAGATCCTGGGCTATAAATACCATGAAGAAATCATTCACCGCGACAACCTGGTGATCAAAAGCTCAACCCCAAATCAGGATGGAGAGTCAAATGTGTAATTCCGAAATTCGCCAACTCGCCCTCGAAGCCAAAAAGGCGGCCAGGGTCATGGCCAATGTTCCCCAGGATATTAAAAACAACCTCCTGAATCGCATGGCGGAAGCCCTTGAAGCCGGCATGGCTGAACTGCTCCCCGCCAATGAAAAGGATATCATTGCCGGCCGCGAAAAAGGCCTGTCCTCCGCTATGCTTGATCGCCTGGTACTGAGTGAAAAACGCGTAGCCGACATGGCCTCGTGCCTGCGGGAGGTTGCCACCCTGCCCGACCCGGTTGGAGAGATAACCGGCTTCAAAATCCGCCCTAACGGCATCCGGGTTGGAAGAATGCGCATCCCCCTGGGGGTCATCGGCATCATTTACGAATCCCGTCCCAACGTCACCTCAGACGCCGCCGCCCTGTGCCTCAAAAGCGGCAACGCCGTAATACTCCGGGGTGGTTCCGAGGCCATTCACTCCAATACTGCCATCGGCACCCTGCTGAAAAAGGAGTTGCAGGCAGCGGGACTTCCCTCGGAAGCCTTGCAGGTGGTACCGACAACCGACCGTGAGGCGATTTCCGAACTCCTCAAATTGGAAGACTGCATCGACCTTATCATTCCACGCGGCGGCGAAGGACTGATCCGCTATGTCACCCAAAACTCCACCATCCCCGTCATCAAGCATTACAAAGGGGTCTGCCATACCTACGTCGATGCCGGGGCCGACTTTGCCATGGCCGAAGATATCTGCATCAACGCCAAGGTCCAGCGACCGGGGGTCTGCAACGCCATGGAAACCCTGCTTGTGCATCAGGATGCTGCAGCAGCGTTCCTGCCCCGCATGGCAGCCGCTTTTGCCCAGCACAACGTTGAACTTCGCGGCTGCGAGCAAACCCGGCGCGTCCTGCCCCAGATCAAAGCCGCGACGGAAGAGGACTGGGGAGCGGAATATCTTGATCTGATCCTGGCCGTGAAAGTCGTCGCCAACATGGACGAAGCCATTGAGCACATCCAAACCTACGGTTCCGATCACACCGAAGTAATCGTCACCCGCGATTACTTCAACGCCCAGAGATTTCTCCGGGAGGTCAATTCCAGCGTAGTCATGGTGAACGCCTCCTCGCGTTTTTCCGATGGCAACCAGATGGGCCTCGGCGCCGAAATCGGAATTTCGACCACCAAGCTTCACTCTTTCGGCCCCATGGGACTGGAAGACCTGACCACGCGCAAGTTCGTCATTCTCGGGGAGGGACAGATCCGCACCTGATTTTTTGAGCCACTTATGAAAATCGGCATTCTGGGAGGGACATTCAATCCGATCCACCTGGCTCATCTGCGTATTGCCGAGGAAGCCAGGGAGGTCTGCGGCCTGGACCGGGTTCTATTCATCCCCACGTCCACTCCGCCCCACAAGGCGACGGCCGGCGATGTCCCTTTTCGGGACCGCCACGCCATGGCTCTGCTGGCAACGGAAAATAATCCCTCTTTTGCGGTAACCGATCTTGAAAACCGCCGGCCGGGGAAAAGTTACTCCATCGACAGCCTCAACATCCTCCAGGGGGAAAATCCGCAGGCCTGTTTTTACTTTATTCTCGGCATGGATTCCTTTCTCGACATTCATACCTGGAAGGATTTTCGGGGGCTTTTCCGGCTCGCCAATTTCGTGACGGTCGCGCGACCAGGTTTTTCTCCCCCAACCTCTCCAAGGGAACTTCTGCCAGTTGCGGTCAGAGAGGAGTTCTGCTATGATACGGAGTCCGCAACCATGGTTCACAAATCGGGTAACCGGTTAATTTTTTTACAGGAAACCCGCCTGGACATTTCTTCCACCAGAATTCGTCAACTGGTAGCGGAAAAACGCTCTATCAAATATCTCGTAACCCCGGCCGTAGAGGATTACATCCTCAAACACGGCCTTTACCTGAACGGTTAAAGGAATTCGTTTTGGAGGCCAAACAAAAAGCTTTTCTTTGTGCCCATTACGCTCTGGATAAAAAAGCTTTTAACTTAACCATCCTCGATATCAGGGAGCTCTCCAGCCTGGCCGATTTTCTGGTTATCGCCTCGGGAAATTCCGATCGTCAGGTGCAAGCCATTGCCGAAGCGGTACGCCTCGGCTGTAAAAATAATGAGCGCATTTCCCCTCTCGGCGTGGAAGGAGTGAAGGAAGGGCGCTGGGCACTTCTTGATTACGGCGATGTCATGGTGCATCTGTTCCAGCCCACACTGCGGGAGTTTTACGATCTGGAAAGCATGTGGAGCGAAGCACCACGGGTCGAGCTTCCCGAAGAATTTTCTGAACGGAAAATTCGGCTCAAGTGAAACTTCGTCTGATCTGCGTCGGAAAACTGTCGGCACCTTTTCTCAAAACTGGAGTAGATGAATATCTGACCAGAGTCCGGCGCTACATCCCGGTGGACATTGTCGAAATCAAAGAGGGGGGCGGTTCTTCGGATAAAAAAGCATCGACGCAGATGATTGAGCGGGAAGGTGAAAGCCTTCTGCGCAAGGTGTCTCCCGATGCTTTTGCCGTCGTGCTGGATGAACGCGGAAAGGGGATGAGTTCACGCAAGCTGGCCATGTTTTTTGACCAGCACATGCTGGAAGGTACTGGGGAACTGGTATTTATTATAGGTGGAGCTTATGGTCTCAGTGACAAGGTCAGAAGCCGCGCCAATCTTCTCCTCTCTCTTTCCGACATGACGCTTCCTCATCAGATTGTCCGCCTGTTCCTTCTGGAGCAGATATATCGGGCCTTTACAATTGTCCGGAATGAGCCCTATCACAATGAATAAACTTGACCTCCATAAAAAATCTGGCCAGAAATTAATACTAATTCACTTTCGGGGGTTTAAAAAAATTCTCATTCCACTATATTTAATATGTTTTCCCCTTGTTGCACTTTGAAATTTTCACATATGTTTTCCGGTAAATTTTCCCCGACGGGAAGGGACTTGTTCGGGAATTTACCCAGGAGGAGGCCATGACTCTGACCGTTATGTTGATTCTGATTATTGCCCTGCTGACGTTCTACATCTTTTTCTCCACGCTCAATCCTCAGGAAGTGACTATCCTTTATTTCTGGGATCACTCCATGACCACCACCGTGGCTATATTGGTGGTCGGTTGCATTCTTCTGGGCCTGGTCCTGGGTCTGGTGGTTCATTTTTACTCTCTTCTCACCCACCAATATTCCCAGATTAAACTGAACCGGCGCCAAAAACGTGACCAGGAGACCAACAAGCTTTATCGTGAAGGGATCAATCGCCTGCTCTCGGGTGAAAAGGACGAAGCCCTCAAACTTTTCAACAAAGGCCTGAGCCGCGACCCTTCACGCATCGACATTGCCCTGGCCCTTGCTGATGTCCACAGCAAAAAAGGGGATACCCGGCAGGCGGTGGAGGTTCTTCAGAAAGCCAAGGACAAGCAGCCAAAATGCCTGGAACTCTTGTTCGGTCTGGCGGCTGCCCACGAAGAGCTCGATCAGTTTGATAATGCCCGCAGTATTTACGAAGAGATCCTGAAAATTGAAAGCGGGAACCGTGTTGCCCTGGAAAAATTCCGCGATCTCCATATGAAGCAGAGCCTTTGGGGAGACGCTTTAGAACTCCAGAAGAGAATTCTGAAAGTGGTTCAGGGGGGGGCTCAGTTCGAAGAGGAAAAACTCAAACAAACCTGCCTCCGTTACGAACAGGCCATGCAAAAGCTGGAAGAAAAAGGCTTCAAAAATGGCCATGCCGAACGCAAAGAGTTTCGTGAGCTTATCAAACAAGCTCCTGACTTTATACCTGCCCGCGTTGCTCTCGGCGACTCTTACCGGGCCGAAGACCGAACCAAGGATGCCGCCCAGGCCTGGCAGGACGGCTACCAAGCCACGGGCAAGAGCATCTTCCTGGCACGACTTGAAGATCTCTACATGGAAAAAGAAGACCCCGCTACCCTCCTCTCCTTCTTCCGCAAGGCTTTAATTGAAAGGAACAGTGACCTTCTTCTTCACTTTTTCTTCGGCAAACTCTGCCTGCGCCTGGAGATGGTTGATGAGGCGCTTGAACAGCTCTCTTTCGTTGAAAACGCCGGCCTTGAGCTGCCTCAGCTTCATCTCCTGCTGGCTGAGGCTTACCGCCGCAGGAACCGTATTGATGAGTCCAACAAGGAGTTTCAGAAAGCCATGGCTCTCAAACAGGATCAGGGCATGGGCTACCTGTGCGCCAAATGCGGCACCTACTCCCCTTCATGGCAGAGCCGCTGTCCGGAATGCAAGAATTGGGGCAGTTACAGGCTTGCTGATTACGCCGTTTTCCAAAACGTAAAACCACCCGAAACGCCCGCGCAGATGGGGTACAGCGGGGAAACCCCCGAGCCGGCTCAATGATCGGGGAAAAACACGTTCCAACAGTCCTTCTAATTCTTGACGGTTGGGGCATTGCCGAGGCGGGGGAGTTCAATGCCTTTTCCCGAGGTAATACTCCCCACATTGATGCCTTAATCGAAAACTGGCCGCATACGGCCCTTAAAGCGTCGGGACTGGCCGTCGGCCTTCCGGAGGGGCAGATGGGCAACTCAGAGGTCGGACACCTCAACATGGGAGCCGGCCGGGTCGTCTATCAGGATTTCACCCGCATCAACAAAGCCATTGAAAACGGAGAGATCGCATCCAACGCCACATTTCTCGACCTGTTTTCTGCCGTTCGCAGCAAAGCCGGCAAGCTCCACTTCATGGGCCTTCTCTCCGACGGCGGCGTTCATTCCCATATTGAGCATCTTTTCGCTCTCCTGCGCCTGGCAAAAGAGAAAGGACTTGAAGACATCTGCATTCACGCCTTCATGGACGGCCGTGACACACCGCCCAGCAGCGGAGAAGGCTATCTGAAACAGCTCGAAAATTTCCTTGAGGAACTCGGCTGCGGCCGGGTTGCTTCCGTCACGGGCCGTTTTTACGCCATGGACCGGGACCAGCGCTGGGAACGGGTGGAAAAGGCCTTCCGCGCTTTGACCCTGGGCGAAGGAAAAACCGTTGCCTCAAGCGTGACAGGAATTGAAAGCGCTTATCAAGCGGGCGAAACAGACGAATTCATCAAGCCGCTGGTCGTTACCTCCGGCCAGGGACCTTGCGGGACGGTCAACGATGGCGACGGCATTGTTTTCTTCAATTTCCGTGCGGATCGGGCCAGAGAAATTACCCGAGCTTTTACTGAAAACAGTTTTGACGGCTTTGAACGACCTGTGGAACCGAAGCTTGCCGGCTTTGCCTGCATGACCGAATATGACGAAGGGTTCGATCTACCCATCGCTTTCCCGCCCGAATCCCACCGCAATATTCTCGGGGAAACCCTTGCCAAAGCCGGCCTGACCCAGTTGCGAATTGCTGAAACGGAAAAATACGCCCATGTCACATTTTTTTTCAACGGCGGCGAGGAACAACCTTTTTCCGGTGAGGAGAGGGTTCTCATCCCATCGCCCAAAGATGTTGCCACCTATGACCTGAAACCCGCCATGAGCGCCCCGGAGGTCAGCTCCGAGGCTGTCCGGCGCATTCAATCCGGCGCTTACGATTTTATCGTTCTCAACTTCGCCAATTTCGACATGGTTGGTCATACCGGCATCCTCGAAGCCGCTGTGGCCGCTGTAGAAACTGTGGACAGCTGTGTTGGCCAAGTTGTAGGAGCAGCTCTGGACGCAGGCGGCAAGGTGATCCTGACCTCGGATCATGGCAACTGCGAAAAAATGCAGGATGAAACAAAGGGTCCGCACACGGCCCATACCACCAATCCCGTTCCACTCGTTCTTATCGACCCCGAGCGCCGGATGTGCCGCCTGCGGGAAGGGAGCCTGGCAGATATTGCACCTACCGCTCTGGATATCATGGGGCTCGAAAAACCCCCGGAGATGACCGGGGAAAGCCTGATTCTTGCGTAAGTTCAAAAAAAATTGAAACTCTTTACTCATCTAAAAGAAGAGGTCCTCGGTTTTATCACCCTTCTATTCCCTCCTCTCTGCCCTCTGTGCCGGAACCACAACCTTGACTCTTTTCAGCCCGGTCTGTGCGACTCCTGCCTGGCCGAACTTAAACCGCTGTCATCACCTTTCTGCACCATCTGCAGCCTCCCATTTGAAGGCCCGCCGGGCAGCGATCATCTCTGCGAGTCCTGCCTGAAAAACCCGCCGCCCTTTTCCGGTGTCACGGCTTACGGCATTTATACGGGTCTGCTCAGGGAAGCCATTCACCACTACAAATACGAAGAAGCTTTCTATCTTCACCGGCCCCTGGGCCGACTTCTGGCTGAGACGGTGGCAAAAAGGCTCTCCCCGGAGCCTTTCGACTTTATCGTTCCGGTACCTCTGCACTTGAACAAGCTCAGGGAACGCACTTTTAACCAATCCCTGCTGCTTGCCCGGACCCTCGCCAAAACCTTGCAACTGCCTATCGAAGCTCAGGGCCTGGAAAGAACCCGGCCGACTCTTTCGCAACAGGGCCTTAAGTCTGAGGAACGCAAGCGCAACCTGAAAGGTGCTTTTTCACTAAATACAGAGGTCAAGAATCGCCGCATTCTCCTGGTGGATGATGTCCTCACCACCGGCACAACAGCACGTGAATGCAGCCGCATTCTTCGCAAAGGCGGGGCCCGAGAAGTGCATGTGGCGGTACTGGCCCGGGCTGCGAAATATCTGTAAGATAATGCTAATTGTCACAGAAGCTCGTTCGGCTTTTAAGACGGGGGCGGATGTCGCCTAATTGAGACGCTTAAGCCTTAAAGGCAGTTGAAACTGCCGAGAAAATTTAGCCATACCACCAATCAACTAAAAAAAGCGGCCTAAGACTGAAACCATGCAAAAAAAATTACTGGAAATATTTGACTGCCTCCTCGCTCATTTCGGACCCCGTGACTGGTGGCCTGCCGAAACGCCATTCGAGGTCATAATCGGCGCTATTTTGACCCAGAACACAGCTTGGACCAACGTGGAAAAAGCCATAAAGAATCTGGTCAAAGCTCAGGCTTTGACGCCGGCCGCTCTGGCCGCCCTGCCGGTTGAAATCCTGGAAAAACTCATCCAGCCCTCGGGTTACTTTCGCCAGAAGGCCGAACGCCTTCAACTCTTCGCCTCCTTTCTCCTGAAGCGCTACGGCGGCGACCTCGACCGCCTGTTCGACGGCCCCCTGGAAGATATCCGCACAGAACTCCTCGCCCGCAAGGGTATCGGTCCTGAAACCGCGGATTCCATCCTTCTCTATGCCGGCCATCTGCCCTCCTTTGTGGTGGACGCTTATACGTTACGTATTTTTTCCCGTCTGGGCCTTTTGAGCGGCAAGGGAAAATACGCCCAGGTACGCTCTTTCTTCATGGCCCATCTGCCTCAGGACGCCCAACTGTTCAATGAGTACCACGCCCTGATTGTCGAACACGGAAAGAGCTTCTGCAAAAAAAACAAACCGCTCTGCCCAGCCTGTCCTCTAAAACATAAATGCCCGTATGCCCATCAAACACAACCGTCAAACCCCGCCTGATGGTTTACCGGGCAGCATTTAGTATTGTTTAAATTCTTTTCCTTCCACTATAATCATTTTTCAGTCCGGTTGTATTCAACTCAAAATCAGCGAATATGCGATGAAAATAGATTTGCCTTCCGAAAAACATGTTCACCATCTGACGCTTTTGCGCCAGCCAAGAGCAATCACCACGGCCGAGTTCAATGCGCTGTCATTTGAAGAACGTCTCCACATAATCTCTTCACAGGAAAGTAAAGAAAAATATCAGCTTATCTGCGCGGCCAAAGACGGTACCCGTATCGTCACAAAATTGGCTCCTCAGGACCTGCTTCTACTCTTTAAGGATCTCGGTCTGCGGGAGGTCTCCGATATTCTGGACATGGTTACCCCTGAACAATTTACCAATTTTATAGATTTTGACTGCTGGGATGGAGACCGCCTCAACGCTGTTAACGTCCTCGAATGGCTCGAAGCTCTCCTGGAGGGAGCGGAAGCAGACAAGGCCTTCGCTCTGCTGAAAGGGATGGACCCGGCCCTTCTCACCCTGGTTGTCAAAAACCTGCTGGCTGTCCTTGAGGAGCGAGAAGAGGATAATGAAGGTAAAGAGGAAGAGGAAGAGGAAGAGGAAGAGGGGCAGACAAAAAGTGAAGCCTTCAAAACAGCCGAGGCCACTTTGAAACTCATCCAGAACCAGGACCCGCAAACCTTCCACGAGCTTTTTTTAGTGGCGGTCTCCGAATGCGAGTCTTCTTTGGAAGAAGAAGTCTACCGCTTCCAGCAGGGACGCCTTCAGGACCAAGGTTTTCCGGAATATTGGGAGGCCCGTAAAATTTACCTTTACCTGGACCCGGACCGGCTTGCTTTGAACCGGACTGAAAAAAAAAGCTCCGGCTACCCGCTGGAAACAACCCCACCTGGCTTTGTGGCACGTATCAATGACAACGAGGTTGATTCAGAATTCCCGGCCAGCGAGGGGCCCCAAGAGCTGATGTGGGAGATGGCCTTCCTGGTCAACAAGGTACTGGTTGCCGACGGCCTCTCTTCCGGCGATTCAGAACAGATCAGAGAAGTCCTCGCGGAAGTAAAGGATTACCTCCATATCGGACGGCTTTTTACTCTTGAACGTCGTGAGGCCAATCCTGAAGCCAATTTGAAGGGCTTAGGCCTGGAGACCCTTTTCCGCGTCGGTTTCAGCCTAACCCTCCGGCTCGGCAAGAGATCGCAAGCGCTCGGGGAAACCACCATCCGGCCTTTTCTCGACGGCCCCTTTCGCGAATTCCTCAAATGTCTGGAGTTGCCGAAGCCCCGCTTCTATATAGGAATGGAGAACATCTGCAGCAGCGGAAACCGTCGTTTTACAACCTTGGATGATATCCGCAAGGCTGAACAATGGCTCGCCAAAATAGAGACCCAACAGCGCCTTTTCGAAAACCACTTTGGTTTCGACCTGAGCCTTTTTGCTTTGGAACCAGGTTCAGGCAAAACCGAAGAGGTCGTTCTTTCCGACATCTTTCTTACCGCTTTAGCCAACCGCCTGCTGGGCCGAAAGTTTTATCCCAGCCCCTTAACAACACAGGATATCCATCAACTGCACAACCAGGTTTCCAGTGACGGCAAGCTTCGTACTGAACTTCGGGAAGACACCGCTGCCTGGCTGGAATCCATGGAAAAAGGGGGCTGCGAATTCGCCTCTTTCTGTCTTGAGGTCTGGGAAGAAGAATTCTGCCCCCTTAAACAAAATGCTCTGGACCCCGCCTATATCGGCGGACTGTTGATTGGATCTTGAGCAATTAATTTCAAATAGTGGCAAGGGCTTTGTTGCCTGGGAACCTGTTGTTTCAGGAAACCCAATTAACAGACTTGATGGGGTTTCTTCCCCTTGCACCGCAGCCGGAGCGGCAGAACCTTCTCTAGTCATACGGGCAATGCTGATGGTTTACCTAACAACTCTGTCAATCCCCCGGCAGAAAGACCTCCTTTACCTCCATCTTGCGACCGCTTCCGGTCAGATAGAAAAAAACCAGAACTGTCGGCCCGCTCAGTTCCGGAAGACACCTGAAAACGGCGGCAAAATACTGCACCTTGATTCCTTGCCCCCGAACCCTGAGGACCTCCTCGCGAACCAGGTCGCCGACTTCTTTGTGCTGTGATGCAGTGAGAGCTGTACTAAAAAAAGCAGGAGCCCGGTCAGGGACAACCCGTTCACTTCGGGCATAGTCCCGCGCCAGAAGTTCACTCAATACGGCACATTCCTCATCAGCAAAAACAGCAAGAACAAAGCGCCACAAGTGCAGATAAATATCCCGACGCTGAAGAGGATGGCGAAACAGGTTATGCTCTTCCCAATAAACAGTGATTTTCTCGAAAGCGGCGGCAGACGACCCGACCACAGCTTCCAAGCCGCTTAAAAAACCCTGGAAACGTTCGCTGTTATAGGTCACGTCCACGATCCTGCTGATACCCTGCAAACGAGTCAACTCAGCAAAATTGAGTTCCCTGGTTTTCAGAACCGTGTAAGGCGGGTGCGGATCATGGTCGATACCCAGATGACGAGACTCTCGGCGCAATATGGAGCCGGGCAGCAGCTTGACCAGCTCGATCTGCAGATGGTGAGGCCGCAGCCCGAGGGTTCTGTCCATAGAAACCAGAAAACTAGGGTAATTTTCCCGGGGCAGGCCAGCAACCAGGTCAAGGTGCAAGGCGATCCGGGTTTCCTTGCGGAGGCGCGAAACATTGTCCAGAACAGTACCCAGGGACATTTGTCTGTCAACCGCTTTCAACGTCTCGGGAGAACAGGACTGCACGCCAATCTCAAATTGAAACATATCTTTCGGGACCTGGCACAGAAGCCGGATAGTCTCGTCATCCAGCAGGCCGGCCCCAATCTCGAAATGAAAATGGCTGCTTCGATTATTAGCCAGAATGTAAGAGAAAATTTCCCGCGCCCGCTCCGCATCATAATTGAATGTGCGGTCCACCAGTTTAATTTTCGGTACCTTTCGCGCCATGAGAAAATCGAGGTCACGGCGGATTCGTGGCAGGGAAAAAGAACGGACCCTGCTCTCCAAAGCACTCATACAAAACAGACAACGAAAGGGGCAACCGCGGCTCGTCTCGAAATAGACGAAACCCCGTTCCAGGTCGACCAGCCCGGTTTCATACGGTGAGGGGATGGCATCGAGATTATCCAGAAGGGGCCGTTCCGGGCCCGCTATCGCCCCCGAGCCTTCATTCCAAAGGGTCCCTGGCGTACCTGCCGGGTCACGACCGTCAACCAGCCTTTCAAGAATTTCCCGAAAGGAAGCTTCCCCCTCGCCCCTGATAATTGCCCTGACACCTGGATGAAAGCAAAAAAAATCCGGATCTTCAAAAGATATTTCAGGCCCCCCGAGAATGATGATCAGGTCCGGATTCACGACATTCAGGGCATCAGCCAGTTCCAGGACAGCGCTCCGGTTCCAGATGTAAACGGAGAAAGCCACCACATCCGGCTTCTCAGCCAGAATGGCCGCCAGAACGTTTTCCTTGGGCTCATGTACCGTGTACTCCTGAAGGGCAATCTCGCATTTGGGAATATTCTGACAGTATGAGGCCAGATAGGACAGAGCCAGGCAGGAGTGAATGTATTTGCTGTGAAGGGTCGTCAGTACTAGGCGCATGAAGACTTCTGATATTGAGTACCGGGGTCGCGGAGCCAGTACTCCTCGATTGTTTAAATAATGGAAATATGTTATGTTTTACCGGCATTCAAAAGACAGGAAGTCCGTTTGCATATGCCGAAAAATAAAACCATATTGGCTGTTGTGGCCAACTCCAGGGGCGAGGTGTTCGAACACCCGGATCTTCTGATGGTCGGAATGAACGGCTCGAGAATTCGTCTGCCGTACCCCGACGAGATGATCCCTCTTCCCGAGGGCAGTCGGCTTTTCACTCTTCCGCACACTACCCCTACCGGCATCGACCGAAAAACCCGAAAAGCAAAGACCATCGACCGTCTGCCTCGCCGCCTGGGGGGAGACAGGATTCAGGCTGTAGCTGCTTTTCCGGCACCGGCTTACATGCGAACCCTGCTGCCGGCCATGGATTGCGGCCGTGGGACCGGCAACCTTTCACTCTGGGCCTATACGGCGGTCGGTTGGTGCCTGGAGGAAGAGCGTTTTTATGCTGCTGCCGTCCGGGTCGACAAAAGCGAACAGTGGAATCCGGACAACTTTGACGACCGGTTAATTGAACCCCAAGTCCGAAAAACGCTGAAAGAATACCCGCACAACCGTCTTCTGGAACAGCTGGCACGCTGCGCCCTCGACTACCACTGTTTTGCGGCCAAGAACCTTTTCCTGCAGCGCTGGGAAGCTCCCCTGCCAACCTCGCCGGTCTGCAATGCCCGTTGCCTGGGCTGTATTTCCTTGCAGGAATCGGAATGTTGTCCCGCAAGCCAGGAGCGTATCACTTTTGTGCCAACCGTGGAAGAGCTTTGTGAGGTCGCGGTACCCCATCTTAAAAAAGCGGATAACGCCATTGTCTCCTTCGGCCAGGGGTGTGAGGGAGAACCGATTCTTCAGGCCGAAAGGATCTGTGATTCCGTTCGAGCCATGCGCCGCCAAACCCCGCGAGGAACCATCAATTTCAACACCAACGGCTCCATTCCAGAGGCAGTGGACAGATTAGCGGAAGCAGGAATCGATTCAATCCGCATCTCCCTCAATTCCGTGCGAAAACATTATTATCAGGCCTATTATCGCACCGAGCAATACGCCTTCGAGGATGTTATCGACGCCATCCGTAGAGCAAAAAACAACGGTCTCTACACCATGCTGAACTATCTGGTCTTTCCCGGACTGAACGACCAACCAGCCGAGGTGGACACCTTGGAAGCGCTTCTGGAGGAGACCGGCATTGACATGATTCAGGTGCGCAACCTGAGCATCGATCCCGTTCAATACATCCGGGAGATGTCCCTGACGGATGAAGGAATGGGTATGAAAAGAATGCTGGACCATATCAAACGCAAAGTCCCGCACATTCAATACGGCTATTTCAACCGCACCCGGGAAACATTTTTTCCGCCGGGGTTTGAAAACGACTGGCCCATTAACACCTCAACCTCCTCTCCCCACAAAAAGAATTCTGGTTAGATTTCATGACAAGGCGTCTCTTCTGGCCCAAATCCTTTCTTTTCTTGGTGCTCATCGGTTTTACCGTGATCGCTCTGCCGTTAATCGTTGTTTTGGTCAGCGCCGAAATTTCCATGACCAGGTTGGCTATACAAGGAACCAAAGCCGTCAGTAATTCCGTGGCCGTCACCCAGGAAAGTGGCAGTTTGGTCGAAAAAGTCCTGACCTTTGAGAGGCTGGCACGCCAATACCAGGTCTTGAAGGACCCGCAAATGCTGGAAAACATAACAGCAAAGCACCAAGAGCTTTTGCACACTCTGGAGGTTCTCAACAATCTGCTCGGCGACAGCGAGGGGAAGACCGCTTTGCAAGCCATTCAGGAAGGAGTGAACCGCATCCAGGAGGTTCTGAATAAGGGGCCCCAGGGAACAACCACCCTGGAAACAGCCCTGGCTGAATTTGCCCTTCTAAACCAGCTGGCCGGAAAAATCAACGCTGACAGCCAAGACCTCATCCTTCGTGAAATAGACACCATGCAAACGGCCTCGGAAAAAAAACAGCGCGACCTCATTATTCAGGCGGTCATCTTTATTTTCCTGACTATTCTGTCGATGTTCATTTTTGCTCAGTTAATCCTGAGGCCGATCCGCGAAATGGACAAAGGTATTCACCGACTTGGGGAGGGGGACTACACAACCCCGGTTTCAGTCAGCGGTCCCAGGGACCTCGAGGCCCTGGGGGGAAGACTGGACTGGTTAAGAGAGCGCTTGGGAGATGTCGAAAAGGAGAAAAGCAAATTCCTCGCTCATGTTTCCCATGAGCTCAAAACCCCCTTGGCCTCCATCCGGGAAGGAGCGGACCTGTTAAGCGACGAACTGGTCGGCCAGCTCAACGACCAGCAACGGGAAGTCACCAAAATATTATGCAAAAACAGCATTCAATTACAAAAACTCATTGAAAACTTACTGGGCTTCAGCAAAGACCAGGTCAGACTGTCGCAAATGTTTTTTTCAAAAGTTCCTTTGACGGAAGCCGTGGATGAAATCCTCGAAGGTCAGCTTCCGGCCATCCTGAAAAAGGAAATCCACATAGAATCCAACCTGCAGGATATTGAACTGCTGGGAGATCAGGATAAAATCAGGATTATCGTTGACAATCTCATCTCTAACGCGGTCAAATATACACCATTTGGTGGTCGCATAGACCTGCGCGCCTTCGCCGCATCAAAAATGGGGGTTTTCGAAGTTGCGGATTCAGGGCCCGGAATTCGGGAAGAAGAACGAGGAAAAATTTTTCAGCCATTCTACCAGGGAGAAGCCCCTCTGAACGGTACCATCAAGGGAACCGGCCTGGGTCTGTCCATTGCCAAAGAATATGTTTTAGAGCAAGGGGGGCGTATCATCGTAAAAAACAGCCGCTCAGGAGGAGCTTGTTTCCAGGTGGCTCTTCCTCTGGCAAGCGAGGGAAAAAACACATGAAAATTATCAAGACCTTAAGGATTCCAGCCGTCTGCGTAGGGTTCCTGGTCGCATTGTCAGGGTGCCTGCCCGGATCCTATTACGGAGGGGAGAATCGTTTTGGCGACAAATGGGAGGCCGTAACAGAAAATAAGGCTCCAGCCGAGACTTTATTCTCCCGCTTTTATTATCTGAAACAGTTGTCGCACGAAGATCGTAACGGGGAATATAATAAAGCTCTGGAAAAACTCGAGCAGAAACCCGATATTTTCTGGCATCTTGAAGCCCTTTACCTTGCCGTCCTGACCGGCCATCCGCAAAACGGAACCGCATTGATGTCAGCCCTAAAGGAAGAGATCGAAAAACCTAAGTTTGAAAATGATTATGAATTGAAGGGGGTAGTCGGCCTCCTTGAACTCCTGCTTAAACAAAAAAACGAGATTATTTTTACCCAAAAGTTGCTCGAAGAGGAAAAAGACAAATCCAGCCGCTTGGCACATCAATTGAAAGAACTTAAAAATATTGAAAAAATCATACATGAAAGAGAAACAAGCAAAGAAAATGAATGACCGCAGTAATGTCAAAGAACCACGCCCCCGCATACTGTTGGTAGACGATGATACCGATCTGTTGAGCCTTCTCTCCATCCGTCTCAACGGTGCCGGCTATGAAGTCTGTGTCGCCGAAAGCGGGGAAGAAGCGATGGCTATATTTTCACTTTTCCGGCCGCACCTGATCCTGACGGATTTACGCATGGAAGGCATGGACGGCCTCGCTCTGTTCGATACCATCCGGGAAATCAACTCCTCGGTGCCGGTGATCATTCTAACCGCTCACGGCTCCATCCCCGATGCCGTCGCAGCCACCAAGCGGGGAATTTTTTCTTTTCTAACCAAGCCTCTGAACAGCAAGGCCCTTTTGCGGGATATTGAAAAAGCCCTTGATTTCTGCGGCCTTCGAGGAGAAACAAAAGATGGCGAAGGCGAATGGCGCCGCGATGTCATTACCCGCTGTCCTCTGGTGGAAGACCTCCTGAGCAAGGCCTACCTGGCGGCCCAAAGCGGATCAAGCATTCTCCTGCGGGGGGAAAGCGGGACCGGGAAAGAGGTGTTCGCGCGGGCCATTCATCTGGCCAGCGTGCGCGCCAAACAACCTTTTGTGGCCGTTAACTGCGGCGCCATACCTGATTCGCTTCTGGAGTCTGAACTTTTCGGCCACGCCAAAGGCTCTTTCACCGGAGCTCTGCACAACTACCCCGGCTTGTTCAAATCGGCCCACGGTGGGACCCTGTTTTTGGATGAGATCGCCGACATGCCGACCCAACTCCAGGTCAAGTTGCTGCGCGTTCTTCAGGAGAAGCAGATCCGTCCTGTCGGGTCAACAGCACCTATTCATGTCGATGTCCGAATCATTTCAGCGACCCATCGCAACATCGAAAAAGAGATTGAGGCCGGCAGTTTTCGGGAAGACCTCTATTACCGCTTGAATGTCGTTTCCCTGAATCTGCCCGGCCTGTCGCAACGGCGTGAGGATATTCCCTTGCTGGCCAATCACTTTCTCCAGGAACTGGACAAAAAAACCGGCAAGCATGTCACCAGCTTCTCCCCCGAAGCCATGGAAATTCTGCTTCATGCACCCTGGCCAGGAAACATTCGCCAACTGTTGAATGTCGTGGAGCAGGCCGTCGCCCTTTCAACAACACCTGTTATCTCCGTTGACCTGGTAAATAACGCATTGGAGCAAAACTCAGAGAAAATCCCGACCTTTAGCGAAGCCCGGAAAAAATTTGAGCAGGAATACCTGGTGCGACTTCTTAAAATCACCAATGGGAAGGTAACACACGCGGCCCGCCTGGCAGGACGCAACAGAACTGAATTCTACAAACTCTTGAACCGGCACCATATCGTTCCCAGCCTGTTCAAAAACCAGGAGGACGGGGCCGCCATTAAGGGTTCTGAATCTTTAAGAGAAGAAAGTGCCAACTTCTAGCCGACGTTTCAACTGCCAGGAAAATCTTCATGGGTTTCAGACAGTTGGAGAACATCAATGCTTTGTCTCGTTTTTGAGACATCATAATTGACTGGATATTTAAGGAAAAAGCTTAGCCTCTCCTGATGTGTCGTTTTTTTGAGACAAAAAGGTCTGTTAATTAAGAAAATAATAGCTTTAGCGAGGTTCTTTATTTTTTTTCTTGAAATTTTATAAGTTTTTTATAAGCAACTAAAAAAAGGTACACTGTTTGCTGATACTGTTTATGTTAGACATGTCGGTTGCATAATCGTATTAAAAACGGAAAATATCCTTTTAAAAAGGATATTTCCAAAGTTTCTTACTCAACTTCGCTCATGATAGGTTAAGAAAACGATATGATCCGTGCTTTGATAATATGTGTACTTGGCGCATTTATGGCAATAGTTGTTTACGCAGGGCAAGTTGGTTATGGGAGGGATGTCCCGGAAGAGAGAATGGAGGCGCCCAAGGCGGTTCATGAAAGCCAGGTGAAAGGTTATGAGTTTTCCTATCAACTGGTTAACACGGAAGGCCCTTTCGCTTTTTACCGGAATATCCCATATCAACTAACAGAGCAACTGCGACAAAACCAAGATGTTTTGGAAGGGACACCGAAACCGCAGTTGATACTTTTCATTACCGATGCACTCGGAAATGAAATTGTTGACGCCAAGGTTAAGTATAAAATCGTAGGCCCCCAAAAAGATATCCTGGAGGCAGGGGGGTTCCCGGTAAAAGGCGGTTATGCCGCAGGTATTTACTGCACGGACCCGGGAACTTACAAGATTGAAGCGGAAATCGAACTGTCGGAATACAAAAAAACCCTGGTTGATCGATTCGCTTTTTACAACCAACCCTGACGTTTTAAACCACTAACAAAGACAATGGGGTAATGAAATGAAAGGTTTTGGGAAAATTCTAATTCTCCTCAGTATCCTTTGCAGCATTCTTCTCGGGGTCCAGATTGTCGCCTATTTTGGAGCCAAACTCGGTTTTGCAATACTTTCTCTTCTTTTCATGGGCGGAATTGCTCTGAGCCTGGTTCTGTCGGGTACCAACAACGGCCAAGAAGACCTTTTTATGGAAGAATTTTTGGAAGATTTCCGCGAAAACTGACATTCAACCCAATTTTTTCCTTTGTAATGTTTATGATGTTCTATTTCCGCTCAGGGTTATCAAAAAATCCTTCGGGAATGATCTTAATATTTGATTTTTTATTCTCTCTTCCCCCACCTTGTGTTAAGCTCTCCACATATTGACGTCTGCCTGAGTATTAACCGCGGCTTAGTAATTCCAGGCGTTTAATAATCGTAATCACGTAAATTTCCGTAACCATACTTCTCCTTTTTGGATCATTGCCAAAGCAGGAGGTCTTTCTTATGTCCATTAGACGAGTTGTTTTTTTCTTTTGCCTGTTTACTCTGCTTTCTATTCCCGCGCTAGCCGAAACCGGCTATGTTGCCGACGAACTGATCATCACCTTGCGTCAAGGTCCGGGGAATCAATATAAAGTTCTCCGCACCCTGAAAACCGGAACCCCCATGGAAATATTGGAAAAAGGGGATAACCATTTCCGTGTGCGCATACGCTCCGGTGAGGAAGGTTATGTTCTGAGACAGTACGTCTCTTCCCAAACCCCAAAACCCATCATTATTGCCAACCTGACAAAACAGGTGGCCAACCTGGAAAAAAAGATCCAAGAACTGGAAACAAACCGAAATGATTTAAAAAAGATGCATGTAGATCTTGAGCAAAGCAGTAAAACGAACGAGGAAAAGTTGAGTCTGCAGCTTGCCGAACTTGAGGAAAAGTATCAACAGACAACCAGAAAACTCGAGGCTACCAGTAAAGACTATACCTCTCTTATGAGTAAATCCGAAAATCTCCTTAGCATCATTGCCGAGCGAGACCAACTGGCGACGGAAAATGAAAAACTTGCGGCCAGAGCTGAGGAACTGAAAATAGAAAATACCGATCTGCTTCGGACGGGAGTCATCAAGTGGTTCCTGGCCGGGGCGGGGGTACTCTTATTTGGCTGGATTCTGGGCAAGTTATCCAGAAAACGCCGAAGCAGTTTTTGAGTTTTCCGTACCATTTGAGGTAACACACCAATTGCTTCACACGCTATTGTTTCGACCCACTCTTTAACCAAACGGGTGGGCATGAGATCGCTTCTCACGTCAAAAGAACCAAAGATTCTTTTCTGTCTCCCAAAAACGGGGGAACTGAGAACTTAGGCGCGAAGTCCTCTATGGAGCCATATAAAAAAAGTCCACTTGCACGAAAAACCATCCCTTTGCTTTTGGTGGGGTTATTGGGCTTAATTATTACCATCGTGGTTTTCTTTGTTGTCCGAGAGAAAGAAGTCCAGGAAATCAGAAGCCATTTCCATTTTACCGCAAACAGTGTAAATACCGATATCAAGGATATTCTCGAAAGCGATATCGACACCCTGCAACTGATAGAAGCCTTGTTCCAAGGCTCGGAATTCGTCACGCGCGATGAATTCCAAAAGTTTGTGCAACCGGTCCTGGCGCGGCACCCGCATATCCTTCTCTTTGGCTGGCTTCCCTCTGTAAAACTCGATGATCGAAAAACTTTCCACCGCAAATTAGGTGAGGAAGGAATTTCGTTGTTTGACGAGGGACGGGAAAACAGCCAGCTTCCCGAAAATGATGAAGCACGACAGGTTTTTTATCCGGTTTATTACCTTGAAGGTCCGGGGAAGGATAAACTTGGCCTGGGAACCGATATGGCTGATCTTCCCGAGGTATACCAAGCCTTGGCAAAAGCAGAGAAAACGAGAACCCTGGGAGCCATAAAAATTGACTGGCCCTCCCAGCAGGATAATCAACAAATATATATGGTCTTTTTGCCTATTTTCGGAAAAAACTACCTGTTCGAAACCGACAGGCCAAAAAACGACACATCTTTAGGCGGCTTTATCTTCGGCCTTTTCCCGGTAGCCAATATATTGCAGGAAATTCGGGAAAAACATGACTTGTCGGGCATCAAGATCGATTTTTTCGAGCCGCTCCAAGGCTCCAAAACATTGATCAACCGGCTCAAAACTCAACAGGGTGAAACGCTGAAAAACCTGGAGGTCTTTAAAATTGGCAACCGTGAACTCCTGATCCGTTCTCAGTCCCTGCCGGGGTATGTTCCCCAGCGGCTGTCATGGCGGCCAGGCGTCGCCCTGGCTGCAGGAATTTTTTTGGTCGGCCTGCTCCTTATCTATCTCGAACATACTTTTAGACGGACAGCTCAAATCGAACTGCTGGCAGAAAAACTCTCCGCCGAAGTCGTCGAACGCAAACGGGTTGCCGAAGCCAGGGAAAAGCTGGTGACCGAACTCGAAGCAAAAAATGCGGAACTGGAGAGGTTCACCTACACGGTCTCCCATGACCTGAAAAGCCCTCTCATCACCATTCGCGGGTTTACCGGCCTTCTGGCTGAAGATGCTCGCAAAGGAGACACCGAACGGGTTCAGGCAGACGCCACACAGATCAAATCCGCCACGGACAAGATGCAAAGACTTCTGGACGAGCTTCTGGAATTATCACGCATTGGCCGCTTGGTCAACCCACCCCGAGAAATAGACCTGAACGATCTGATTCAGGAAACTCTGACCATGCTGGGGGGCAGAATCTCCGAAAGCAAGGTGGAAATCTCCGTTTCGGACAACCTTCCCGTTATATATGGAGACCGCCCGCGGCTCCTGGAGGTTTTCCAGAACCTGATTGATAATGCTGTCAAGTTTATGGGGAAGCAACCGACTCCGCGTGTCGAAATCTACGCCGAGAAACATAATGAACACATAAAGTGTTTTGTGTGCGACAATGGGGCCGGAATTCCTGAACGTTACAAAAATAAAATCTTTGGTCTTTTTGAACGATTGGATCAAACCTGCGAAGGAACCGGCATCGGCCTGGCGCTGGTTAAGCGTATTGTGGAATTTCATGGTGGAAGGATATGGGTGGAGTCTGATGGTGAAGGCAAGGGCTCCACTTTTGTATTTACCCTGCCGGCGAAACAGGAAGGAATTTCAGATGAGCAATTTTTATGCAATGAAGGGTGAACCACTTTGTTTATTATTGGTAGAGGACAATCCCGCACATGCTGAGTTAGTTATTCGCAGCTTTGAAAACCAGCGAGTAGCAAATAAAATAAACCATGTCCAGGACGGCGAGGAAGCCTTGGACTATCTCTTCAGAAGAGGGAAATATCAGGATCCGGAAAAATCACCCCGGCCCAATGTCATCTTGCTGGATTTGCGGCTTCCTAAAATCGACGGTCTGGAAGTTCTTCGCGAAATCAAAAACACCGAGGGGTTGAAGCGTATCCCCGTCGTTATCCTGACGACTTCCCAAGCCGAAATCGACGCATCGCGGGCCTATGATTACCACGCCAACAGCTACCTGGTCAAACCCCTGGATTTTGAACTCTTCACTAAACTGATGGAGGAATTGGGCTTTTACTGGCTGGGATGGAACTTCAACCCCTGGTCATGAAATACAATTATGCCTGAAACCGCCCTCAAAATTTTACTGGTCGAAGATGAACAAGCTCATGTCGAACTGATTAAGAGAGCATTTTCATCCCGTTCGGGAGAGGTTGTATTCCATATTGCCCACACCCTCAAAGATGCCTCGGCCCTGCTGAAAAAGCAGGATTATGATCTGGTACTGCTCGACTTCCTTCTCCCCGACGGCAAGGGGATAGAGCTTCTCCCCGCGAACAAGGAGGAAGCGGCATGCCCCTTCATGCTGATGACCAGCCACGGTGATGAGAAACTTGCGGTCGAAGCCCTTAAAGCAGGCGCCCTCGATTACGTGGTCAAATCGGCAGAAAACCTGGGTGCCATGCCGATTCTTGTCCAACGTGCCCTGCGCGAGTGGAACCTCATCCAAGAACGCCGCAAGGCTGAGGAAGCGCTGCGACTCAGCGAAGAAAAGTTTCGTACCATTGCCGACTACAGCATGGACCTTGGGATCTGGCTGGGAATTTATGGCGAGCTTCTCTGGGCCAACCGCTCCGTCGAACGCATGACGGGTTATACCTTTGAGGAATGCCTGAAAAAGCAGGACCATATCTTTGCTCTGATCCATGAAGATGACCGGGAGGAAATTCATAAGCTTTTCAGCAAGGCGGTAGCGGAAAAAACTTCAGGCACCAATGTACCTTTCCGATTAAAGCGCAAAGACGGCTTCATCCTCTGGGTTTCCATTTCCTGGCAACCAATTTTCAGCAGCAGCAAAGAATTTCTTGGCATCAGGGCCAGCATCCGGGACATCCATAAACTCAAGAGTACCCTTGAAAAACTTGAAGACGCCAATCGTGAACTCGATGCTTTCGTCTATACGGTTTCTCACGATTTACGTACGCCTCTGACACCGATAATAGGCTATGCCCAGTTATTGCGAAAACAGTACAGCGATAAGCTGGATGACAAGGCCGGCCAATTTCTTGCGGCCATTGAGCAGCAGGGAGAAAACATGCTTGATCTCCTTGAAGACCTCTTGCGTCTGGCACGAGCCGGTTTTCTGGAGCGCCCCTCAAAACCCATCAATGTCGAAACCGTCGTCCGTGAAGTAATCGCCGCCCTCAACGGAAAACTTATGGACAACCAGATCGAAATCCAGGGAGGTTCCCTGCCTACCGTTCATCTCCCCAAAACCCTCCTTAACCAGATATTTGAAAACCTGCTTAAAAACGCCCTGACCTATGCCGGGCAAACTGGGCAACCCATCGAAATCGGCGGAGACAGAAAAGAAGGGAAAGCCCGTTACTTTGTCCGTGATCATGGACCGGGCATCCCCGACAACGAAAAAACCAAGATTTTCGAGGTTTTTTACCGTGGCGCTTGCGAGGAACAAACCCAGGGAACAGGAATCGGCCTCGCCACGGTACGCAAAATCGCTCGTCAGTACGGAGGCACAGCCTGGGTGGAGAACACCCCGGGAGGAGGAGCCACCTTCTGGTTTTCCCTTGAGGACATGCCGGAGCCTAACAGTTTAGCCTGATCCAGCCAACATGTCCCCTTGTGGCTCGAAACCAGCAATTACCCCCTGCCATAAGCTTTGTCAATATCTCCCGATTTCCCGATAAAAACCAGAATTTCACTGTCCTTAATTACATGATCCGCCGGTGGCGGAGCGAGGATAGCTCCTGTCAGGACATCCTTTACGGCAATGACCGTCACATTGAATTTCTTTCTGAGATTCAGTTCCACCAGGCTTTTGCCGATAAAATAGTGCGGTGGAGCCAACTCGGCGATGGAAAAATCTTCGCTTAGGGAAATGAAGTCAAGAATATTCGGTTTAGTCAGAGAACGGGCGGTTTTGAGGGCCATGTCCTTTTCCGGATAGATAATTTCCGTGGCCCCGACCTTGGCCAGAATGCGGCCGTGATCTTCCGAGGAAGCTTTGACGATAATGCGTCTGACCTTGAGTTCCTTGAGAAAAAGAGTGATGAGCGTGGCCAGATGGGTTTTTTCGCCGGTAGAGATGATGACCGCATCCATTTCGTCAATCCCCTGGGCAATCAGAAATTCCTTATTGGCGGCATCCCCGAGAACGGCATAGGTGCAGTCGTCATGAACTTTCTGCACTGCCTCCTGACTGAGATCAACAGCAATGACTTCCTGCTTTTCGGCGTAAAGGGTGCGGGCGACATGATAGCCGAAGTTACCCAGCCCTATGACACAAAAACGTCCCATGTAAAGTTCCTCCCCAAAAAGCTAGAGGAATTTGAAAAAAGCATGTGGCTTTCCAACCAGGGTTGGTTTTTCAAATTTCTCCTAGCCGATCATGATGTTTTCTTCCGAATAACGGGTCGGAATTTTTTCGGCCCGTTTGAGAATAGCAAAACCCGCCGTAAGCAAACCGACGCGTCCAACAAACATCAGGATAATAACCAGAAATTTCCCCGCAATGGAAAGTTTTGCGGTAATTCCAAGGGAAAGACCGACGGTGGAAAACGCCGACACAGCTTCGAAGGTATCCATCAAAAAACTGTTCGGGCTCCTCGCCACCGGGATATTGATGTTCTGCACACACAACAGGACAAAGGTCGTAGCCCCCAGAAAAAGAACCGCCGACAAGACCAGCGTCAGGGTTTTTAATACCAGTTCCGCGGGGATGGTGCGATGAAAAATATTAGTGTGGGATGTGCCCTTCAACCGGCTTTTAAGGATGGCCACAGCCAAAGCAAGGCTGGTGGTTTTGACCCCTCCACCTGAAGAACCCGGTGATGCTCCGATAAACATGAGAAATATCATAAAAACCAGGGTTGGCGCTTCAAAAAGGCCAAGGTCGATGCTGTTGAACCCGGCAGTCCTGGTAGTAATGGACTGAAAGAAAGAGACGAGAATTTTTTCCCTGAATGACATGCCGGCCAGAGAAGAAGAATTTTCCAGAAGGCCGATGACCAGGGCACCGCCGACAATGAGAATTACAGTCGTTATCAAAACCAGGCGGGAGTGAAGGGACAGCCGCCTTCGCTTTCGCGTGCGAAACATATCAAGCAACTCTCGGATGACTAGAAAGCCGATGCCGCCTAAAACAATCAAAACCATGATGGTAATATTCAGAAAAGCATGTCCCCGGTAAGCGATCAGGCTGTCCGGAAAAAGGCTGAAACCGGCATTACAAAAGGCTGACACGGCATGGAACAGGGCAATATAGGTCCCCTGAAAGAACCCCATTTCCGGAACAAAAACAAAGGCAAGGAAAAAGGTGCCAAGAGCCTCTATGATCAGGGTAATGGCAATGATCTCAAAGATGAGAGTCTTCAGGGACGCGACCGGCGTATGCAGCATGGTCTCCTGAATTATCCAGCGGCCGCGGGTGCCGATGCCCATCCGCAGGCAGAAAAACAGATAGACGGAAAAGGTGGTGATGCCGAGACCGCCGATCTGGATGAGAAGAAGGATGACAAGCTGCCCGAACAGGGTGAATTGCTGCCCTGTATCCACCACAATCAGCCCGGTGACACACTGGGCGGAGGTTGCGGTAAAAAGAGCATCTAGCCAGGACAGCGGCACCTCCCGGGAGGCTGCCGGAAGCGAAAGAAAAAACGTTCCCAGGATAATTGCCGCAAGATACGAAACAACCAGGGCCCGGTCGGGGGTCAGATGAAGTTTTTTGCGCAGTATCTTGAAATCCGCCATGTTTTCGTACGGCCCTTGGAATGGGCGATGCGAGGCATTGTGCCGACAAACTGAATAATTTCAAAAATTTTACTATAATTCTTTCCAGTTCATTTGCGAAGAAATAAATATCTGTTGCTTTGCGGAAAAGGTTTTTTTACTATGTAGTCTGTGCAGCAAAGGGCCTTCGGCCCTCTTTTTTTGGGGGAAACAAAGGAAAAGAAGTGGAAAAACATAATCAGAAGGAAATCAGCCGGAGAAAAACTTTCGGCATTATCAGCCATCCCGACGCCGGGAAAACCACCCTGACGGAAAAGCTTCTCCTCTTCGGGGGTGCAATTCAGTTGGCCGGAGCGGTCAAATCGAAAAAAGCCTCCCGCCACGCCACCAGTGACTGGATGGCCATGGAGAGGGAACGCGGCATCTCGGTCAACACCTCGGTGATGAAATTCAACTACCGGAATTTCGAAGTCAATCTCCTTGATACCCCCGGCCATCAGGATTTTTCCGAGGATACCTACCGGGTCCTGACCGCGGTGGACAGCGCTCTCATGGTCATCGACAGCGCCAAAGGGGTGGAAACCCAGACCCGCAAGCTGATGGAAGTCTGCCGCATGCGCAACACACCGATCATGACCTTCATCAACAAGCTTGACCGCGAAGGTCTGGAACCCCTGGACATCCTCGCCGATATCGAAGACACCCTGCAAATCGAATGCGCCCCCCTGACCTGGCCGGTCGGAATGGGCAAACGCTTCCGCGGAATCTACCATCTACATAATGAGGAGATGCACTTCTTCACCTCCCACATCAAGGACCGCGTTCAGGAAGGGACGGTCATCAAGGGCCTGGACAACCCGGAGCTGGACAAAATCCTCGGTAGCCAGGCCGATGATCTGCGCGCTGACGTGGAGCTGCTCAACGGTGCTGCCAACCCCTTTGAGCTTGAGGAGTACCTGAAAGGGAACCAGACCCCGGTGTTCTTTGGCAGCGCTATCAATAATTTCGGCGTCCAGCAGCTCCTTGACACTTTCGTCGAGCTGGCCCCCAATCCCATGCCCCGTGCCGCCGCCTCCCGGGAGGTTTCTCCATACGAAAAACCTTTCAGCGGCTTTGTTTTCAAAATTCAGGCGAACATGGACCCTGCCCACCGCGACCGTATCGCCTTCCTGCGTATCTGTTCAGGAAAATTTCAGCGTGGCATGAAAGTCCGGCACCATCGCATCGCCAAGGATGTGCAGATCGCCAACGCCATGATCTTCATGGCCCAGGACCGCCAGAACGTTGAAGAAGCCTACCCCGGCGACATTATCGGCATACCTAACCACGGCACCATCAAAATCGGCGACACCTTCACCGAAAAGGAATCTTTGCGCTTCACCGGAATCCCCAGTTTTGCACCCGAACACTTCCGCCGCGTCAGATTGAAAGACCCGCTGAAAATCAAACAGATGGACAAAGGCCTCCAACAACTGACCGAGGAAGGCGCTGTCCAGCTCTTCCGGCCGTTGAAAAGCAACGATTATATCCTCGGTGCAGTCGGCGTTCTCCAGTTTGACGTTATCATCGAACGTTTGAAAGCCGAATATAACGTCGACGCTATGTATGAAACCGTCAACTACGCCACCTCCCGTTGGGTCGAGTGCGAAGACCGCAAGGAGTTGGAAAAATTTATCAAAAAAGAAGAGGTCAACCTCGCTTACGATGCCGAAAAAAGCCTGACCTACCTGGCCACGAGTGAATGGCGTCTGGGCAATGTTCAGGAACAGTGGCCCAAGATTGAATTCCAAAAAACACGGGAACTGAACTAGGGAGGAAAGATGAGGAAAGGTCATTTAGATTCCAATTGCCGTTACCTGGCCGTCCAAAAAGCCCTGACCGCAGAAGGGGAGATTGAGAACATTGTCCTTAAAGGCTGGGTGCGTACCGTCCGCAGCGGCAAGGGAGTCACCTTCCTGGCCCTCAACGACGGCAGTTCCATGGCTTCCATCCAGGTGGTTATCGATGCCAGCCACCCCGACCATGAGGCCGTTTCAGCCATCGGTACTGGAGCCGCCCTGGAGGTCGAAGGCGACCTGGTCGCATCCCCAGCCGAAGGGCAGCGCTGGGAAGTCAAGGCAGCACGAATTACCATGGTAGGTGAGGCGGGCCACGACTACCCACTACAAAAAAAGCGCCACTCCTTCGAGTTCCTGCGCACCATCGCTCACCTGCGCCCGCGCTCCAATACTTTCGGGGCGGTCTTCCGCATGCGCAACGCCCTCTCTTTTGCCGTCCACAAATTTTTCCAGGAACGTGGCTTTCTTTATGTCCAGACCCCCATTATCACGGCCAACGACTGCGAAGGTGCCGGGGAGATGTTCCGCGTCACCACTCTCGATCCCAGAAATCCGCCCCTCGAAAACAGCCAAATCGACTGGAGAGAGGATTTCTTCGGCGAAAAAACCGGTCTTACAGTCAGCGGTCAACTCCAAGCCGAGCTTTTTGCCACCGCCTTTTCCAAGGTGTACACTTTTGGCCCGACCTTTCGGGCCGAAAACTCCAACACCAGCCGCCATGTGGCTGAGTTCTGGATGATCGAACCGGAGATCGCCTTTGCCAATCTCCAGGACGACTGTAAACTGGCCGAGGATTTCCTGCGCTATCATGTAATTTATACTCTGGAAAACTGCGGGGAAGACCTGCAATTTTTCAATGACCGAATAGAAAAGGGGTTGATCGACAAGCTGGAGAAACTGGCCAAGGCCGAGTTTCATGTCCTTCCTTACACCGAAGCAATCTCCATTCTCCAGAAATCCGGGGAGAATTTCGCCTACCCCGTGGAGTGGGGGCTCGATCTGCAATCGGAACATGAACGTTATCTGACCGAAAAGGTTTTCGACGGCCCCATCTTCGTTGTCGACTATCCCGCCCAGATCAAGGCCTTCTACATGCGCCTCAATGATGACGAAAGAACCGTCGCGGCCATGGACCTGCTGGTGCCGAGGGTCGGTGAAATCATTGGCGGCAGCCAGAGGGAGGAACGTTACGACATCCTGAAAATGAGGATGGACGCCATGGGCGTCCCAAGTGAACCTCTTGCCTGGTATATGGATATCCGCCGCTGGGGAAGCTGCCCCCACGCGGGTTTCGGTCTCGGCTTCGAGCGTTTTCTTATGTACGTCACCGGCATGGAGAACATCCGCGACGTCATTCCTTTTCCACGTACGCCAGGCAACGCCCAGTTCTGATTTTACTGGTAAGTGAATGGAGAGAAAAAAACCGACATTGGTCGCGAAGGAGAGCAAAATGCCGGAAACGCCCCGCTACAAGGTAGTTGAAACCAGCCTGGTGACGGATGAAAGCCTGGAAGAAATTATTAATGAATGGGTCGGAAAAGGCTGGCGCCTGGAAAGCATCCAGTTTGCCATGCGCGAGGCAAGTAAGCGCCCGGCCATGGCTTTTGTTCTTTTTGTTCAATAATTTAACATCAAAAAATCCTATCTTTACAACTCTCTTCGGCAACATCAGTCCGTTTGTTCAGCCCATCATCCGCCTTAATTTTTGCCAACAAATTCATAAATAATATTTAATTTCAAAGTGTTACTCTTGGATTGTTTTTCGCTTCCAAGAGACAAACTTATTTAATAGGGATGGGTAAAATGTTATAGTTTTCCATATAAGATTTCTCATTGATTGGGCTGTCAGGTTGATAATAGCCACGTGAAATTGTTTAAAGGTTGTTTTTACAATGAACGAAGCTCTTCCCGAAACGGGAATTGACCAGAACCTTTCTTTCCCGATCCAGGAGCAGGCTCTTCCCCTGCTCGAAAAATCCAAAACCGGGGCAGCCGTCAATCTCTGTATCGCGCTCCTGACCTGGCTGGCAATTCCGTCCCCGGACCTGATCTGGCTTTGGTTTATCGTTGGAGCATCATTACTCAGGCTGACACCCTATTTCTGGTACAAAACAAATAAGACCCCACCGCACAATTTCAGCTCCTTATATTGGCTAACCCTGATCGCAGTCACCCTGCAAGGCGCAGCATGGGGGTATGCCTCGGTCAGTCTTTTTGCCTCGGCCACTGAAATTCACAGGTTCTACCTGATGGTCATCGTCTGTGGTATGAGCGGCGGGGCAATACTGTCACTTACTCCATCCTTTTTCGGGTTCCTCTGCTTCACCATTCCCAGCACCGTCCCCATTGTCGTAGCCTTTTTCATGGCATCCCAGGAGCCTTTCCAGGCTGCCGGGCTCATGGGCGTCGTATTTATTCTTGCCGTTATATTCTTGGCAAAGCGAATTTGCCTTTCACATCGGGACCTCATTAATTCTCACATAAATCTGGAACGCCTTTCCCGGGAACTGGCGCAACACAAAGAGCACCTGGAAACCCTGGTTCAGGAAAGGACAAAAGAGCTGGAAGATTCGCGGGAAAAATATCGGTTGTTGACTGAGGAAATCAATGATGCCATTTATGAACTTGACCACAAGGGAATTATCCAATACGTCAGCCCCGCAGTAACCTCCATCCTCGGCATCGCACCGGAAGCCCTCAAGGGAATACACTATACAAAAATCATCTATCCCGAAGATCTGGCCCCGGTTCTGAAAAAATTTTCCGAAGTTATGTCAGGGGATCTGGGACCCGCCGAATATCGCATGATTGACAGCCGGGGCAACCCGCATTGGGTCAGAACCTCCAGCCGTCCCATCCAAGGAGTTGATAGCCCGGCAGGGCTCCGTGGGGTGCTGACGGATATAGAAAACGAAAAACGATCGGAATTTCAAAAAGAAGCACTTCTGAAACGCATCAACGAAAACCAGAAGCTCGAAGCCATCGGCACTTTGGCGGCCGGCATTGCCCACGACTTCAATAACCTGCTTATGGGGATCCAGGGGCATTCTTCTTTATTGGCTTTGAAACTTGACTCTTCCAATTGTGAAAATGAGCATCTTCATACTATTGAAGACCTTGTCCAAAGCGCAACAAAGCTTACGGCCCAGTTGCTGGGTGCCGCCCGGGGAGGGAAGTATAATCCTAAACCGACGGACCTGAATGAACTGGTCAAGAACAGCTCGGCAATGTTCAGTCAAACCAGAAAGGAAATTGAGCTAAAAGTCCAAACCGTTGCAACTCCGCTTGTCGCCGAGGTCGACAAAGTTCAGATTGAACAGGTATTGCTGAATATGTATGTCAACGCCTGGCAGGCGATGCTTGATGGAGGACAACTCGAACTGGAAACCTCAGCAACCATTCTTGACGACGCCTATTGCGAGCCATTCCAGGCCAAAGGCGGTTGTTATGCCAAAATCTCAGTCACGGATACAGGCACCGGAATGGATGAGTACACCCGTGCTCGGGTTTTTGATCCTTTTTTTACAACCAAAGAGAAAGAAAGAGGAACCGGCCTGGGGCTGGCCTCAGCTTATGGCATTATCAAAAACCATGGGGGTTTTATTACTGTGGCTAGTGAAATAGCTCAAGGGACAACTTTCAATATCTATTTACCCCTGTCGGATAGAATGCCTGTTCAGGAAATTCCCGCCGAAAACAAGATTATCGAAGGATCCGAAACGATCCTGCTGATTGATGATGAAGAGATGATCCTTAAAGTGGGCCAGGCCATATTGAAAAAGCTCGGGTATAGAGCCATTACGGCCCTAGGCGGTAAGGAAGCCCTCAAGCATTTGGAAGACAACGGCGAAACTGTCAACCTCGTCATTCTTGACATGGTTATGCCCGGCATGGATGGCAGCGAAACCTTTGATCATATTCGTAAACTTTTTCCTTCAATGCCCATTATCCTTTCCAGCGGTTATGCAATCGATGGAAAGGCTGCCGAAATCATGCGGCGGGGCTGCAACAGTTTCATTCAGAAGCCGTTCAATGTGGCTGATTTATCCCAAAAAATAAGGAACGTTATTGGGGAGAAAGAAATTGGCTGAGGTTGTTTTCCCACAGGTTCAGGTTGTTTTGAAACGTTCGAGCCATTCTCTGGGCAGTGAAGTCGGACGGCGGTCCCGGCCGATCACCACGTGAACCGTGCGTCCTTCGGCCAGCAGCTGGCCATCCTGGTTGACGGCCCGATAGGTAAATTCCAACACCCTGCGGCGGGCCTTGCTGAGATTGGTAGTTACGGTAATCCGGTCTTCATAAAAAGCGGGAGCCCGGTAATCAACCTCGGCGTGAGCCACTATCACAAAAAAACCGGCCTCTTCGAAACCGCTGTAGTTCATTCCTACCTGGCGTAGAAATTCCGAGCGCCCCTCTTCAAACCAAGTTAGATAGTTAGCGTGGTGCACCACCCCCTGGGCATCGGTTTCGGCATAACGGCCCGTCAAAGTGTATGATCGACTGGACATCTTAGCCTCGCAGGAATAGCACTATGGCAGGATGTTGAAAATCAGCGCCGCACAATATTAGAGCCGAAATCGCGATCTTTCAACCACCCGCCGGCTCCGGCCGCCACTATAGCAACCGGCATGGCAATTGGCAAGGGGACCATAAGCTTGAGAGCAGGGATTATGCTGTTGAAATGTTCCGACAGCAACATCGGGATGAGAGCAACGAATACCGGCCCCTTTCGAGGCATTTAGCCTGTCGATCAAGATTATTTTTTCGGCCATCTTTTGCCGGGCATGCCCCCTCCCCAAAAGGCCCTCTTCAACCATTCTCAACTTGTCCAAAAAAGTAATTCCTCACCTAACGTGCCTGGGAATAATGGCATGACTATTGCCTGTTAAATCCTTTTTAATTCAAATACTTTGCTTAGCAAAAAGCTGGGCAAATGTTGTTGAACAAAGATTATAAGCTTCTTGAGGCGTCATGAAAAAATTATGGAATTTCAATATCTTAAAATTCGTCCTTTCATCGACGGCAGTTTTAATGTTGGCTGTCCCACCGCCATGCCAGGCAGTTAATGCAACAAACACAGCTTTCGCCAAACGCCTGAGTATAGACATTCGAGCTATTCAAGCCTCTCGCCAAGGGCTCAAAACAACCCTTGAGTACATTGACGCCCACCCTGATATTTTCCCACCGACAAAGCTTAAAGACGGACGGCTTCTCAATCGTGAGGAGAGATTGATCGTCTGGCAGACCTGGCAGACACTTCTGGACCATGTTCTTTTTTGTGATGCCCTGGGACAGGAGTACTCCGAAATCTATATGCTGGCTGAGGAGGAGGAAAAGAAGAAGGAATCCGCTTTTTTCATCGCCCTTGCTTCCTTTCTTGCTGAATACCGTTTCGCCCTCGATTTTATTGAAAGAATGGAAAGAAACCCGGCCATGCATGTGATGCTGAATGAAGCGGTGCCGGAACTGGGCCTGGAGCAAGGGACCTATGCGCTGTTCAAGTTTCGCTTTCTTAATGCCTTGCGGGGGGCTGAATTTGCGCGCCTTAACATCGTATATAAGAACTATGCGGATAAAGAAAACCATCCCCTTAAAAGTATGATTGATGAGGATAACCGTGCCATCTGGCAGGCAGGGCAAGGGAAAGGCCCCACCATGACGGTTGTTAATGCCGTCCGTATCGTCAAGGACCTGGGGTTTACCGCATGGTTCCCTGTTCAGAAAAACGTTTCGAAATTGATGGGTAATATCAAGGTCTGGCGCCTTGAAAAAACCTTTGTCTCACCTGAACAGATAAAAAAATTACAGAAAAAGCTTCAGCCTGGAGACATTCTCCTGCAACGCCGCGAGTGGTATGCCTCCAATATCGGCATCCCCGGATTCTGGGCTCATGCAGCCTTGTATATCGGCGGCCCCGAAGAACGGGAACAGTTTTTTTCCGACCCTCTCGTTGTTGAATGGCTGGCGGCTCAGGGAAGTGAAGGTGGCTCTCTTGAGAGTCTGCTTCGCAAGCGCTATCCAGATAAGTACAAGTTGAGTAAAGCCCCCCGGGAAGACCATCATCGGCCTCGAGTTCTGGAAGCCATAGGAGAAGGGGTCTCTTTCACCACCCTGGAACATTCCGCTGCGGCCGACTCCCTGGCGGTGCTGCGGCCCAGATTATCCAAAAATGCCAAAGCCCAGGCCATCATCCGCGCTTTTCATTACAGCGGCAGACCTTATGACTTTAATTTTGACTTTCAGACCGATTCCGAACTGGTCTGCTCGGAACTGATATACAAGGCCTATGAAAAATCCGACAGTCATGAAGGGCTCTCACTGGCCACCAAAGAAGTCCTGGGCAGAAAAATCATATCGCCCAATGATATCGCTCAACTGTTTGACCAGGAATACGGGCAGGAAAAGCGGCAATTCGAGTTTATTGCTTTCCTGGACGGAGACGAAGGGGAACACCAGGCTGTAGAAAAGGATGTGGAAACCTTCCGCACTAGCTGGAAACGGCCGAAATGGCATATCCTGACCCAGGAATTGAAAGACATCTCATTGAGAAACAAATAACATGGCAAACATCATTTATGGCGTATCCGGCGAAGGCTTCGGGCATTCCTCGCGGGCACGCGAAATGCTCTCACACTTGGAAAAATCCGGCCACACCGTCAAGGTCGTCAGTTATGACAAGGGATACCGGAGCCTCAAGGACGACTTCGATGTTTTTGAGACCGAGGGCCTCCACATTGCCAGTGCCGACAACAAGGTCTCCATGGCGAAAACCCTGACCGACAACATGAAAAAACTGCCGGATGGGCATAAAAAACTCCGAGCCCTTCGTCATGAAGGTTTTGAAAAATTCAAGCCCGATTGCGTCATAACCGACTTTGAGCCGATGACGGCATATCTGGCTAATCACTACCACATCCCCCTGATTACCATCGATAACCAGCACCGCATGAGGTACATGGATTATCCCTACCCGCCGAAACTCAAAAAAGAGCGATTGATAACCGAGAGCGTCATCCGCGGCATGGTGCCGAAACCGGATGTCTCGCTGGTTACCTCCTTCTATTTCGGAGAGCCGAAAAACAACAGGACCTTTATTTTCCCCCCGATTTTAAGAAAAGAGGTCCTGTCACTTGAGCCGGAAAATAGGGGCCATACTCTGGTTTATTTGACCAGCGGATTTGAGTCGTTTGTCGATTTATTAAAAGATTTCACGCGAGAGCAGTTTGTCGTCTACGGCTATAACCGCGATGAGCAGGTGGGAAACTTCACTTACAAAGCAGCCAGTCGGGAAGGTTTTTTAGCAGACCTTTCGACCTGCAAGGCGGTCATGGCCACGGCAGGGTTTACCCTGTTGACGGAATCTCTTTATCTCCGCAAACCTTACCTGGCGCTGCCGATGCGCGGTCAGTTTGAACAGGAACTGAATGGCCACCTGCTGGAAAAGCTGCAATACGGGGCCAATGTTCGCCGTATCAGCCCGGAGACCATCGGCAATTTTCTCTATCGCTTGCCCGATTTTTCCGAACGCTTGAAGGGGTATCGGGCAGAGGATAACAGGGCTATTACGGCCAAGCTTGATGAACTTTTGCTGGATGACTGCGCACAACTTAAAAAACAACTCTGCAAATAATTTTTGAGTAGCCCGCTTGAAAATCGAAGAATATTCCTGGATTCCACCTGTTTTCTTTTTTCTTCAGTTGAAGAATTCCCAGTATGCTCCTAGAATAATACCTGGCTCCGTGGGTTAGGGGCGGGAAAAGAGTGTAAGTGCTTGGCCTGAATAAGTGTTTCAAAAATCTGAGGCGCACCCGTAGGTTCGTCGGTGATTTTTGGAACGCTTAGGCAGGGCAATGACTTGCGCTATTGTCAGTCCATAGCCCACGGATACAGGTAATAGCTGAGCTTTTTCACCGAAAATCGCAGACTTTTATGGAAATGGCTATGAAAGGAGGATCAGTTCATGGGAAAAGGTGACCAGAGGACCAGACGTGGCAAAATTTCGCGGGGGACTACAGGCAAGACCCGTCCGAAACCAAGCAAAAAGAAAACCACAGCAGAAAAGAAAAAATAGATTTGCTGGAAATTTATTTAACGATAAGAGCCCTCCTCTGGAAGTACCCGGAAGAGGGCTCTTGTTTTTAGGAAAAGTGAAAATTCCTCAAGTGTAAAGGGCCTGATTGGGCTCACTAAGAAAGACAAAACCGAAAACGGGGTAGGTAATCCAAAAATTTCTGCCTTATTAATCCTAAGGAATTTTGGGACCCGAATTTGACACAACTTATAAGACGGCCCAACTGACTAATAAGCAGTTGGGCCGTTAAGTGTTCTGGAAAAGGTGGTTTTTAAGAAGGCTTACGATCGGTTGACTTGCACGGCTACAAACAGTCGCATAGTAGAAGGTAATGCGCGACTTTTATTACGCTCGGAAAAGCCACCTCAATGCCTCTTCCCTATTCGAAAAATATTCGATACCCATGCCTCTATTGTGTGCCACCATTTTGAAAAACTCAGTAGTAGCGTCGGCTTTATAATCCGGCCAGAAGCATGCCATTATAAGCCCAGGAACAGAAGTTAGGGCCTTCTCTGCAGAGAAAAAAGCTCCAGTGGTTCCCAAATGGCGACTAGGCGGTGTTGGGGAATAGCTAAGGACACGACGACAGTTATGCTTTTTACAAGCATCCCCGATTGCTATCCATAATCTGGACAGGCTTTCTGGTGTAATCTCATAGTTTGGGGAATGATTGACTTTAATAAAATTTTCGCAAAATTCCAAAATAAAGTCGTTGTTCATACTTTATTCTTTCTGCAAGTGGGCTAGATTTAGCAAAAAAGCCTGGGCCAAAGCAAATATCCAAATTCTTCAAATAGGCATTTTGGGGGCTGGCGCTTTTCTTTATAGTTACTAATTA
>JAFGRU010000027.1 GCA_016934985.1 Deltaproteobacteria bacterium
CTGGGGTCCTGAGGCGGCATGGGCTTCGGTGACGCCGAAAGGCCACCAGCTGCCAGAGGATTCTGCTGCGGCTGTCGAGGAAGAGAGCCCGCTGCCTGTGTATTCGATGTGAACCTTGGCTTCGACGTTGGGATTTCCGGCTGGAAAGGAGACATCGAGGTCAAAGGGGGTGACAAAAGGCCCTTGGGCCTGGTACTGGTTGCCGTCGCGGTTGATGGCATAACGGACCGGCACATCGACGGAAGAGAGCACTTCGGAGATGGAGAAGCTGGTGGAAAAATTGAAGGAGAAGACGGCTGCTCCGCTCTGGTGGCAGGTCAGTTTCACCGAATTCAGGTCGATGGGCGTCAGGCCCAGGGTCGATTTGCCGCCCAGGGCTATCTCCATGTCGGAACCGTTTTCGAGAAGAGGGCGGCCGTCCATGGAATAGATGATTCCGGCAGCCACGACATTGTCGGCCAAGACGACATCTTCGGCTTCGAAACGGAAGGTTGTGCTGTCGGCCCGGGCCGCCCAGCCGGTCTGCGGAAAGTTGCCGAAGAGGAGATCCCGGACTGTCATGGTGATGCCCCGGTACTCTTTGACGACTTCGCTTTGACTGATAGCCGAGAAGTCGAAATAGGCCTCCTGCCCGGGCACGCCATGAACGAGACGGGCGTCCCCTTTAAGATGGGTTTCGAGCCAGGGCAGGTCGACGTCAAGGTTGCGGTAGATGGCCAGGTTGCTTTTGCCGGTGTCCACGGAGATGGAAGAAAAGCCGATGCTTCCTTCCTTGTATGGGGTGGAGAAGGGCGCGCTGATTTCCGTTTTTCCGACCAGCCTGGTGCCTTCCACGCCCCAGTTGCTGACCCGCCCCTTGTTGGCTTCGGGCACCTGGAATTCAAACAGGTTGGGAATGAGCTGAGCGTTTTCACCAAAGTGGAGGCCGGCCCATTCCATTCCTGCCCCGTTAGGATTGGCGGCCATGCCCTGGCTGGCGCTGAGGTCGAGGACGATCTCCTGTGGTTTGATGGAGAAGCCGCTGTTGCCGATTTCTATTTCCATATTGGCCGCTTCGCTGTAGTACCAGTCGCCGGCTTCGGAAACCGGGCCGGTGACCGTCCATTCAGGTGGCTGGCTCGAACCTGTCAGGTGCAGGTCGGGATCCCCTGTCCTGGCGTTGAGGGTCAGGTTCATGGGGGTTTGTCCGGCCTGTCCTGCGAGTTTTTTCAACTGCATGCGCATTCCTGCCTCGTTGACGGTGTAATCGAGGCTGTGATTGATGCTTCCGGAGGTCACCATGAGGCCGTCGGCGGCGACGCTCCAGTTGTTGATGGCAATAGGCAGGATATAGTGCGTGGCACTGCCTCCCTGGCCGGTGTAGAGGCCAAGGTTGAGGACCCCATTGCCGCTATATCTGCTACCCATTTTTGTCACTTCAAGATTGCGGATTTCGAAATGCTCGCCCGTCGAGGTGGGGAAGAGAAACTTGCAGGGTTTTGCAGGATCGCTGGCCGTGACCCGGTAGTCAAACGGCTCGGACTTGACGTAATAGGGTTTCTCTTTCTTCTGCTGGAACTCCGGGTATTTTTTGGCTTTTGCAAAACAGTTGAGGCTGACCATGACCGGGCGGCCGGAAATGCCCTCTTTGGAAGGGGAGAGGATGCTTATCTTGACGCCGCTTTTCTGGAAAGCGTTGAGGTGCTGGTTGTTGGAAACCGCCGCGGGAGCGGCATGGGCCTCGGCAACCAGCCAGGAAAAAGGATTGAAGGCGAAGCCCGAATCGCTGCCGAAAGCGTAGGATGAAGAACCTTGAGCGGCATCCAGCAGGTTGAAAAGGACCTCCTGGCTCATATGGCTGACCTGAGGCAGGACTTCCGCTTCCACAACAAGAGAATAGGCTTTATTGGCCATCTCATCGGCCATTTCCACGACCGGCGAATTGAGCGGTTCCGTGGCAAAAGATTCGGGGGTCGGCGTATTCTGGGTGCTTTCGGTCAATGTGACGCCTTGTTCGGTGCGCAGGGGCGAGGCCAGGTCTTTTTCCACCGAGCCGATGACCATGCTGCTGTTTCCCTGCTTCAGACGCCAGGTGATTCTGGCCGTTCCCTCGCCGTAATAGGTCAGCCCGGCATTGCCCTGGAGGATGTCACAGGCGCTGACCTGGCCATCGAAGAGGCTGTCCAGTATGGCCTGGGCCGCAGCACCGGTTCCCGGCATGGCCTGCACCATTCCGGCGGCATTGGCCGACGTCTGACTGGCGACGAGATTGCCTATCTGGCCGCTGCTGTTGGCTGATGGCGATGTGCTGGTCTGGCTTTGGGAAGGCTTTTTCGGGATGGTTCTCTTGTTTTTCGGCAGGGGAATAGTGGTTTTCCCCTTTGAAGGCAGCGTTATGGCCTGGGAAGAACCCGAGCCGTTGATGCCGGTGATGGCTATGCTTTCAAGGTGGAGAGGTCCCTGGGCGACGAGGTCCTCGCGGAAAGCGATCTTTTTTGTTTCGCAGTAGATGAGGTGGGCGCGGCCGGCCATGGCGTAGTAGGAGTTTTCATTGAACTCGAAAGACGCTTTGCCCAGGCCGGACACCTGGAAATCCCTGCCACCGGCTTTCTGGATGCCCTTAATGGCTTTTAAATAGGGGGTGTAGCTCGAGGAAGAGAGGACCACAGGTCCCGCCGATGCCTGGGTGTTGCCATAGACCTCGTCATAGACCGAGGCCAGGGCGTCAGGGGAGCCGTTCTGAATATCATCCGAGGGAAGGACGAAGATGCGGACCGTGTAATTGCCGCTTCTCTCGTAGCGATGATAGTAGGTCTTGCCAAGAGGAATTATGTCGAGGCCGGATGGTTGGGAGAGATCGATCTCCAGCGGAGTGGCCCCGCTGCCGTCCCCCCAGTCGAGGAAAAGATTGGGAATATAGGTGACGATATTGCCGGGGCTTGGGACACTGCCGCTGACCTGAGTGGCATAGGGTATATAGCGGAGGTTAAGGGTGCCGGTCAGCTCCCAGCGGTCGCCGGGATAGTTGGCTGCGCGGTTGCCCTTGTCAGGGTTGACGATGTTGATGGCCGAGGCTGACGCGGCAGATCCGGCACAAGCGAGACCGCTCGGCTTGCGTGGAGTGCACAGTGATTTGCGATCGGATATTTCAACCTCGACGTCTTTGGCAACGGTGACGGTTTTCACCATCGTTAAACCCGACTGGCCGCTTCCCCCTGATGAAATCGTTTTTTCCGTAAGATAGGTTTTATACCCGGCCACCTCCCACCAGACAATTAAGGGGGCGCCCAGGCCGTGAACGACGGTATTTTCACCGATCTTGCGGTCCTTGGTAAGCAGGTCGAGGAGGTAGGCGGTGTCCATCTTGAAGAAACTGGGAAGCTGGTTGACCTGTGTGCCTAAAAAATCGATCGAAACCGGGTTGATGTGCTTTTTCTCGATGATGAAGCCGTTTTCGGTGACAAGCCGGAATTCAAACCAGTCCGCCATGCCGGGGTTTTGTTCCCGCCAGGAAAAAAGGGTCTGCTCGTTGAGGGTTTCCGGGACCATTGACGTAGAAGTAAGAAAATCCTCAGGGCCGAGGAGCTCGATGCGGCCTTTTATCTGAACCTTGATATCCGGAGTGACCAGCTTGGGTCTGGGTTTTTTCACAAGCTTTCTGGCCACAACCCAGGCCTTGGCCGGGAAAGGGTTCCATGGCTGAGACGCGGCGTTTCGCAGCATGAGGCTGCGCGAACCTGGAGCGGCCGAAGAGGCGACCTTGACGGTCATGGTCAATTTGCGCGGAGAGACAACGGTTAAGTCCTCGATTTCAATATTGTCGCCGAGGTCGGCTTCCAGACCCTCCGAGAAGTTCCGGCCTGTCACCTCAATCTGGTAGGTTTTGCCCTGGGACCACTGGTTGGGGAGAAGGGCCTGAACGGAAAAGGTTGAAGACGTCTGTTTTTTGGTTGGACGATCGCTGTTGAGGGTTATGGGCAGGCCTATGGGAAGAGAGGTCGATCCGGCTACCGTGACTGCCACCGAGGAAACGTGGCTTCCTCCGGCATCAACGAGGGTTACCAGGCGCGCACCGGGTTGGGCGTTGGCTGCGACGCTGATGGCAACCCTGAGGCGACTACCTTCCGCTGCCGGGCTTGCGGCACTGATTCCGGACCCGAAATTGACTTCCGTGACACCTTCAAGGTGTATTCCGGTCAGAGTCAGGGAATAGGATTGCCCGGGCCTTAGCGTGTTGGGGACGATGGTTCTGACCGCTGGACTGACGGAAGTTGCTGTTACCGTGATCCGGGCTTGACTTTGGCGGACCTGGTCTCTGTACTGCACCCTCACGAACCGCTGGCCTGGCGTAGCGTCGGCTGCAACGCTGATCGGTACGGTGGCATTGGTGCCGGTGTCATTGAGAAGGGTGGGGGGGCCGGTTGTTATTCCATCCCCGAGGATAATCCGCATATTGCCGCTGAGGTTCCGGCCCGTAATCGTAAGATTGCCGGACTGGCCCTGGTTGATGGTCGCGGGAAAAACGCTCAGCACGTTGGGAACGTCTGTCTGGCCGGCAGTGGTGGGGGCCATCGTTCCCGAGCCGCCGGGGCGGAGGATGATGGGAAGAGGCTGTCTCCGGCTGTCGGAATTCTGTTCGCGTTGCTGGGCGGCGAATGCCGGCAGGGAGAAAATCAGCAGCAAAACGAGCGTTGACCTGAACAACGTCAGTCGTTTCATTAATTCACCTCATGGAAAAGTGAGAGCAGGAAGGGCCCCTGGACGATGAATCTGGCGTCGTGTTCCCCCTGGGAGTCCCTTGGCTCTTCCAGGCAAAAGTCCAAGGGAAGACAGAAGCTGTTCTGCCTGGAAGAGCAGAGACGGGGGACATTATCTATTAAGGCCGCCCAAGTTCAGTTGGGAGCCCCGGCTTGCGGTTTTACCTCCTCGTGTCCTTCCTTTTCGGCGGGAGTTTTGCCGGGGGCCGGCGCATGGAAATATACTATTCGCGAGAAGCTGGCGGCAAGGCCGGTTCTGCCGTTGAATGCTTGAACCCGCCAGACGTAAGGGATATCGGGAATAATGCGCTCCAGATCGAAGATGCTGATTTTGTAAGAGGGGTCCCGGGTCAGGGCGGCGAGGAGAGGTTTGTGCCCGGAAAAATCGATTTGGGAGAGGTCTTGAACCGCAGCCGGTGAACCCAGCCCGTAAATCTGGAAATGATAGACCACTCCGTTGCCGGCCGGCTGCCAGGAAAACTCGGGGAGGTTATCACGGGCAATGAGGATATGAGCCTTTTCCAGAGGTGAAATGAGCCTGAGAGAGCCGGGGGTCGGGCCGGGCGGCGTGTCGCTGACATAATAGAAAATGATCGGCTCGCTGAATCCCGGGGCGGGGTCGAGGATTTCGAATTCCACCCGGTGGAGCCCCGAGGCATAGGTCGGAAAAGATGGTGCTACCGGACTGGTAATGTTTACCTCCCGGATACCGGGCGCCAGATAACGGGTTACATAGCTGAGAAGCTGGCCATCAACCTTCCATTGTCCGCGCAGGGTGCCGCCGCCGGTGTAAGTGAGAGTGGCAGTGGCCGCCAGACCCCGGGTGTTTCTGGGGACGGTGATTCTTCCGCCGGAGGCAGAGCGTGTGCTGCCACTCGTCCCGGGTTGGTTGAACTCAAGTTTGAGGCGTGCCAGCGAGAAGGTTGCGGCGCTGGCCGGAGCCATCTGCAACTGAACTTCGGCGGTATCGGGAGGATAATTTGTGTCGGGGTCGGTATCCGCAAAGGTGCGGCGGTAATAGATGGTGCTCAGATTGTTTTCTATGGCCGTTCTGATAACTGCGGAGGGTACTATAACAGTCTCGGTTGTGGTCCCCCGGTTGTTGACCAGGGTGATGGTCAGGGTGGAATTAACCGTTCCCAAAACAGTTCCTCCCGCCGTCTCAAAGCGTCCGGAAGTGGATATCGCGGTAAAGGTTGGCGCATCGAGCTGGAAAGCGCGGTAGAAAACCTGAATTGAATTGTTGATGCCCGGAGTTATTCTGTTGCTGGGCGGAGTAGCGGTCATGATTATGGCAGATGCGCTGCCGCCGAAAACGGTTAATAGAAATGCGGCAATTGCCAGGATTTGTTGTATCGCAATAACGCGGTTTTTGAAAATACCTTGGTTCATTACAGACTCCCGGATGGTTGATCGTTAAAGAAACATCAGTGAAAGTCCGCCGATGCTCAGCACCAGAAAAACGGAGTAATCTTCTTCCGAATCGTCGCCGACCCGGTCGTCGACGCGACTGTACCTGGCCCGCAAGGAGATAGTTTTCTGCGCCTGTTTGAAAAACCAGGTTTCTGGATGCCAGTTATACTGGCAGATGCCATCGTAGGTAATGGTGTGAAACGAATTGTCGTCGGTGTCGGAATCGATGGCTGACAAAGTCATATATAAATCATGAGAGGGATTAAACATGTAGGTCCCGGCCAGGGTGCCCTGCCAGGTTTCCGTGGTCGGAGTGCTGTTGTCTGACTCGGTTCGGCTCCAGGAGGCGCTTGGATTAAGCGACAGATTGACCGTGGGTTGATAGCCGAGGCTGATAACTGCCTGATGAGTGCGGCTGTCGCTGTCTGCGATGGAATCATCCTCAAACATCGTGAAGGAGTAGCTGGGTGAAAGATTCCATTTTTCCCTGACGATGGTGAAGCCTCCGCCGAAGGTCTGCGACAGGTTTTTGACGGCGTCTACGGTGGCCGGTTCATCGCTACTTTCCTGGTTGGTGATATTGGCGTTCAGGAAAAAGTTTGGCCAGTCAGCTTTGAAGAGGTTGTAGGAAAGATCAACGCTGGTGTTGTTGATGACAGGCAGAAGCGGGTCCTTTTCCATGTTGTCGCGGCTGTAAAAACCGCTGGCGGAAAGGCTCGATTCGGTAAATGTTTTAGTGCCGAAAAGGATGTACTCTTCACGGTTATCCACTTTTGTGGTGTCGACGATACTGCGGAAATTCTGGCCGATGTGCTTGTATCCGCCACCGTAATTGTAGCTCCCCGCGGTCCCTGAAAAACGTGCCAGCCAGGCTTCGCCGCGCTCATATCCATAGCCATCGCTGCTGTCTTCGTCATAACGGCTCCAGCCATACTCTCCCGTTAGTTTGAGTTTCTCTTCCAAGGGGGCGGCCGAGACCTGCAGCGAGTAGATTTGTCCCTGGCTCGCAGGAGAAAGAGAGCTGGTGGTGGAGTCGTTAGTATCTTCGATTTTTCCGGTAACGGCCGTTCCTTTAACGGCTATTTCCCCCGCCGTGTCCCAGCGCTGCTCCAGAGAGCCGCCCAATAGCCGCTGGTTCGGGTCGCCGAGATCAAGGGCGTGGTCGAAATCGGTAGCATAGTCGCTGCGTAAGAGAAAGGCCTGTGCTTTTGTGTTTTTGTGATTAAGCTCGACAAGACCGCCGCGCCGCGAAATGGATTCACTGATCAGTTCGGTACCTTCGAAACTCAGATCACCGACGGCCAGGCGTTGTTGGCGGTAAAGAAGCTCGAGGAGAAAATTGTTGAGGTTGAAATTGTTTTCGGTCTCTTCCGCGCCTTCTTGTTCCGTATACCAGCCATTGGCCTCGAAGGCGATTTTGAGATCCCCTTTTTCCATAACAGATGTCAGAGTGGCGTTGGATTGAATTTTCCAGTCGGACTCTTGCGAGTTATCCTTTCCGGCGAGGCGGATATCGGTCTGGGCGTCCATCATGATCTGCCCGGAGACGCGGTCGAACATTTCGGATTGGGGGATGAAAAAATACCAGGTTCGGGGCGGGAGAATTGTGCCGGCAGAGTCCATGGTCTCAAGAGTGATGGAATGCTTGCCGAAGTCAAAATCGGCCTGGGGGGTGTATGTAATGCCCTTGGTGGTGACTTCGGTCAAAGGAGAAACGTCCACGTCATCAACGAGGAGGCGCATGGAGCCCCATTGGGAAGAATCCTCAAAATCGGCAAAGCGGATCGATATGGTCGGGCGCTGGTTGCCGGCCCTCGCACCGTCCATTTCCGGGAAGGCCAGTTCTTTCTCGGCGGCTCCGCCCAGGGAGACCTCGGCACGCAGGGGATTTTTCCGCGGATTGAGTTTCGGCGAGGTGAAAATCCGGTCCCTGCCGTCTTTGACGGCAAAGAAATATTCGATGCCCGGCGGCAGCAGTTGACGCCCTTCAAGTATAGCGGCGAATTCAATTCCCGAGATCTTATCCATGGGGCGGGAGGTGTAGTCTGAGCTGCCTATGGCGCGAAAATTAAAAGTTGCCGTAACCGGCGGAACGAATTCCTGGGTGCGGATTTGGAAAACGATATTTTGACCGGCGGCCACCGGACCTTGCGGGGACGTGAGGATGATGCGTTCTTCAGCCAGACCAGTCATCGGGGTGAGAAGGATAAGACCAGCGGCAAGAAACCAGGAAATGACCTTTGATTCCATCTGTCGCATAACCGAGAAACCTCCTGTTCCGGAAATCCGGAGAATGAACAACAGACCTGGTGCTCTTTTCAAAAAACAGCGTCCACGATAGCGGGTTTATTTCATCTGAAGCTTTCGAGGCACAGGTCGATTATTATCAATAAAAATTTCAATTTTCCTGAATGGAAAGCTGCTCAAGCGAATGTTGATAATCAGCCCACCCGTGAGGACGTGGGGACTCAAGGCTTTTGCTCGGGGGAAGTCTTTGAGGAATGGAAGATGTATCGGTGCGAAGTATACGGATGATAGAAGATCCGAGCTTGGTGTTTTTTGGTATCACGCTTGTTACATTAAGGCAAGAAAATATTAATTCAGATCGGTTAATATGAATGCGAAAAGCATTGGTATTATGAAATTTTTTTAAAGGCCTGGGTGGCCTTTTTAAATAAGGTTTCCCTGTTGCATTTTGCAATACATCGATCCGGGTTCCCAAAAATTTTTTCGGCTGGGTTTGCAGTACCAAAGTCAGGGGCTATGGTTTCACCATTTGATGTTTGGTGCCCGCATGGGCAACTTTTATGTTTCCGGCCGATAAAGCTCACTCAAAGGTTGCGTTGCTGGTCAATTGGTTCACTTTGGACCGCTGTTCTATGAAACCCCACAAACAAGGCGGAAAAAAACCATGCAGGCGTGACGGGTCTTTTTGGTTTAATCTGTTTTTGGTGGCGCTGGAAGGTTTGGAATGTTCTCAGATGGCATGGGGTTTACATAAAAGCAAGCTGATATTAATTGCTGACAATTAAACTAGTTGATAGAGTTTCGAAAACAGTGATTTTCGGTAGAGCTGTCGGCTGCCAGAATAATGGCTGTTCGCCCATAGCTCGATTTATGGAATCTTTTGGGTATTGGGAATCAAATTACAGCTTGTTTAATGCCGCTCAGCCGAATAGGTTGATTTTATAAAGGGGAAATATCTGGTCATGAAAATTGTATCTTTTAACGTCAACGGAATTCGTTCCCGCCTTCATCAGTTGCAGGCCCTTGCAGAAAAACACCGCCCCGAGATTATCGGTCTGCAGGAGACCAAGGTCCAAGATAAAGATTTCCCCCTCGCTGCAGTCGAGGAACTCGGTTATCGGGTGGCTTTTCAGGGCCAGAAAACCCATTACGGGGTGGCCATCCTTTATCGCCAGGAACCGATCGAGGTGTGCCTCGGTTTTCCCTGGGACGGCGAGGAAGCGCAGAAGCGTTTTATCAGCGCGGTGTTCAAACTTGCATCCGGAGAGTCCCTGACAGTCATCAACGGCTACTTCCCCCAAGGGGAAAACCGCGACCATCCGGTCAAATTTCCGGCCAAAAGAAAATTTTATAATGATTTGCGTCGCTTTCTGGATGAGTATTGCGATCCGGCTAAACCCCTCGTGGTGATGGGCGATTTCAACGTCGCCCCCCTGGATGCGGAAATCGGCATTGGCGCGGATAACGCCGAACGCTGGCTGCGTACCGGCAAAACCTGCTTTTTGCCGGAGGAGCGCGAGTGGTTCGGCCATCTCCTGGACTGGGGCTTGTGCGACAGCTTTCGGGAGCTGAGTCCGGACATTGACGACCGTTTCAGCTGGTTCGACTACCGTAGCCGCGGTTTCGAGTACGAGCCCAAGCGGGGCCTGCGCATCGACCATGTCCTTTTGACCCGCAGACTTCTGGATGTCTGCCGGGAAGCTGCTATCGATTACGATATCCGCGCCATGGAAAAGCCTTCCGACCATTGCCCGGTATGGGTTGAGGTGGGGGTGGAGTAAGCGACTTTTTTCACTTCTGATACTCTCGGTCCTCAATGGTTTTTCACTAACCAAGTGACATCCCCGGTTTTTTCGGAGACCAAATTGGGCCGGGTCTGCCCCCTTCAAAGCCTGATCCCCCCTGAAACCCGCTCTGCCGGCCATTTGTTCTGCTGGATTGAATTTTGCTTGAAAAGCAAAGGCTTTGCCCGGAATTCAGTGTTGAACTCCGGGCGGAGCAGATAAGCGGGAACTTTTCAGGGGGAGCGGAAGCGCAATGTCTTTGGAACTTAATTGTGAAAATCATGACCAATATTTTTATGAAAATTATTTTCTGGCCCGGCAGCCGATTTTCGACAGGAATGGCAATACCTGGGGGTATGAGCTTCTTTACCGCAACGGCGCCCAAAAAGACAGGGCTGAGATAAACAACCAGGAGGAGCAGGATTTTGCGGCCCTTTCCGTGGCAACCTCCGGATTCAATATTTCCCAGGAAAATGCTGACCGGACAACGAAAATCTTTCTTAATTTCACTGAGAAGTTGATTCTCGAAGATGGACCCAGGGCTTTGCCGCCTGCGATCTGCGTCATTGAGATTCTCGAAAACGTTCGGCCTTCCCCGCAACTGCTGGAAAAGATCATCCAGCTGAAGCAGGATGGCTACCTGATTGCCGTCGATGATTTTGGTGACTACCCCTGGCAGAAGGAATATCTCGACTTTGCCGATATCATCAAGGTCGATGTCCTCGGCAAAGACCCCGACTGGTGCCGGAAGGTCTTCGAGGAACTCAGCGCCAATCGCGCCTTGAAGCTTGCCGAAAAGGTTGAAAACAACGATGAATACAAGTTTCTGCGGGAGTTGGGTTTTGATCTTTTCCAGGGTTTTTTCTTCGCCAGACCCGAAAATCTCAAGGGCCGAAAGATATCGTCTTCCCAGACCTCCAGATTCAAGGTGTTGCAAACTCTAAATGATCCGGACCTTGACCCTGAAAAGCTGGTTCAGCTTATTTCCAGCGACCCGACCATTACCTACCGCTTGTTGCGCTTTTTGAACTCCCCCGGTTTCGGCCTTTCCATGAAGATCAATTCGGTGCGCCATGCTGTGAACCTTTTGGGTGCCAAACGATTGAAATACTGGCTGCAGATGGTCGTTATGTCAGACATGATGTCGAGTGGAAAATCCCAGGAGCTCTATGCCATGGCCCTTTACCGGGGCAAAGTGCTTGAGGAACTTGCCATCAGAGAGCAGGTCGGGAAGGTCAATCCTGAAACCATGTTTCTTTTCGGCATGCTTTCCCTTATCGACATCATGCTTGATACGCCCATGGCCGAGGTGGTTGAAAAACTCCCTCTGTCAGAAGAGATGAAAGCCGGTTATACTGACAACTCATCCCCCTTCGCAGCTTATCTGGATATGATGAGAACCCTTGAGAAGGCCGACGTCGACGTGTTGGAGATCATGTGTGAAGAAACGCATGTGGATATGGCGGTTTTGGCTGAAGTTTCCATCAAATCCGCCATCTGGACCCAGCAAATGGCTGAGCATCTGCTCTGAGGTTTTTTGCCGAGGTGTTTAGAGAGGCGAATTGCAGCAGAAAAGAAGCTGCTTGGCGATTTCAGGCCGAGCTTCGAGTATTTAATATCCTCCCTTGAATTCTGACAATTCCCTGCTATTTTCTTTGCTTGTTTATGGCCTGGTCTCACCCATTCAGGAGATGAATAAATCTTTGTGGCGTTTCTTAATCGGATTTTTCTGCCGCCATACCGTAAAAACGTTGAGGTCCTAGAGTTTTTAGCAGGGCTAGAGCTACCTGCTGGGTGTCTATATCGCCCTGTTGGGAAAAGAGAGGGCATATTTTGCCCCTGGTGTCGGGAAGGGTTTCGCAAATGGCCGGGGAAAGAACCTGTCCCATGGCGGAGACCATGCACCCTTCCGGGGCCACATTGAGAATCAGATCATATCCTTCCCGGAGTTTGACAAGGGTTTCACCCACATAGGGAATCAACTCACCGCCGGGCCGCCGGGTCGGTATGACTGCAGCGGCTTCGGCAAGGAGGTCTGGCATGGCATGAGGAAGGGGAATTTCAGCCGCCCGGTAAAGAGGGGCGGCCAAAATCTTTCGCAACAGCCAATGGGCTCCGGTGACAAAAAGAAGGCGTTTCTGTTTTTTGCGCAAAAAGCGTTTGCGATTGTGCCGAAACGCATCGGAATGTGCCAGGCGAATTTCCTTTCGGCTTTCGGCGATGCTTTCTTTGGAGCGCATGATCATGCCGCCCAATTTATATTCCAGGAAACTCCATATCGGAGCTTGGGTCAGATGAAAGCGCCGGAAGCCAAGGATGTCCAGCAAGCTCCGATGCAGGCCTTCAAATTGGGCGGTCCGCATGTAGACTTCGCCATTAATGTGTATTTTTATTACGTTCTTTGGCAGCGGACCATGGCACCATTTTTGGGAAAAGCAGTGCAGTGGTTTCAAAAGATCGCAAGCGTACCAACGGTAGGCAAAAAATTTGACCACCCAGCCGAAAAGAGGAATATGACCAAAGCGTTTGCCCCATTGCTGCCTTTTTGGGGATGGCGGCAGGCGTTTTTCGAAAATCTTTCCAAGTTCTTTTTTCAATCCCTTGTAGTCATTTAAAAATTGTGAATATTCATCCCCATTCCGGCAGCGGGTTGCGCCCTCGGCCAGTAGCTGGTGCAGTACGCCCTGGAGAATAATACTCTGGATACCACGCAGGAATACCCAGTCTGGAAAACCGATGTTAAAGCCTTGGTTCTCATGGCCTACCAGAAACTGCATGATGGCTTCATCCGATTCATCCTGGGCAGAGGCACTGGATGAAGCCTGGTGCTGGTGTAAAAATATTTTATGGGTTTCCACATACTGGCCCTGGCGGCAGGGGCCGAGTCCTTTGTTGTTGAAAATCAGAAGGCGTTTTTTTTCAGCCAGTTGTGGATCACCAGCCAAACGTCTACGTTTGAAAGTTTTTACAGCTAGAAGAATATCCCCGTAAACAGCGGCAAGGGGGGTGCAAACGGAATCTCCGGCTACTGAACGGCCTCTTGCGACAGCCGCCTGAAGATCGTAGTCATCGTCATAATTGTCAAGACAGGTGAATCCTGCCCCGCGCACCACCGACAGAAGCAGGCGGTTGTCGGAAAGGGTGGGGAAACAGATGACATCCTTCTCCTTATCGAGGGGTTCGCGGTTGACCAGTGGATCAAGAACCCGGATGTCGAATTCCTCCTGGTTGAAGCCGGCCAGGGTTTGGTGCAGTCCGTCGCTTAACTGTTTGACGTAGGTGTTGATGCGGTTTTCCAGGTGCGCCAATTCCTGGATGGCGGCATCCGACTGAATACGCAGGACCGGACGGTTACGGGCCAATTGGTCGAGGAGAGGGTTGGTGACACTGTCGGGCCCGCACAAAAATGTGGAGACCTGAACCAAGGGCAAGGGCCCATTCGCGCTGCTTTCAATTTTTTTAAAGATTTTTTTCAGGCCGGGATGACGCAGGATTGTGTGCAGCTGCCCCCGCGCTGCGGCCTGGGTCAGGGTGGCAATGGTGTGGGCGTTGCGCCAGTAGAGATGTTTGAATTCAGGGGCCGGATCGACCTCCAGCAGGTGGCCGGGAATGCCCGCGAGCCCCTTGTCACGCAGAAGCCTGCCAATATGGCTGTCGTAAATACCCGGATTAAGGACATATTCCCGTCCCAAAACCAAAGCCACCTGGTGCCCCTTGGCCAGGGCCTCCTCGACCAGTTCGGCAGCCTTGTCGGCGGTACGCGCTTTGAGGTTGAGCTGAGCTTCGACGGCCCTTGCGACAATCTGGCGAAAGCTTTCAAGGTCGGGGGCCAAGCCGTAATGACGGAAGACCGATTGCAAGCGTGAATGGAGTTTGTGGGCGAGAATTTCTCCGTCAAATGATTTGAGGTCGACATAAAAAAGGTTTATTCGGGCTTGAGGGAAATGTTTTAGCGCCACAGCCCGGGCGGCGGCAGGTCCCCCCTGATTGACGGTGCAGGCGCGTCCCAAAGATGCCCCTGAATGAGGGAGAAATTCGATTTGTGGAGCGAGGATCAGGCCGTGGGGTTCTTTCGCCAGACGAAGCATCTGTCCCATAGCGCCGATGAAAGGTGCGCAGGTGTCGATGGGGAAATGCGCACGGCCGAGGATGATATCCTCTTTTTCAAGGTTGTCCACATGGACCGGAATACCAAGTGGTAAAAAAAGATGGGCGAAAAAGGTTGCGAACTCCGATATGGCGAAACTGCGCGGAATAACCAGCCGTTCCGGATTTTCAGATGAAGGCAGTGCGTCGGCCATGAAATGCCATAGCTGACGGTAGGTGGCGGGTGCCTGGTCAGGTTTCTTCTCCAAATTACTTTGCTTCTCGTTGATGGAGGCACAGCCCCCCAGGAAAAAGCCAAACTGCTTCCCCTGGGGATCAACAGCAGTTAGATGGGAGCGGTTGCAGCGTGCTTCCTTATCACCGCATACTGTTCCCCGGCATGGGACGATTTTTTTATGGTAGTCCTGGTGGATGAACTCTTCCAGCGAAATGCTTCGGGCGGAACGGAGCCCTTGTTCGGCGAGGGTGTTTATCAAACCGAGGCAGGCACGGTGCCCCGGGTTCGGAGGGACAAGGCAATAGGCCGGAGCTCCGAGATGCTCCTGGAGACGTTGGGCCACGGCCACCGGCAGGGGCTCGCTGAGCATGGTCTGGCCATGGAGCAGGGTCACGGCATGATGTGGCAGCTCGATGCGGTTCCAAAGACTGCGTGCCATATTTTCGGCGATGGCCCGGTTGGCCGAAGCCAGGATCTCTTCGCGGGGAATGCCCCGGGCTTCGAGACGGCGGGCATTCTCCAGCAGAAAGACGGCGCAGGTGGCGTTGATAGCGTAGCCCTTTTCCGCTTTCCAGGCCAGGTTGGTGGCTTCGCCAATATCCGGGAAATGGAAGAGGGCCGCCAGTGTGTCCATGAGACTCCCCGTCCCGGCGGAACATTTGGTGTTCATGACATTGTCGAAGAGTTCCCCCTTTTTAAGAGCGATAGTCGAGACCTTGGTGTCTTCCCCACCGACATCCACCAGGATGCACAAGTCTTCATTAATGGTTTCAAGCCCGGCTTTTTTCAGACGACCGATGTGTTCCTTCACCAGACCGAGAGACCCACGGGCGTGAGCGTAATTCTCAACCAGTACCAGAAGGCGACCGGCCAGTTGCGGGTAAATGTGGGTAAAAGCTTGCTGCACCTGAAAACGGGCACTGCCGGTAATACCGATGCCGGCGATATTCAGAGACGTAGCGCCTATTTGGGTAAGCTCGGAGAGCAGAGTCTTGATGGTATCGATGGTGTCCCCGGCGTTGCTGCATGTTCCTTGGTAAAAAACTTCCTGGTTGTCGGCACCGGCAACAACGAGCTTGGCCATGGTCGAGCCGACATCAAGTCCCATCAGGACCGGTTTGTTCCACCAATTTTCAGCGGCAAGCGCAGTTTTTGGGGATTGTTCCAGACGATGATACAGATTGTTGGCGACAAGGTGGGAGTGAGTGTTTGGGAGGGAAGGCAATCGATGGAGAGACGGCGAATCGAAAAGAGGACTCGCCTGAGGAAGAGGAAAGGAAGAAAACAACGACTTCTCCAATTGCATGAGACCTTTTAACGGTAGGCTTCCCTCGCGGTCGTGATGAATATTAAGTACACCTTTGCCGGCAAGAAAGTCTTCCGCACAGTCCCGGGCGAAGGCCCATTCAAACACCCCACCGGTCAGCCACACCGTTTTAAACCCTTTTGGAATGGTCTTGCAGGCTTTTAGAACTTCCGACTTAACCGTGACGGCCAGGGCATAGTCGATGGGCAGACCCTGGTTTTTATCCGAGATGGTGGCCGACGAGGCAAAGACTCCGCAGCGGTCGGTGCGAACAGGAATTTCCTGCCGTCTTCCCTTGCCCATATCCCCCGTGTAGTTGGCCAGGAGCGTATCGACCCTGGCGCGGTCGACGTTCAACTTTTGAAGGATGCGGTCGAGATTGAGGCCGCAACCCGAACCGCAACGAGGTGGATGGGTGAAAAGATCCTGGTGGAGGTTGCCTGCCGGATCGACACCTACGGCTGTATATCCCGAAGCGGAGATTTCCAGGATTGCCACAGGGTGGTCCTCAGCCAAAGACTCCGCCGCTGACCATAAGGCCGCTTCCGGCAGAACAATACGGCCTTTCCCGATCAGTTCCCGAACCAGATCCCGGATCTTTCCGGTTAGAAAGATATCAGTATCCAAGCTGAGGGAGATCAGACCCAGAGCAGTCAGCTCAGCTTTAAGATCATTGTGGCTGGATAAGGTGTGGGATTGCAGAAGGTTCCGCTCGGAGTCACAACAATGAATCCGCAGCCTTTCCGTCCCGGCATCGATGAAAACTTTCCGGGCTTTTGCAGGGGAATCGACAGGGCGGAAATTATCAGTTTTTTTTTGATGGGACATTCGCCTCGAGGTTATTCCAGGATATAATTTTATTTTCTTGAAATTTTTGAACATTTTACAGGAAACATAAGATTTGAGTCCAGGAATCTCGTGGGGGCAAGGTGAAAGACGGAAAGTGCAGGGGAGGGAAGAGCCTTTTGCAAATCATTTTTAGGTCGACACAAAGGCTGCCAGAAATTTTCCCAAACGTTGGGCGATACATTTGTTTTTCTATAAAATAATTTTTTTACTGCCGTCTTCAAAAGACCTGTCAGAGTGCCAGATTGCCAGCGGTTAAAAAATAGTAATGAAAAATTCAGTGGATATCCGAGCTGTTGCGAGGTCTTGGTCTTGTGATAAACTTCCACGAATAACCCTGCCCTTTAAAAAAAAATAAATTTTGGTTGAATTGGTCTGCCTCTACAGCTACAGTGGCAACATCTATTTGAACTCATTAATGTTTTAAGAAAACGATTCGTTTGTAAATAGCGTTCTTCGAATAGTTGCCCCTATTTTTTTAAATCTGATAACCTAATGTTTAACTTGTTGATTAAATAAAATTATTAAAACTTAACATTTTTCTCAGTTACAGAAGATGGCTCCGCGATGAAGCAAATGAAGTATTTTGGCGGTTATTTCCCAAGGCGGATGTTTGCCTTCCTTCTTCCCCTTTTTCTCTTCGGTTGTGCCCCTTTGGCGGCTCGAAGTTTGTCCTCGCCACATGCTCCTCCTCCCCAGAAATCAGCAAGCCCTTTAGTTGACTGGGCTGCGACCGCTTCCGTTGGCAACCAAACAAAACTTACTGATTCCGCTTTTGGGGGAACCATCAAGGTCTACCTGGATCAGGAATATCTGGCTGCTTCGGGATTGACCTGCAAGAAAATCCGGGCTCAAAAGAGGTCCTCGTTCAGTGAAGAGGTAGCAGTTTGTCGCAGTGAAAAGGGGAAATGGTTTCTGGCGCCGCGCATATGGGGTCATTTCGCAGGAGGAGATGGGAATTGAACACCTTCCGAACGGCAGTCAGGAACCAGGGGATCGTTGTCTGGGCGCTGATGCTGCGTGAAACCAAAACCCTGTTTGGCAAGCACAAACTGGGCTATCTGTGGGCGCCCATCAATGTGGCGTATGGCATCGGGATTTTCTGGTTTATCCGGGACTATGCCGGCTTTGAGCCGCCCCCCGGGTTATCGACACCTACCTTTCTTATTGGCGGTTTTATCCCCTTTTATTTGTTCTCCGAAATGGTAACCGGCGGCATGAATGCCATTGGTGGCAATAAAGCTCTGCTGACCTATCCCCAAGTCCAGCCTTTGGATCTTTTGATTGCAAGGGCTTTACTTAATGGCGCCATGTATTTTTGCGTCATGGTCTTTTTGCTGGTTGTAGCAAAGTTTATGGGATACCTGGTCGATATCCCTCATCCTGAGATTATGCTGTTGGCACTGCTGCTGGCGGTGCTTTTGGGGTTCGGGACCGGTTGCCTGTGTTCGGCCTTGAATCTCATGTGGCCCACCACCAATCGAATCGTACCCATGATTGTACGAGCCTTATTTTATGTCTCCGGCCTTTTCTTTTCCATTGAGGCTGCTCCGTCCGGCGCTCAAAACACTCTGTTTTTCAATCCGATATCACATCTGATAGAATTTTTGCGCAGCAGTTTTATTCCGGACCACCTCAGTCGTTTTGTGTATCTGCCCTATGTCGTAGGTTGGATTGTTGTCACCCTAGCGCTGGGGTTGTTTCTTGAACGCTATTCGCGGAATTATTTGGATAGAATCTAGATGATCAGATTGGTTAACCTCAGTAAACGATACCGTGCGGGAAAAGGCAGTAAAACCGTTTTGGATAATGTTTCGGCAGATTTCCCGCCGGGACGAAACCTCGGAATCCTCGGGCGCAATGGTGCCGGCAAGTCGACTCTGCTGAGATTGATCGGCGGTGCTGAAAAGCCGACGTCCGGGAAGATACTGAGGGAGGGCAGGGTTTCCTGGCCCATTGGTTTCAGCGGTGGCTTCCATGGCAGTTTAACTGGGCGGGAAAACCTGCGTTTTATTTGCCGGATTTATCAGGCCGACATCCGGCGCGTAACCCGGTTCGTTGACGAATTTGCCGAACTGGGTGCCTATATGGAAATGCCCGTAAATACCTATTCTTCCGGGATGAGGGCCAAACTGGCTTTCGGTTTAAGCATGGCTATCGATTTCGAGTATTATCTCATCGATGAAATTACCGCTGTGGGCGACGCCAGTTTCAAGCGTAAAAGCGAGGAAGAATTCGCCCGACGAAAAGATCGTTCAACGCTGCTCGTCGTTTCTCATAACGTAGGAACAATAAAAAATCATTGTGATGTTGCTGCCGTTTTGGAGAATGGATGCCTGACCATGTTTGATGATGTTGACTCGGCAGTGAAGTACTATGAATATTTTATGGCCGAAAGTAGGAGGGCTGTTTAATGAGCGTCAATTCCGATGCTTTTTCTTTCCTTCTGAACCTGCCTCCCAAAATGGGCGGTTTGTCGGTCAAAAAGAAGTTTTTATTTTTCGTTGGGCTGCCGACATTGCTGGCAGTTTTGTATTTTGGCTTATGGGCGACGGATATGTACGTTTCCGAGGCTCAGTTCCTTATTCGTAACTCGGAAGGTGGTGGGAGCTCGGAGATACTGAGTTTTTTGGGGACAACAGGTGGCGGCTCCGTTATTTCGGACGGGTATGTCGTCAGGGAGTACATCGTTTCAATGAATCTTTTGCAAATTCTTGATCAAAAGCTTAACCTGAAAGAGCATTTCCAGAGTAGTGGTGCTGATTTTTTTTCAAGGCTGAAAGCCGATGCGACTTCCGAGGATTTTTTAGATTATTACCGCTCCCTTGTCAACGTCAGTTTTGATTCGACAGGGGGGATTTTAACCCTCAAGGTCAGGGCTTTCAGCCCCGAAATGGCCCAGAAACTTGGCCAGGCCATTCTGGCTGAGAGCGAAAAGCTGGTCAATCGACTTCGTGAGCGGGCACTTCAGGACAGCCTGGCTCTGGCACGGCAGGAGTTGAAAAATAGTGAAGATCGAGTAACGGCCGCTCGTGAAGCCCTTAAAAAGTTCAGGCGGAAAAGCGATTTACTCAACCCTGAGGCTACGGCCGGGGCAATGCTGTCGTTGATTGCCGAACTGGAAGGGGAGGCGGCCAAAACCCGTGCCGAGCTCGCCGAAGCCCGGGCATACCTGCGTGAGGACAGCGCCAAGATAGTGGCTCTCAAGGCACGTATTAAAGCATTAGAGGGTCAGATTAAATCTGAAAAGAAACGCCTCACAGGTTCGGACAGCCGAGTGTTGAATGAGCTGGTCAGTGATTATGAACGATTAACGGTCGAAAGAGAATTTGGCGAAAAGCTCTATATCTCCGCCTTATCCTCTATGGAAATGGCGCGGGTTCGAGCGGAAAGCAAGAGCCGTTACCTGGTGGCGTTTTCCGAGCCGAGCTTGCCGGAGGAATCTCTTTATCCTAAACGATTTCTGTCGATCGGTGTAATCTTTACCGGGGCCTCCCTTCTTTTTGGCATCGTATCTTTGGTTATTGCTGCAATTCGCGAACATGCGGGGTTTTAATATGAGATTTTTTCCCATATTGGTAATTTCAGGTTTGTTGCTTCTCCCTACTTTTTCTCAGGCGGCACCAAGTGTCGATAAAGAAGCTAACCCGTCCAGGTGGGATATGTATAACGGGCCAATTCCCTTTGGTGCGGAGCTTTTTCAGGGGAACTTTTCCAAAGGCACGTTTGACGAGTTGAATGCTGACTACGTGATCATGCCCGGCGACAAGATAGCGGTTCGTCTCTGGGGGGCACATAAATTCGACGGTATTCTGGATGTGGATGCCGCCGGCAACCTTTTCCTGCCCGAGGTCGGGCCGGTGCGTGTGGCCGGAGTGAAGCACGCCGACCTTGGCAAGGTGGTGCAGGCCAAACTGAAATCGGTTTTTACCAACAACGTTGAAATTTACACGAGTCTTATCAATACTCAGCCGGTTGCTGTTTTCGTTACCGGTTTCGTTGCCAGTCCCGGCCGCTATGCTGGTGGTCCGACCGACTCAGTCCTGTATTTTCTGGATCAGGCTGGCGGCATTGATCCCGAGCGCGGCAGTTTCAGGGATATCCGCATTTTGCGCGACGGCAAGCTTTTGACCAAAGTCGACCTCTATCCTTTTTTGTTGGAAGGGACACTGCCCCGCCCGCGCCTGGAAGAGGGGGATGTGATCCTGGTTGAGGGGCGCGGTATCGGGGTGGTGGCCGACGGCCAGGTGCGCCACAAGGCCCGTTTTGAGTTTCCGCCTTCATTTTCCGTGAAAGGTTATCAACTTCAGAACCTGGCCGTATTGCTGAACAATGTTTCCCATGCCAGTGTCGTCGGCTCCCGCAATGGCGCGCCCTTCAACATCTATCTGCCCCTGACCGATTTCCCCAAGATGATGTTAATGGACAACGATCAGGTTTTTTTTCATGCCGACACCCCCCGGACGACCATAATGGTTGCCGCCAAGGGGGCGATTGTCGGGGCTTCCCGCTATCCGGTCAAAAAAGACACCCGGCTTCTGGAACTCCTCAATTACATTCCTGTTGAGCCCGAGTTGGCTAACCTCAATGGTATTCACGTTTTGCGCAAGAGTGTCGCAGAGCGCCAGAAGAAAGCCCTTCATGAAGCTTTGGCGCGTCTGGAGCAAAGCGCTCTTACAGGTACGTCTCAGAGCGCTGAAGAGGCGACCATTCGGGTTCGTGAGGCTGAACTCATCACCAAATTTATTGAAAAAGCCCGCACTGTTGAACCCGATGGGAACCTGGTGGTGGGTCATAATGGGAAACTGTCCGATGTCTACCTGGAGGACAGTGACGTAGTCGTCATTCCACCGAAAAGTGATGTCGTTCTGATCAGCGGGGAGGTGATGATGCCTCAGGCCATCGTTTTCCGTCCGGGCCTGGATGCGGGAGATTTTATCGACAGTGCCGGTGGGTTTTCCGACCGGGCGAATAAAAGACAAATCCTTGTGGTCAAACCGAATGGCGAGGTTTTGCCGGCCAGTAAAAACCACATTGCCGCCGGGGACCATATTATGGTTCTGCCAAAATTCGATTCGAAAAATCTTCAAGTGTTTAAAGATATTTCTCAGATTCTTTATCATATTGCCGTGGCAACAAAAGTGGCCTTCGATTTGTGATAATTTGGATCTGGGTTGTTTAGACAGTCGCAAACCTTTTGTTGGCTTTTTGTTGGTCTATATTCCTCTCTCAGTTTTTTAAGTGTCTCTGAAAACCGGATGTAAATGGTTTATTGCTGTTTATTATGCTGTTTATTATGATTGCTTTGGTAAACCTGAATGACCTTTCTACCTTCTGGCCAGAGTTGGAAAAAAATTACGCTGGGCACAATTATTAGGATGGTACCATTGATTTAGTGGGCCTTTGCTTTGGCGGTCTCTCCAAAAAGGAGAAATACAAAGATGGCTGGTGACTCCAAAAAAATAGAAACCAATGAACCTCGTCATTTTTTGGAAACTACTCAGGCCGATCCAACTTTGCAGGGATTTGCTCGACGCTCAATGTTCTGGCGCCCGACTTATCTGAGTCCTTCTGCTTGGTTGGAACATATCCCTTTTGCTTTCTGGTTGATTGAGACCCATCAGCCGCAGGTTCTAGTTGAATTGGGGACCCATTACGGGGTTTCTTACTTTGCTTTTTGCCAAGCCGTTGAAAAACTTGGGTTGGATACCCGCTGTTTTGCCGTCGATACCTGGAAAGGGGACGAACAGGCGGGTTTTTATGATGAAAAAATTTTCGAGCAAGTCCAGCGTTACAATGAAGCGCAGTATTCTGGATTTTCCCGCCTGATTCGCAGCACCTTCGATGACGCACAGGCCTATTTTTCGGACGGTTTGGTCGACCTCCTTCATATCGATGGGTTGCATACCTTTGAGAGCGTTAAACATGATTTTGAAACATGGCTTCCGAAGCTTTCCAGTCGTGCAATAGTGGTAATGCATGATACCAACGTTCGGGAGCGTCAGTTCGGGGTTTTCAAGTTTTTTGAAGGTCTCAAGGGAAAATATTCCTCTTTTGAATTTATTCACGGGCATGGCCTGGGGATATTAAAAGTTGGTTCGGCGCAAAACGAACTTATGAAACGTTTTTTTGACGTTTCTGAAAATGAGGTTTTTAGGCAAGGTATTCATGAGGTTTTTTCCCGGCTTGGAAGGGCTTGTGCGGATTCCTTTACTGCGAGTCAGCAATTGGAGCGAGTCGGGGATCTTAAAAAGACGATGGAAAGACAGAAAAAAGAGGTTGAGGATCTCAAACAGTCGTTTGACAAGGTAAAGGATGAGCTAAATACGCGATCCAAAGAACTTACTGATGCCAAGACAAAACTAAAGAATCAAGTCGAACAGACTTCTGTGGAGTTAACCGCGTGTCGAGAAGAATTTGGAAAGGTGGAAAAGGAGTTGGAGGGACGGTTGGATGAAATAAAAGTTCTCAATACCACCGTTGCCGAGAAGGGAGAAGAAATATTCAAGTTGGAAAAGCTTTTATCTAACCGGGAAAGTGAGGTGATTTCCCTCCGCAATCAGGTTCAGGATCGCGATAAAGAGTTTCTCAGATTGAAGCAGGAGATTGAAAAAAAAATCAAAATGATGTCAGATTTGGAACTGAAGGCTAAAGAGGGTGACGATAAGCTTGCCGAAGCCAATCTTTGTATTCAGAATCGCTTTCGAGAATTGGCCACACTGACCAAAATGTTAGATGAGAAAGAGAAGGCACTAGGAGCGGCGGAGAAGCAGAGTGAAGAGCAAAAAAAGGAAATGAAATCTTTGCAGGCAATGTTAAAAGAAAGAGAGGATGCCTTAAATATTGTCAATAAAGATCTGATGTCAGCGAATAAAATGCTAGAGGAAAAGGATAGAGCGCTTAGAAAAAAAGGGCAGGAATTTGAGAGGCAAAAACAAAAAAATGAAAATTTTCGGAAGACTTTTTCTTGGCGAGTGACAAAACCGATTAGGGTACTTGCTAAGCCGTTTGGTAGTGGAAATTTAAAGAGGAAAGCGCTGAATAAACAGAGGGATGTTGTTAAAAATTCAGGACTGTTTGATGCTGCATGGTATCTGCAACAATATCCGGATGTTGCTAAAAATGGCGCGGACCCAATAGAACATTATTTTCAATTTGGTGCAGAAGAAGGTCGAAATCCAAGCCCAAATTTTGATACAAAGAGATATTTAAGAGAAAACCCAAATTTAAAGCAAGCTTATAATCCATTTTATCATTACATAGTATTTGGAAATATTAAAAGGACTTCTTTTCCAGAATAAAACGGGAGCTCCCCTATAATACTAATTTGGCTTTAGACATGTTTGATTTTATTGATAAAAAAAAATTAATTGAGGGTTCAGGGTTGTTTGATAAGGATTGGTACCTTAAGGAGTACCCGGATGTGCTGGATATCAGAATGGACCCTATTCAACACTATCTTCAATTTGGGGAACAACTGGGACGTAACCCCAGCGCTTCTTTTAATACGAATAGGTATACCCAAAATAATCCTGATGTTATTGAAAAAAAAATTAATCCACTAGTTCACTATATTTTGTCACGTGAGGATGTTGGGAAAAGGGGTAACGCTGAAAAATCAAATGATATTGAAGAGACTATGTGGGCTTTTGTGGTAGACGATTCTTTACAAAATGGGGCAAAGGTATCTGATCGGGAATTGCATGCGTATATAGATAAACTTGAAGAATCTTATGCAGATCAGTTGAGGGTGAAACAGAGTATAGAAGCTATTCAAGCAAATTTGGTTAGTCGAAATTCAGAGATTCGTACGCTTAAGCTTCGTTTAGCTGAGTTTAAAAAAAGTCAGGGAACTATTTTTGAAAAATCTTTAAGTACTTTTAAAAAGAAGTACGGTCCAAGCAAACGCAAATGGAGATTCGAAAACAAAAAAAAATGGCGCAAACAAATTGTTTCTCAGCTTAGACAAACCCGTTTGGTGGATTGTGATTGGTACTTGGCTACTTATCAGGATGTTGCTAATGCACCCATAGATGCGGTTGATCATTATGGCGTTTATGGTGTGTTGGAAGGTCGCAACCCAAATGCTTTTTTCGACACTCGGTGGTACATCTCTAGGAATATGGATGTGGCTAGCGCTGGAATTAATCCCGTTATCCACTATTATTCAAAAGGTTGGAAAGAGGGACGTGACCCCTCGCCGCTTTTTAGCACAATAGCCTACACCAATGCTCATCCTGAACTTGTGTCAAAAAATATCTGCCCCCTTACTCATTTCCTTGAGAACGGACAAAGTTCCCCCACTAATAATTTTAACGATTTTGGGGGCTCTGGAAAGAGCGCCGCAATATCTGACATTGAGTCGTCAACGCCCCTTCGGGCGAATGTTTTTGCTGCGAGGGAATTCCTTTTAACTGAAACTCCAATTTTATTTCGCCAATTTGGCCCTGATAACAAATTTAAAGGGATAAACCGTTTTCATGGGATCTCACAGCGACCTGTTCAAAATGCAGAATCTGGTAATTTCTCAGCTCTTGAGCTTATACCCCTTTCAAACGAGGGTTTTTTGGAAATTCCTGGAGGGAGCTACCCTAAAAATCATGTGCTTAACATTGAAGTTGAACTGGAGAGCAAAACATCAGGTAAACTGCAACTTCAGTTTGTAACGGAAAGTGATCAACAGTACAACGCTGAAAAACAACAAGAACGTAAATTTTCAATCGGGAAAAATACTCTTCAGTTTGATTTTGGCACAACATATCTAGTCGGTGCACAACGTTTGTTATTTAAGGGATTTTTCGATCCCATAGCCATTCGGTCAATTTCTCTTAAAATTTGCCCAAAAGAAATATTTAGCGGACCTTTATTCAGCTTTGTTATTCCTTGTTTCAATCATGGAGCTTTTGTTATTGAGGCTGTTGATAGTGTTAGGAAAATAAAAGAGGTTGAGCAATATGAGATCATCGTAGTGGATGATGGTTCAACCGATTTGGGTTGTATCGAAGTCCTCAATAGGTTGCGTGATGAAGGTGTTAGGCTTATTCGCCAAAAGAATCAGGGGTTAGGTTCCGCGAGAAACAATGGCATAATGCAAGCCAGGGGGCGTTACATCCTGCCAGTCGACGCTGATAACAAAATTCGCCCTGTTTACTTTTATCGGTCGATTGAAATTTTTGATACTGACCCTGAAACTGGCGTTGTTTTCAGCGATGTTCAGTTCTTTGGCGAGAAAAGTTTTCGAGGAAAACTTAATAGGCACCATTTTGCCCAACAATTTATTCAAAACCAAATTGATGCATGCGCCGTATTTCGACGAGAAGTTTGGGAACAGGTGGGCGGCTATCAGGAACAGATGATCGGGTACCAGGATTGGGAGTTTTGGACAGCTGTTGGTTCGCTCAAATATTGGAAATTTTATCATTTAAAAGAAATTGGCTTTGAGTATAGGGTGCTCCCAGGTTCAATGGTTACCCATACTCGAATGTTTCATGAGGAGATTCTTGATTTTATTTCCGCGCGACACGTCAGAAATCTCAGACAAAGTCATGCGGAACTAAGAAAAAAGGTTGAGACGGATAGTCAGGGGAAATCCTCAGAACTTGGTGCTCCAGTAATTCTTTCTGGCCCAACTGATCCTTTAGTCAGCATTATTGCGCCCAATTTTAACAAAGAACGCTATCTCCCGACCCGGCTTGACAGCCTTTTCAAACAGACTTATCGAAATTTTGAAGTCATATTGCTGGATGATGCTTCAAATGATGAAAGCAGAACAATTTTGGAGCGGTATGCCGACCGATATAATAATGTTCAACTGATTTTCAACGAAGAAAACAGCGGCAATGTTTTCAAACAATGGCAAAAAGGGATTGCGAGCGCCAAGGGGGACGTTATTTGGGTTGCTGAGTGTGATGATTACTGCGATACAGAATTTCTTTCGAAGCTAATTCCCCACCTTTGCAGCCCTTTTAATGTTGGAGTCGCCTATTGCCAATCGAATTTTGTCAACGAAAAGGGGCATATTTTTGGTAACCATCTAAATATTTTGGAAGGTCTTGACAAGTGTCTTTGGCGTAACGACTTCCTGATGGAAGGGCCGGAGTTTGTCCGTCGTTACATGCGCCGAATAAACTGTTTGCCGAATGCCAGTGGTATTCTTTTCCACCGCCATTTAATGGAGCTTATTGATTGGGATGAAGTAACCTCCTACAAAGTGTGTGGGGATTGGTGTATCTGGGTAAAGTTATTGATGAATTCAAATATTTACTTTTGTGCAAAGCCAATGAATTTTTTTCGTTTTAGTCAAGATACTGTTAGGGACAGTCATAGTCATGACCTTAGTCGTGTTGTTGAGCATCTGAGAATTATTGAAATGATTGAAAAAACAGTGGGGCTTACAGATGAGCAGAAGGAAGATGCCCTTTTTTGTTTCCGCCGCAGTTTGCAACGGCACCTTGACAATAATGGTGCCAATGAGGATGACCTTTTAAATTTGCTTCGGAAACTCTACCAGATGGGTGGCCCCGTTGCGGTACGGCTTCCGGCCGATAAAGAAAAAGGTAATTAGAGGCGCCAAATATGGGACCCAAATGTACGTGCCAGCTAGACAACATGACTCTTGACCCATTTCTTATCGCTAGGGCCGCCCAATATGTGGTTCAACTGCGGGATGCAGAAAGTGGTGGGTTTGTTTTTGCGAAAGGAAACAAACCTACTCTGATGGGCACTGCTTATGCTGTCCATGCTTTGGAATTTTTGGGTGCTCTTGATCTTCTCTCAGAAAAGGAGAAAAGTGCTGCAGCGGGCTTTTTGATGCGTGGCTGTCGTGAAGATGGCAGCTTTCGAGATCCGTTGTTTGAACCTTCAAGTATTGCAACAAAACAGCATGATGAGTCCTATTTTGATGGGGAAACTACCTGTTTTGTACAAAATGCTCTTGATGCCATTGGAGCGCCGCCACCTCCCCGGAGGGTTTTCTCAAAAGAAGTACTTACAGAGAAAGGGCTGCGGACAGAGTTCAACTCGTACGATTGGCATGATCCCCATCTTAATTCAAACCGAGTCATGTTCTGGATGGCGCAGTTTGCCCATGAGGTGGAGAGGCATGGCCGAAAGGATTTGCTTAGGCTTATTGATGTCGGTTTAGACTGGATGGATGAGAACCAGAGCCCTGAGACAGGGCTCTGGGCTGGACCCGTTTCAGTGGGGCTCTCAGTTGCTATGGCTGCCACTTTTCATTACACCTTTTTTTATTCATATCGTAATCGTCCCTTGCTTTTTTTAGAGCGTATAATTGACTCCTGCCTTGAACTTCAACGTGATGATGGCCTTTTCTCTCGAAATGGCGATGTTGGGCAGACTTGCTTGGACTACGATGCTCTTGATCTTCTTGCCAAGGCATCCTTGATAACTGATTATCGTTTATCTGATGTAGAAAAAGCTTTTGACAGGGCTAGGCTGGCGTTATTGACCCTTCTAAATGATGATGGTGGTTTTGCAAATGTAAAAGAGCGTCGAAAGGGGAATAACCGGGTGCCAGGAAATGGATTTTATCATACCGGCCTTGAAATTTGCTCTTGTGATAATATAGAAAGCAATTCTTTTTCAACGTGGTTCAGGCTTCTTGCATATGCACTGTGTTTTCAGCAAAAGGGGGCAAGTCTGCCTGAGAAACATCCGGTTTGTTTCCGTCGTTTGCCCTGGCTTGGATACCATGATGTTAAATCTATTAAAGCTTCCTATGAAAATAAAGGTCATCAATCAAAAGCTGTTTTTTTGACTAGATGTACAGGTAAGGGGAAAACAAAGTGGGTGGGTAAAGGTTTTGATCGCAATTTGGATAAAAATGGAGATAGTTACGTTTTTTATTTACCAGATGATTTGCGACATTTTGCTCTAAAAATAAAACTTTCCTCGTTACACCCCTTACAAGTTAGGGTAGCATATTGCTTAAAAGAGGAAAAACATATAATAGGAGATCATATTTTGAATCAAAAGGTTAATCCTGGAGAAAACTTATTATTTTTTCTTTTGGGAAATGAAGAAATTAAAAAAAATATTTTTTTAGATTTTATAGGAAAAGATATTGTTAGCCATATTGATACTTTTTTAATTTACGAAATAAACTAGTCTCTGTTTTTTAAAAGTATATTATAGTCTTATAGATTTTAATAAGTGAAAATTTGCTATCATATAAATGGAGTTTCGGTTTTGGTGGCTTGACAGTTCCAGTACATTGTGGTGCCCAACAAAAGAATTTAATTGTAATAGCAGCAACATTTTCTCTATGAAAGACCTTAACTAAAGGAATAACGCATTGGCATTTCAGTGCTATTAACAATGGCAATACCAGTGATAAGTTTTGAGAAAAGAAGGAATCTCCTATGCTGAGCGCGCCAAGTGTGACCAGACGATCAATGAGGTGGCCAGTCGCTAGAATTAGATCCCAGCATGATTAACAACTGGAAACTGCAGGCCATCGACAGAATGGCCGCTGACTTTTCGAGTACTGCTGAGCGCAAGAGCAAGACGCAAGCCCCCGCCTTAGGAAAATTCTGAGACTTGCCACTGTGCGGGGAAGAATAACTATTAAATTGATATATACGGCTATTTAAGGGTTTTTCTAATAAAAAAACGGGGATGCATTATGCAAAATCCTTGCAAAGAAATTTTTGACAAAGATGCCATGGCGGTTGCAGGAGCATACGACCAATATTTTAGAGTTGGAAATAATGCCTTGGAGATAATTGAAAAGTCACTAGAGCTATCTGGAAGACGGGGGGACCCAAAATGCATTTTCGATTTCCCCTGTGGCGCTGGTCGTGTAACGAGGTGGCTGCGAGCCCGATGGCCAAATGCCAGTATTTATGTATCTGACTTATCAAAACAAGAGATGGATTGGTGCGTCGGCAAATTTGGCTGTATAGAGGTAGAACCTCATGTGGACTTTGAGTCCGTTGTTTTAAGTCAAAAAATGGATTTAGTGTGGTGTGGTTCATTGTTGACCCATCTTTCGGAAGAGAGAGCTTTGCAATTACTAAGTTGCATGTCAAGTTGGATAAAGCTTGGTGGAGTTTTTGTTGCAACAACACATGGAAGAGGGCGGATTAATCAATTATACAACGGATCTGCTTCAGGATTAAAAACTGAGGAAACTGATCGGGTTATTGCTGATGCTTCGAAAAATGGTTATGGCTATGGTGATTATTCAAATAATAAATATGGATTTTCTGTAAATAAACCGTCTTGGTTGATTGATTGGGTTGAGAAACAAGCGGATCTTAAACTCATCCTTATGAGTGAAGGCCTATGGGGAGGAAGGCAAGATGTTTTTGCAGTAAGTAAGGTTGCGCCTAGTTTTTGCTTTTCCCTTTAAAAGGGTCGTTATTCAAGAATTTTCGCCAATAATATTTGGAAGATGGATTTTTATAGAGACTTTAGAATTTTTTTGGTAGTGATCGAGGGGGTAATTTGTTGCTGAGGAATTTTGCTTGAGATGAAAGATTTTTTAGAAGAAAAGTTGAGTAGTATTTTGCCCATCATTCAAGCCAGGATTATGGAAAATACAACTTGGTTTGGTGTGAAAACTTTAAAAAATCCTTTTGATTTTTGGGTTTATCAAGAAATCTTGTATCAGCAACAACCTGATTTTATCATTGAAATTGGTGTTCGCTTTGGTGGTAGTACTCTTGCCCTTGGGCAACTTTGTGAATTAATTGGAAAAGGAAAGGTCATTGGGATTGATATATCTTTAGCTGATGTGTCAGAGAGAGTTTGGGGACATCCACGAATCAATTTGGTAGAAGGGGACGCCTGTTCTTTAGTTGATGAAATAAAAGGTTTGATTCCGGAAGGTGGAAATGTATTGGTAATTGAGGATAGTTCGCATACCTTTGAAAATACTCTAAACGTTCTTCAGAAATACTCAACATTTATTCCTGTCGGCGGTTACTTCATTGTTGAAGATGGAATTTGTCACCATGGGTTGAATACCGGCCCCAAACCCGGGCCTTATGAAGCAACAGAAGCCTTTATTAAAGAAACTCCAAATTTTATCATTGATTCCCAAAAGGAAGACTTCTTAGTGACCTGGAACCCCCATGGGTATCTAAGGAGAATTTTTTGATAAGTGATTTTGTGCTGTGCATAAGAGTTCCTTCCTAAATATGGAGCGCTTTGTTAAGGATTATCTAGCTTCAAAGAAGGATGATCCTTTTAGAGTTGCTGATATTGGTAGCCAAGATGTTAATGGTTGCTATCGCCCACTTTTTAACTTCCCTTCTTGGCAATATGTTGGTGTTGATTTAATCCCTGGCCGGAATGTCGATGTCGTTCTCAAAAAGCAGTATGCTTGGGATGAGCTTGAGAAGGAAAGTTTTGATGTAGTAGTTTCAGGGCAAGCTTTTGAACATATTGAGTTTTTTTGGATAACAATACTTGAAATTCGTCGAATTATGAAACCAGGCGGGCTTTGTTGCCTAATTGCCCCTTCTTCAGGTCCCGAGCATCGTTATCCTATGGATTGTTGGCGATTTTATCCTGATGGACTTCGCGCCTTGGCAAAATACGCGGGGTTAACGGTTCTGGAGGTATACGCTCAATGGGATGCGGAAGAATATCCAGAGATGGATATACAATGGCAAGATTGTGTGTTGATTGCTCAGCGTCCCAGACAAAAATGAACCAGGAAATAGCTCTTCTTGTTTGGTGTGACTCATTAGTTTTCTCACCTTAAGGGCCGAGGTTTGTGAGTTTTTCAATTAAAAGAAAAATAAACTCCAAAATTGTCCAACTGAAAGCAGGTGGTTGGTTGCCTTCCATTCTGTGTGGGGCTAACTGGGCGTTTGTTAATCGAATGTCACCGATATCTAAAGAAAAACCAGGAGCGGAGCCTGCGAATGGGGTAAACAATTGTATTTTTGAGATCTCCCATATTGATTTGGCGCCCGGTTGGTATATGGTTGAGTTGAAGCTAAGAAGCGCTTTCGCCCGAGGAATTGCCTGCCTTATTTTTGACCATGGCGCTGGTGTTATTAATACCCTGACCTTGCCCTTTCTAAGTGGAAGGATGAGTAAACGCCTTTTTCGTCTGACTTCTTCACCTTGTACAGAGTCTCTTGGGGTCAAGGATGGCTCAGATGTTGAAATCGAGGTCGAACACCTCCGTTTTGTTCCTGTTCCCGGTTTTTTTGCCCGCAGCCGCATGTTGCGGCGTTTGCGTAACCGGATTGGGGCTTACCATGAGCTCTCAAACTTCGCCGTCTGGCAAAAGATAAAACAGCAGGCTAAGGCCGCAGGACTGCCGACAGAAGAATTTTTGCAAAAATGTTACGACAAAACTTTTATTGAGACCTCGGTCAACTGTCCTTCCAGCTATAAAACCTGGATAACCTTGGTCGAGGCGCCCGACCTGCCGGATGAGCAAACGGTCCAGGCCGAGTTTGAAACCATTAAAGACAAACCCACGATTTCCATAGTGATGCCCGTCAGCAATGCACCCGAGGAATTTTTAAGGCGAGCTATCGAATCCGTATTGCGGCAAAGCTACCCGAACTGGCAACTGTGTATCGCGGATGATGCTTCTGCTGTAGTCCATGTTGAAAACTTATTAAATGAGTATGCCGCTTCGGATGAGCGTATCCGTGTGGCTTTTCGCAAGCAGTGTGGCCATATTTCCGAAGCCAGCAACACGGCCTTAAGCCTCGCCGACGGAGAATGGGTCGCCTTTCTCGACCATGATGATGAGTTGGCCGAACATGCTTTGTTTTTCATGGTGATGGGCGTGCGCGATTACCCTGCTGCCCGCGTGATTTACAGCGATGAGGACAAAATCGACGAGGAGGGGCGGCGTTTCGACCCGCTGTTCAAACCGGACTGGAACCCGGACCTGTTTATGTCGCAGAACTACGTAGGGCACCTGGCTCTCTACCAACGGAAATTAGTGACAGAAGTCGGTGGTTTCAGAAGCGGGGTGGAAGGCAGCCAGGATCAGGATCTGCTTTTGCGCTGCCTGGCGCATTTAACTGGGGATGAAATTGTTCATGTCCCCCGGGTGCTCTATCATTGGCGTGTGGCCTCCGGGTCAACCGCCCTGTCGGCGAAAGAAAAAGGCTACACCATGGAGGCGGGTTTGAAGGCGCTGCGGGACTATTTTTCCACAGCTCCCAGGGTTGCCGTCGAAGGCGGGCTGTTGCCAAATACCTACCGGGTGCGTTATCCCCTGCCTGATCCTGCCCCTCTGGTCAGCTTGCTGATCCCGACCCGCGACCGGGCTGAGCTTTTAAAGAATTGTGTCGGGAGCATCCTCGCCCAAACGGATTATCCGAATTTCGAAATTCTCATTCTGGACAATGGAAGTTCAGAGGCTGCAACGCTTGCCTTTTTCGACAAAATTCTAAAAGAGGACTCCAGAGTAAGTGTCATCGGTTGGCATCATCCTTTTAATTTCTCGGCTATAAATAATTTTGGGGTACAGCAGGCTGAAGGAGAAATTATAGGCCTGATAAACAACGATATCGAAGTTATTTCGCCCGGCTGGCTGACGGAGATGGTGAGGCATGCTGTGCGGCCAGAGATCGGTTGTGTCGGCGCCAAGCTTTACTTTGCTGACGGTACTCTGCAGCACGCTGGAGTCATTCTAGGAATCGGCGGGGTTGCCGGGCATTCCCATAAATATTTTGGCAATCATGAACACGGCTATTTCGGCCGTTTGAAGCTGGTCCAAAACCTATCGGCTGTGACCGGAGCCTGTCTTGTGGTGCGCAAGGAGGTCTACCTGGCTGTTGGCGGTTTTGATGAAGAAAACCTTACCGTTGCCTTCAATGATGTGGATTTTTGTCTGAAGGTTCGAGAGGCTGGGTTGCGCAATCTCTGGACTCCCTATGCTGAACTTAATCACTACGAGTCACAGTCCCGCGGTTTTGAAGATACGCCGGCTAAGCAGGTCCGCTTCCACTCTGAGGTTGATTTTATGCGCCGGAAATGGGGTTCTTTGCTGGATCGTGATCCCATGTACAGTCCACATTTAAGCCGTGTTCGGGAGGATTTTTCTCTTGATGTATTATTGGATGTTTTGAATTAAGCCTCTTATTTTCTGCTTTTTGAGTGATTGTTAAGAACATGGCCCAATATCAGTCGTTTCCAGGTGTCAACGGAGATTCCGCCAGTCTTGAAAAACTTAAGGCCTTGCGCCTGCCGTCCCTCAACGGCCAGAGCTTTCTGGATGTGGGTTGCAACGAAGGTTTTTTCTGCGGTTATGCCAGGTTCGACGGGGCGGGCCGCGTTGTTGGCCTCGATCAGTCGAATCTCTTTCTTGAAAGGGCACGGCAGCGTTTTCCCGATTGTGAATTTTTGCAGCAGAGTTGGGACCAGTTGCCCCAAGGCCCTTTTGACGTTATTCTCCTGGCTTCGTCTCTTCACTATGCCGACGATCAGCCGGGTTTAATTCACCGTCTAATGGAGGCACTCTCGCCTGACGGCACCTTGGTGATGGAAATAGGGGTTGCCCCTTCAGGCAAGAACGAATGGATAAAAGTCGAACGCGGTATCGACGAACGATATTTCCCTGCCATGCCCAAGTTGCGGGAAATTTTTGCCGATTACGCCTGGAAGCATATCGGCCCGAGCGTCCTTCAGGCGGGTGATCCGGTCCCACGCCATGTCTTTCATGTTAAACGGCGCAAACCCTTTGCCTACCTTTTATTGGAGCCGCCTGCCTATGGCAAATCGACCATTGGTCGGCTGCTTTTCCAAAAGGCTGGTATCCCTTTGATTTCCGGTGATCAGATACTGCTGCAGATTTTTCAAGGGAAACTCGCTGCAACGCCGGCTTTGGAGCGCCTGTTAAAAAAATATTTCTCCAGAACCACCATTGACCAGGTGACCGTGCGGATTTTCAAGAAGGGCCTTGAAGGGAACTTGTTTGCTTTGTTCCTGGATGCTGCTGGTTACGAGGATTTTGCGCTTGATGCCTATATCCCTGCCGATTTTCATCAAAAGATTGCTGCAGCCATGAAGGTCAAGGGATATTTCCCGGTATTTTTGCAATGGGATAAAATGAACCTTGCACCAGAAGCGGCATGTGTGAGTGGCAAAAGGGCGGAGGGGTATTTCAAATCATTGGGGGAAAGTGCTGTGCCATCCGGACTTATCATCGGCGTTAAAGGTGCCGTGGGGTTTGTTGAACGTTTTTCCCTCAACGAAGGCTGGTTGAACGTTGTTGGTTGGGCCATGGACGGGTCGGGGGAATTTCCCAAGGTGCTGGAAGTTCGTTTGGGGAAGCGACGTATTTCGCCAGAGGGACTCATCAAAAAGGGTCGATCTGATGTTCAAAAACATTTCGGCCTCAATCATGATCTTCTGGGTTTTTCTCTGCGGATTGAGACCCCTGAACTAAAGTCTATTGGTCAACTGCGCGAAGATTTTCAGCTTTTTGTCGGCAACAGTACTGACCGGCTGTTTGGTCCCCTTCCGTTTACCCGGAATCTAGTCAAGATGTTGGATAATGAGAATAACGACTGAGTCTGGACGGCAGAAACGATTGCTTCAAAGGAAACCTGGAGAATCTGGCATTGAATATAGCTTTTGTGGCGTGCAATCGGAAAGCTGAACGATTTCGCCAGGACCCCTCATTTATTTACCGTTGCGAGAATCTATCTCTTGCATTGCAGGCTGCAGGGCATCAGCCTGAATTAGTCCATTTAAGCACTTTCCCTTCTAATCAAAAATTCGATGTGGTGATTTTTCATCGTCCGCGCTGGAACTGGCGACTCTGCCTGATTCTTGCCCGGCTGAGACGGTCCGGAACCGTTGCTATCGCTGATGTGGATGACCTGGTTTTTGATGACAAGTATGCGAAATTCAGCCCCGGTGTGAAAAATGGCTTGGTACCTCTTGGCAAAACCACCAAACAATACGTTGCCCACAGGAAAGCCTTGGCGAGGTTTACCATAATCACCGTGTCCACAGAGCCCCTGGCGGAGCATGCCCGAAAATTGTTCCCGTCACAACGCATTGAGGTAATACACAATGCGATTCATTTTTCCTGGCTGAAAAAACCAGTGCCTGAACCCCATGATTCCTCTCCGCCGGTCATTACCTATTTCCCTGGCACACGCAGTCATGATCAGGATTTTTCCGGTATTTCAGATGCATTATCGCAATTTTTGAGGCGTCACCCCGAGGCCCGTTTACAGATAACCGGACCTTTGAAGTTCGCAATTGAGGCCCTACCGGAACAGGTGCTATACAGGGAAAAAGTCCCTTTCTCATCTTTTGCCGAATTGTTCAGGGATGCCTGGGTTAATCTGGCACCTTTGGAGCCAACCCCTTTTAACCGTTGTAAGTCGGCACTGAAAATCATGGAGGCCGGTTATTGGAATGTCCCAACTATCTGTTCGCCGACGCCCGACGCGAGTCGTTTTGAGGGAGCAGGGGCTTCACTGGCAAATGAGCCGGCTGCCTGGGTGAATTACCTGGAGGCTTTTCTGGATACTTCCTGTTACCGTGAGGCCACAAGCGGACTGAGGGCGCGGGTAATGAAGAGATCGGATATTGTGGGCCATGCCGAGCACTTGGTTCAAATAGCAGTGGAACGTCGCAAGGGAATCCTATGACTGCCAGAAAGAGAAATAAAAATTCTACAGTCAACTCAAGGCAAAGCAGTTCCCCGTTCGTGTTGAAATGCCTTCCAGGGTCGGTGCTGGTCGCCATAGCCCTTTGGAGGCGAAAAAAAGGGCTTTACGACAGAACGACCCTGGCCTGTTTCAGTCGGGCTCGTAGGCGTAGCCTTTCTCCACGGATTCTTTTGGCCTATCTTTTATTTCGGCGCGATCTCGGTTACCCCCTGCAGCCTCGTTGGACACCCATCCTGATTCAACGTTTAAAAAGGCTTGGCGTGCGGCAAAGGCCTCTTGCTCTGGCTTTGTTGGCCGAGTGCAGCCCTAATGGACTTGAACATGTCCCGCCGTCTTTTGTTCGGAAGGATGGTCACAGGCTACCCTCGCTTGCCGCCCTTATAAGCCGTCATCAGACCGCTGATAAAAATAATTGGCTTGCCTCTGTGGAGGTTTCGCAGGGGAATTGGCGCCGGGCCTTTGCCGACTATCTCTGCTCGAAACAGAACGGGGGAATATGCGTGGTCGGCAACTCCGGGCGCCTGATTGGGGACGGCCAGGGAAGTCGGATTGACGATTGTAATGTGGTCGTGCGTTTTAATAATCATCGGAGTTCTGTCAGTCGTAAGGAAGATATCGGGGAGCGTTTCGATGTTTGGGTGGGAGCACCCGATTTCACAGGCCAGGTGCCTCCTGCGATTCCCTGGGTCATCGTTTCCGGGCCGGATGTCCGTTATCGAAAACGTTCGTGGGCGTTGTACCAAAGCCGTCTGGAGGCAGGTCTGCCGGTTCTGACGGTTCCCCTGGTTGTGTGGCGCAAGCTTGTGACTACTACCTGCGCGCCGCCAAGTGCTGGCATTCTTTTTCTGGCATGGTTAAAAGAATTATTAGGAAATTGGAATAATATCAACGTTATCGGATTTGGCCAAAATGGCCAAAAAGAAGTTTATCATCATGCCGATCCTGAAAGTCGCCCTTCGCCGCGACATAATTGGGGCAAGGAACAGGAACTTCTTGAACTGTGGCAATCGGAGGAGCTGCAAATTTGGTGATCCGGCCTTCAAGCGTTTTGGATATTCCGATTGGTTCTGACCTGTTTTAAGCAAAAAAATTCCATCTGAAAGGTGAGGGGTCACTTTTGACGACCTTAGACAAATATAAACCTAGCAGCTGGAGAAAAGCTGTTTTTTTCTCCAAAGGCTTTTTCGACATTCCTCATTTGGCTAAATTTTTGCCTGAATGTCAGGACATCCGGTTTAAGCTGCCTTGGTCCAGGGGCTCCTTTGACGCTGTGCTGGGTTGGGGGCATAAGCCCAGCGCTGATAAAGCCAGGGCTTTTGCTGAAAAGGAAGGGCTTCCATATTTGGCGTTAGAGGATGGTTTTCTGCGCTCGGTGCGCCTGGGGCGTGATGGTGAACCGGCCTTGAGCCTGGTGGTCGATCCTGTCGGCATCTATTACGATGCGCGTCAGCCATCCCTGCTGGAAAATTTCCTTCAGCATAAGGGCTGGGAAACATCGGAATTATTGGAACGAGCTGCTTTTGTACGGCGCTGGCTGGTGGATGAGCGTTTGAGTAAATACAACCATGCTCCAGATCTAAACGTTTGGGAAGATTCGGACCGGGAGAGGGTGCTGGTTGTGGACCAGACCTGGGATGATGCCTCGGTAGGTGGCGGGTTGGCTGACGAGAAATCCTTTCAGCAGATGTTCGAGGCGGCTTTGGAAGAGAATCCCCAAGCTCAGGTGGTGATCAAAACTCATCCCGAGGTTGTTTCAGGTCACCGTCCGGGTTATTACGGGAAAATTCCGGATCATTCGCGGTTATCAGTGTTAACGGACAACATCAATCCCTGGTCAGTGTTGAAGGGTGTTTCATCTGTATATACAGCTACCAGCCAACTCGGTTTTGAGGCACTTCTTGCCGACAAAAAGGTGCGTTGTTTCGGAGTGCCTTTTTATGCCGGGTGGGGATTGACCGAGGATGAACAAAAGTGTTGCCGTCGGAGTCGGCGTCGGTCGTTGGATGAACTGGTGGCCGCTGCCTATTTGAAGTATGCACGTTATGTAGACCCCGTTAGAGGAGAACCCTGCGGGATTGAAGTAATCATTGCCCTGCTTTCAGACCGACGCCGCCAGTATTTGCGGACCTACGGAAAAACCGTATGCAGTGGAATGTCGTTGTGGAAAAGAAGTTTTTTGCCCAGGTTCGTTGCCGCTAACAGGAAAGGCGTGGTTTTTGTCCGGCCGCCTGAGAAGGCCATAGAAAAAGCCATCACTTTGAATGCCAGTTGGACACTGTGGGCTTCAAAAGAAACGCAAGTGTTGCGGGCTCGTGCCAATGTTTCAGGAGTGAAAATGGTGCGTGTGGAAGACGCTTTTTTACGTTCCTCGGGCTTGGGTTCCGATCTGGCACGACCCTGGTCCCTGGTGCTCGATGACGAGGGGATTTATTACGATGCCACACGCCCCAGCCGTTTGGAAAACCTGTTAAATGAAACGGATTTTCCGGCAGGATTGTTGGTTAGGGCAAAAATATTAAAAAAAACTATTCTCGAGCGGGGCATTACCAAGTATAATATCAGTTATGGGGATTTTGATTTTAAAAAGCCCCGTGAAAAAGTCACCATATTGGTGCCGGGTCAGGTCGAGGATGATGCTTCTATTCTGCGGGGTTCTCCAGAAATTCGCAATAATTTAGAGTTGTTGCGCCGAGTCCGTGAGAGACGTCCGGAGGCATTCATCCTTTTCAAACCACATCCCGATGTCGTGGCTGGGAACCGTCGCGGAACGGTCGCCGAGTCGGAAGCCTTGTGTTACTGCGATGCCGTAGTCACGAACGCCGCCATGCACCGCTTGCTGGAGCAGGTGGATGAGGTTCACACTCTGACTTCTTTAACCGGGTTTGAGGCCTTGTTGCGTGGTATTCGTGTGGTAAACTATGGATGTCCCTTTTATGCCGGCTGGGGGCTGACGGAAGACGTTATTCCTCTTCCCCGGCGAAAGCGGGCTTTGACCCTGGAACAGTTGGTAGCCGGTGCCTTGATTCTTTACCCGGTGTATGTGGATCCAAAAACCCGGCAAGTCTGCTCTCCTGAACATCTGCTTGAACGCCTCGCAGCACCCAAAAAAGCAGTTCAGTGTCCTCCATTTAAAACGCGTGTGATCCGTTTTTTCCAACGTTTAAAGGGTTAAAGAAGTGGCATAAAAAAGTTATTTTGAGATCAACCTCCCAAAAATGTGTTTTGTCGGAATCAGGGAGTATCTGGCTTTCCTGATTAAACTCAAGGGGCTTACAACATGAAGCGCTCATTTCTCTTTCTTCAGGGGCCGCATGGTCCTTTTTTCCGTCAATTGGGCAGCTTCCTGGCAGGCCAGGGACATCGGGTCCGCCGTGTCAACTTTCACGGTGGTGACGTTTCTGATTGGTCTGACCAAAACAGCGTTGATTTTCTTGAGCCGATATCCGCATGGCCGGGGTTTTGCCGCAAATTATTAGCGGAACAGGAAATATCCGACCTGGTGGTTTACGGGGATTGTCGGTGCCAGCATACCAAGGCCATGGTCGAGGCCCGTCTGGCTGGGGTTCGCATCCACGTGTTTGAGGAGGGCTACCTGCGTCCGCACTGGATCACCCTTCAGGCCAACGGCGTTAATGGTCATTCCGAGCTTCCCAAGACCGCTGCCTTTTATTTAGATGTCGCCAAGAATCTGAGTGAGCCGGCGTTTTCTCCGGTCGGTCCTGCCATGCGCTGGCAGGTGGGCTATTGTCTGCGTTATTATGCCGGAAAAATTCGCCATCATGAAAGATTCCACCATTACTTGCGCCATCGGCCTTTGCATCCGGTCCATGAAAGCCGTTTGTGGCTGAAACGTTTCCTCTGTCACCCAGTGCGCAAACATCAGGCCTTGAAAAATTGCCGGGATTTACAGCAGGGGAATCCTCCCTATTACTTGGTTTGTCTGCAATTGGACAGTGATGCCCAGATTCAATGTCATTCCCCTTTTACAAGTGTAGCGGAATTTATTTCTCAAGTGTTGCGTTCCTTTGCCAACTTTGCGCCCGAAAATACCCGGCTTGTCATCAAGAACCACCCCCTCGACAATGGTGCCGTTAATTACCAGAATCTGATTACAATTCAGGCCCACGCCCTGGGTATAGAGCACCGGGTGATTTTCCTCCATTATGGGCCTTTGGCTACATTAATTCGAGGCTCTCAAGGTGTTGTGCTCGTTAATAGCACCGTGGGGACTCAGGCACTATTCCATGCCAAACCGACCGTTGTGTTGGGTCGGGCGGTCTACGATTTTGCCTCGCTTACTTTCCAGGGGGGATTGGATGATTTCTGGTATCATGGGGAACCCCCCGACCGGAAAGTCTTCCAGGCTTTTCGTCTTTATCTGTTCAATCACGTATTGTTGAACGGCAGCTTTTATGCGCCAAAACTTCGAAAAACAGCTATTGTTAGTGCGACAAAACGTCTAAGCGAAATACCTCATCGTCCGGCTGTGATGTCCTCTCGTGTCATGATTGAAAAGATGTCCGAACCTGCTTTTCCCTGAAATATTTACGCAACGCTTCTCTGCTGACAGATATTATTGCGAGGCTCCTTTATAGAGCTTTAGTTTGGGTTGTGTCCGAGCTTGATCTGGTCTCATGGCCTGGGTTGTTTGCACTTCCCCTCATTGATCATCTTTTCAAACTGCCTTCTTTTAAAAAGTTGAAATCAAAGTCTGGACTTGCTTTTTGACCTGAGCAATCAGGTAGGTGTTGGTGACGATGCCTTTGAGGCTGCGCGGTCGGCTGCCAATCACCAGCCACCGCCTGAGATATTCTGTCAGCAGGCAAAGCCTGAAGTGAAGCGAGGCGGGCTGAACCAGGTCTTGGCCATATCCCTCAAGCAGTGGGAGAAGCCGTTTTGCAAAGCGATTTGGATCATCATAAACCGGTTGTTGGGTCAGTAACGGATAAGCAATCGTCAGGTAAGTCACCATTCGTGCCAAGTCAACCTGCACTGGCTTGCGTACCTGAGCCCAGATGTCAAAACCAGTGGTCTGGTCGTTGCCAAGCAGCAGATTGAAAGGGGTGAAGTCCCCATGCAGTACGGCATGGGGCGCATCGGTCGGTGGCAGACACGAGAGGAGATCCCGCAGGACATTGTATGCTTCCCCAAATCCCTGGAAAGCAGATCCGACGGGTTGTGCCCCACCCAGGGATCGAACCACCCTCTGTTCGACAATCTCTTGGTAGTGGGCAAACACGACAGGACTACTACTGATGTTTGAGGCTTTATGAAAACATCGCAACCAGTGGCCGGTGCGGTGCAGAGCTGTTTCAACTTGTTCGTTCCGGAGCAACGGCGTCCATAAGAGGCGATGCAAGCTTCGGCCCGCAACCCATTCCATGACAAGAAATCGATGTTCGGTGTCGTAGCCGAAAATGGTTGGGACTCTACAGGAAGTTTCGGTTTCTGCCATGGTTTTCTGATAGTTTTGCAGGGCATTATACTGTTGGAGGGCGGCTTTGGGGTTTCCGGTTGCGGTGAAATGTTTTACCGCCAAGGTAAGCCCCGATGTGCTGGAGGTTGCGCGGTAGATGTCGCATTCTCTTGATCGGATGACCGGCCCGGTTAGCAGCCACTCAGCATCACTCTCAATGGTTTGGAGGGTTTGTCTGATGATCTGTTGGAGGGGGACAGTCATTTTCACAATTGCGAACAGTCTGGAAATCACATTTTACGCCAGGACCGCTGAATTAGTGCCCTGAAAACAGCAACTCAGCGGTATCTCGATGTTTCTGGCGATGTTGGATGAAAAGTAGCGGGAATGATTAGGCATACTCCGCTGTCGCCGTTTGTGTCTGGGGAAACTAAGGGGAAGCTTTTCTCCCTAAGTGTATCACGTTGCCTTGATTAGCCAATTGTTGAGCAAAATGAGGCCCTATAAATTTTTTGAGCATGGCTTAATCTCTCGGTCAATCATTCTGACCCTATGAATAACAAACATTGTATGGATTTGCAAATATGAAGGCAGGCTGTTCCATCTGCTTACCTGAATCTCAATGGACTTGAAGATGCCTGCCGGAATTTCAGGGAAATTTCAACAACTACAGCGAATCACCTTTTAAAAGAAATACCTGCCATCATATATATTCCTGCTTCTTCCAAAATGGTGGCAAACATCCTGATCTTACCATTTGATTGTGAGGCCTTGCGGCATGCCTGTTAGCACCAAAAGTTGCTGCCCGGCTTTGCCGTGGGGCCATTTCCTGCTTACCCCCTTATTTATTCCCTCTATCTGTCTGAAAATCGGGCTAAAGTCTTTCATCTTTAATCAGCATGAATTCCAAATTTCCTTGAAAAGGAATTGGTTTCTGTAATAGTATGGCGAGCCGAAATGTTAATTGATTCGAAACTTTACGGGCAATTATTAAGTATTTTTTTAATCTGTTATTTTCACGGACCATTTTGACGGGACTCCATGCAGGGAAAAAAGATAGCTTTAGTGACCGGGGCAAGTAAAGGAATTGGTGCTGCCATTGCACGCGATCTTGCCGGTGACGGATTTCATATCTGGATAAATTACCGGAGTGATCACGAACAGGCGGAGTCGGTGGCCGGGGAAATCAGGCATGCCGGTGGGGACTGCACCCTTCTTCCTTTTGATGTCGCAGACAGAGCCGCAGTCCTGGAGGTGCTCGAACCGTTGTTGGAGAAAGAGGTTCCGGAAGTATTGGTAAACAATGCCGGCTTCGCCAGGGACGGTATTCTGGCGTTGATGAGTCCTGCGGACTGGCAAGACGTGCTCTCTGTTCATCTCAACGGTTTTTTCAATGTGACCAGAGTGGTTCTTGCCCGAATGATGAAAAAACGGCGCGGGCGTATCATCAACATTGTTTCCACCTCGGGTGAAACAGGAATAGCCGGACAGGTTAATTATTCGGCAGCCAAGGCCGGGTTGATTGGTGCCACCCGATCTCTGGCGGTTGAAGTCGCGAAGCGCAATATCCTGGTCAACGCCGTTTCTCCCGGTTTCATTGCCACGGAGATGACCCGTGATTTACCTAAGGAGCAGATACTTCCCATGATTCCTTTGGGGCGCATAGGTGAGCCTGAAGATGTCTCAGGGCTTGTCAGTTTCCTTTGTTCCGAGCGTGCCGGTTATATTACCGGGCAGGTTTTTGCTGTAAATGGTGGAACTCATACCTAGATAGAGGATGTCCTGTTTGTATAGAGTAGCTATTACTGGTGTAGGTATAACCTCGTGTTTGGGAAATGATCTGGCAACGGTAGGAGAAGCTCTACGCGAAGGCCGTTCAGGAATAGTGACTGATTCTCAGCGTGTCAAGCTTGGTTTTCGCAGTCCGTTGACAGGGATCATTCAGAATTTCAATTATTCCATACTTACCCGCAAACACCGAAAAACCATGCCCGATTTTGCGGTATGGGCTTATGCTGCCGCCCGTTCTGCCCTCGAAATGTCAGGTCTTGGCGAAGATGCCGTCCAGAATTCGCAGACCGGGGTGATTTATGGATGTGATTCCAGCTGCGTTGCTGCTATTGAGCAGGTCGAAGATTTGCTGGCGCGGGGAGAGACCAAAGCAATTGGCAGTGGCCAGGTTTTCCGCTCGATGACGTCCTCAATCACCATGAATCTGAGCACCTTGTTCAAAACCAAAGGGGCTTGTTGGACGCTGAGTTCGGCATGTTCCAGCGGCGGCCATGCTGTTGGACAGGCTGCTGATTTAATTCGGCTGGGCCGGCAGGAACGTATCATCTGCGGAGGGGCTCAGGAGATCACCTGGCAGTCAATGTGTAGTTTTGACGGCCTGGGAGCTTTTTCCACCCGGGTGGATGATCCGGCCGGCGCCTGTCGTCCTTTTGATAAAGAGCGGGATGGCCTGGTGCCGAGCGGCGGCGCTGCAGCCGTTATTCTCGAGCGCTTTGATCTTGCTGAACAGCGTGGTGCGAAAATTCTTGGCGAAGTACTGGGCTACGGCTTCTCCTCCGATGGGGCTCATCTTTCCGTGCCGAGTGATGACGGTCTCTGCCGTGCCATGCAGGCTTCGCTGGATCAGAGTGGGCTGGAGGCCGGGGAAATTGACTACATTTGTGCCCATGCCACCTCCACCCCGGTCGGGGATGCTATTGAAGCTATTAATATTAAAGAGGTTTTCGGTAAGAAAACGCCCTTGGTCTCTTCACTGAAGTCGATGACCGGCCATGAACTCTGGATGTCGGGTGCTTCCCAGGTGGTTTATTCGTGCATTATGGCCATGCAGGGATTCATTGCGCCCAATATTAATTTCTCTGATCCGAGTGAAGAATCTGCCAGTCTGAATATTATCAAAGAAACGGTTCCCCACCCACCGCGCAAGGTCTTATGCAATTCGGCCGGATTCGGTGGAACCAATTCAACCCTAATTCTGGCTTTTTCCTGAAAATAATGTCATATGATTCGATTATCATCGGGGCCGGTCTTTCAGGCCTGACCTGCGCTCTGCTGTTGGGCCGCAGCGGCAGGAAGGTCCTTGTCCTCGAGCAAAACGCCCATGTTGCTCCTTTGGTCAGAGGTTTCAACAGGAACGGTCTTTATTTTGACAGCGGATTCCATTATGCCGGCGGCTTGGGTGATGACGGCCCTTTAGACCTGTTTTTCCGCCATCTTGGCCTGGCGGGCAAGCTAAACCTGTTTCCATTTGCCCAGGATGGCTTTGACGGCCTGCGGCTGTCGGCAACGGGTCAGGACTTTTTTCTGCCGGTTGGCCTGGCTAATATCGAGACGGTCCTGTCTGACAGGTTCCCGCAAGCCCGGGAAAAGATCTCTGCCTTTTTGCTGGAGGTCTCTTCCCGATGGCGGAATTTCCCCTATCTTGATCTGGACGTTGATCTCGCCGATTTCGGCATAAAAGTCGTTCACGGAATGTCTCTGCAGGAACGCCTGCGGGAATTTGAGCCCTGGCCGCAATTGCAGGGCATTCTTTCCATGCATAGCCTGCTTTATGGCCTGCCTCCGGAATCGGTTTCGGTTTCTTTCAATGCAGTGGTTGCAGGATCCTACTATCATTCTGCTCATGGGATTGTTGGTGGCGGGCGCAGCTTAATAAACGCTTTTCAGGATCTGCTGGCAGAGGCCGATGTTGAAATTCTCTGTAACAAGGATGTTGCCGGTGTTTTGACCGGGAATCATGGCGTCTCCGGGGTGCGATTGACTTCCGGTGAGGAGTTCCCGGCCGGGGAAGTGGTAGCCACTTTGAATCCTGGTCTGCTTCCCCAGCTTTTTCCCCCTGGCACCTTCCGGCCGGCTTATTCCAAGCGCTTAATAAATTTACGACAGACCTCTTCGGCATATATCGGGTTTTTTCGCACCCGGGGAACGTCCGAGTTTTTGCGGGGACGCAATCTGTTTATCCAGTCCCATCCGGGGATTTTCAACGGTTCTGCCGATCAGGCCCTGGAGGAACGATCTTTTTATGTGACTGGCGCTGACCAGGGCAGTAGTGGTGGAATAAACGGGGTGGTCTGTATTGTGCCGGCGCGTTATGATGAAGTGTCCTGCTGGCAGGCGCCGGGGCCGGGCCGTCCCGAGGGGTATATTGCCTGGAAAAAGGAAATTGGCGAGCGCTTGTTGACGATGTTAAAGAAGAGCTGTCCGGAGATTTCGGAGCCTGAGCTGGTCGAACTGGGAACTCCGCTGACTTTCTGCCGATATTCCCGGGCAAACGAAGGCGCTGTTTATGGTACAGGTCATTGGCTCGGGCAATATAATCCTCATCCGGCGACCCGTCTTCCCGGACTTTTCCTTTCCGGCCAGGCAGTCACTGCACCCGGCCTTTTGGGTGCCATAACGGCTGCCTACCTGACTTGCGGGTCGATTCTCGGGCACGAGCATTTGCGTGGAGAATTAAGAACATGCCGTTAGCTTCAGTTGTCGTATCCGGAATTGGCATCATTTCGCCTTTGGGAAATAGTTTTCCTGAATTGATGGAAGGCTTGCAGGCCGGATGTTCCGGAGTTCGCATAATTCCCGGTCTTGAGAAGATTGGCGGTCTGCGGCCCCGCCTGGGGGCTGTTGTAAGCGGGGTCGACGAAAAAAAAATCCCCCGGAAATTTCGTCGCTCCATGTCGGCCATGTCGGTTTTTGCTTATTTGGCCAGTCAACAGGCCCTGGAAATGGCCGGCTATCCCGAAGGACAGCTGGGTTCGGGAGCTTTGGGGGTCATTATTGGCTCGACGCTGGGGAGTACCACCACCAGTGAGGATTTTTTTAAAGATTTTTTTCGTGATTACAGCCTGGAACGAATGAAAACGGGGCTGTTTTTTCGAATGATGGGCCACTCCTGTGCGGCAAATGTTGCCCAATCGCTGGGAATCACGGGTCGGGTCCTGGCTCCTTCCGCCGCTTGTGCAACAAGTTGTCAGGCGGTTGGTTACGCTTATGAGCAGATTGCCATGGGGCGTCAGGAGGCCATTCTCTGTGGAGGTGCCGACGAATTTCATCCCTTGACTGTGGCAACTTTTGATATTATGCATGCCGCTTCGACCGAATTCAATCTGCAGCCCGATGCCGCGCCGCGGCCCTTTGACAGCCTTCGGGACGGCATGGTTTGCGGTGAAGGCAGCGGGGTCCTGCTGTTGGAAAATAAAGAGTCCGCCCGGAAGCGTGGGGCGCGGATTCTGGCAGAAGTGGTGGGTTTTGCCACCACTTCCGACACTTCCAGTATTGCCAATCCCGATGTCGGAGCGATGGTCACCTGCATGCGCCTGGCCATGGAGGATGCCGGGTGCTCCGCAGAGGAAATTGATTATGTTAATGCGCATGCCACTGGGACTATTCAGGGTGATAATGCCGAAGCGGAAGCGATCCGGCAGTTTTTCGGCGACAGGGTTCCGGTCAGCAGCCTGAAAGGGCACCTTGGCCATACCATGGCCGCCAGCGGAGCCATTGAACTTGCAGGGAGTATCGGCATGCTGCAGCATCAGGAATTGATCGCAACCCGCAACCTGGAGCAAGTTGATGTGAACTGCGCCGGCATAAATTGTTTTCAGAAAAATCATTCCCAGCCGCTCAAGACTGTTCTGAAAAACAATTTTGCCATGGGTGGAATAAATTCAACAATAATCTTAAAAGGATATCAGGATGACTGAGCAGGAAGTGATTGAGTTGATTGATTCAAGCCTTGCGGAAGAATTCGAGCTTGAACGTGCCGATATGATTCCCGAGGCGAATCTTTATGAAGACCTGGGCCTGGACAGCCTGGATACGGTCGATATGGTGATTGTTCTGGAGAGTGCTTTCAATTTTAAAATTCGTGAAGAAGAAGCGGTTCGTGAAATCCGCACCCTTGGAGACATTCACCGTTTTGTTCTGAGTAAAGTCGAACAACATTCATAAAAACCAGGGACGTATCGATGGCAACCGATAGTCAGTGTGCAGCATCCGGTGGTTCTGCCGTATCAGCATTAAGCATTTTTTTGATGAATCTCTGGGCCTATCCGTCGCTGGTGCTTTGGACGTTCTTCGGCATTCTTGTCTTTCCATTTCTTTTCAGCGTCCTCTGGTTGTTTTTGCGCTGGCCGACAGGCCGCCTGACCCGCTGGTTTATCTGGATGTACGGGCGCGGCTGGCTCCTGCTGATGAGCCCCTTTGTTCAGTTCCGGCGAGAGAATATGGGCGTGATCGGGCAGGGAAAGCCTTACCTGTTTACCGTTAACCACCTCTCATTTTTTGATACTTACTGCATGGGGCTGCTGCCTGTTTATGATGTTGTTTTTGCTGTCCGGTCCTGGCCCTTTCGCATGCTCTGGTATGGCAGCTTCATGCGGTTGGCCGAGTATCTGGATGTCGAAAACGGCAGCCTGGAAGAGACCATCAGCAGAAGCAAAGCTGTGTTTTCCGGGAAAGGAACGGTTTTGTTTTTTCCTGAGGGGCACCGCAGCCGCGATGGGCAACTGCAACGTTTTTATTCCGGAGGTTTCAATGTGGCGATTGCCGGCGGGGTGCCGATAATACCCCTGTGTATCACCGGCACCGACAGGTTCCTCCCCCCCGGGCGGAAACTGTTTCATCCCTGTCGCGTTCGCTTGAAAGCTTTGGAGCCGATTGATACCAGGGATTTTCGCGAAGAGAATGGCCATGTGCGATTGCGCAAACTTGTTAAAGAGCAGATGAGCGATGCTCTTGAAAAAATGCGTGCCGAGGAAGATTGATGACTGTATGTGAATCAAAGGGGCCGGACTTTGCCTCCCACGAGGAAATTGCCGGTAGGCAATTAATTCTTCTTCAGCGCCATTTATCTTATCTGCAACAGTTTTCTCCCTATTACAAAGAGTTGTTTCGCCGGCACCATTTTTCTCCTGAAGGTTTCCGGTCGCTTGCCGATCTGGCCAAATTGCCCCTGGTGGGCAAAGCTGATCTGACCGAGCATAACCGGGATTTCCTTGCAGTTTCGGAAGATGAAATCGTAGACATCTGCCAGACCTCGGGCACCACTGGAAACCCTGTCACCCTTTGGCAGACGGAAGCAGATCTGCAACGTCTTGCCCGTAACGAACAGTTGGCTTTTTCCATCGCCGCAATAAAAAAATCCGACCGGGTCCTTATCGGTGCGGCTCTCGACCGGGTTTTCATGGCGGGGCTTGCGTATTTCCTCGGGTTGCGGGAAATTGGCGCCACAGCGATCCGGGCAGGGTCCGGGCAGCCGGCCCTGGTGGCGGAATTGATTCGCCGGCAACGGCCGAATGTGCTGGTCGGAGTGCCGAGTCTGCTTTTGGATCTGGCGCAATTTTTTGCTGAAAATGGGCAGAATCCTGGAGACCTTGGAGTCGAGAAACTGATTTGTATCGGCGAACCGGTTCGGGATGACGCATTGAATCTTTCGTCCCTGGGTTTGCTCCTTGAGGAAAACTGGCGGGCAAAAGTGCTTGGAACTTATGCCAGCACCGAGATGGCAACTTCTTTTGCCGATTGTACATATGGTTGCGGCGGGCATTTGCAGCCGGAGCTGATGGTGGTTGAGATTGTTGATGACCAAGGGCAGCCTGTTGCCGATGGGGAAGTGGGGGAGGTCGTAGCCACGCCGCTGGGTGTCGAGGGGACGCCGCTGCTTCGTTATCGTACGGGTGATGTCGCCCGTTTACACAGGGAAACTTGCCGTTGTGGCCGAAGAACGCCGCGATTGGGGCCTATCCTCGGGCGTCGGGCCCAGATGCTGAAATGCCGCGGAGCCACTTTTTTCCCAGCTGCGATCGGAAGTGCTTTGCAGGAAGTAAAAGGCGTTCAGGGGCATTATCTCGAGGTTTATTCTGATTTTAATCTTTCCGACCGGCTTCGGGTCATCGTTGGGTCCGGCGATACGGGCCTGAATGCGAAGGCTATTGCTGAGCGGATTGCGGCGAAAACCCGGATCAAGCCGGAAGTGATCCTGGTCGCTCCTGAAAAGGTCAGGGAAAAAACCATCAGGCCCGATCAGCGAAAGCCGGTCACCTTTTTTGATTTCCGGGATCGTCATTCTGAACAGGAATAATATGGCTGAAAAAGAAACGGTTGTTCTAAATGGATGTGATCTGACCATTGACGATATTGTAGCCATTGGTGTCGGTGACAAGCAGGTCGCCCTGGATCCGCAGGCTGTTGAACGTTGCCTGGCAAGTCGTCGCTTTCTCGAAGAGGAAATCGCCGCGAAAAGGGTTATTTACGGGGTCAACACCTCCTTTGGGCCCATGTGCAACAAGATCATTGATGATCAGCAGATAGAGGCTTTGCAGGTCAATCTGATCCGCAGTCATGCCGCCGGCCTTGGTGATCCCCTCAAGGACTACATTGCCATTGCTGTGATGGCCGTGCGTTTGAACACTCTTGTTAAAGGATTCAGCGGCGTACGGATCGAACTCCTTGAACATTTGCAGTGGCTTGTCAATCAGCGGGTTGCCGCCTATATCCCTGAGATAGGGAGTGTTGGTGCATCTGGAGACCTCGTTCACCTGGCCCATCTGGCTCTGGCCGTTATCGGAGAGGGTAAGCTTTATTATCGCGGTGAATTGCGTGATGCAGAAGCCGTTTATAATGAACTCGGGCGGGGGCCGATGATGCTGAGCTTCAAGGAAGGCATTGCCCTCATGAATGGGACCAGTGCGATGACGGCACTGGCGGCATTCGCTATTTTCGGGGCTCGGAAATTACTGAATATTGCTTGTTTGACCGGTGCATTTGCCATGGAAATCTTCGGAGGGATAGACGATGCCTTCGATGAGGACCTTCATCTGGTCAAGCCGCATCAAGGTCAGGTGGCTGTGGCCAAGACGATTCGGAAGCTTTTCCAGGGCTCGGGGAATATCACCCTGCGTTCCGAAATGCATGATTTGATACGCAAACAAAAGTCGGATGAACCGGTCTTTGAAACCAGTATCAATGTGCAGGATGTCTACTCGGTTCGGTGTACTCCGCAGGTCCTGGCGCCTGTCGCCGAATCGATTGGTCTGGCGGAGAAGGTTGTGGAGACCGAAGCCAATTCTTCCAATGACAACCCGATCGTTATTCCGGAAAAGAAAAAAATTATTCATGGAGGCAATTTTCACGGCCAGAGCATTGGTTTTATCATGGATACTCTCTGCATGGCTGTAACCACTTTATGCAATCTGTCGGAACGGCGTATCAACAAGTTCCTTGACCGGAATCTCAATGAAGGTTTGCCGGAATTTCTCATCCCCGGTCCCGTGGGTCTGACCATGGGTTTCATGGGGGCGCAGTACCTGGCGACATCAGCTACCGCCGAGAACCGTCAGTTGGCTAACCCCGTCAGTACCAATTCCATCAGTTGCAATGCTTCCAATCAGGATGTCGTCAGCATGGGAACGGTTGCGGCGAGAAAAGCCTTTAAATCTGTGAGCCTTGCCAAACATATTGTTACTCTGGAGATTCTTGCCGATTTGCAGGCCCTGGCGTTTCGAAATGCCGATAAGCTCGGGTACGCCACCGGAAAAATTTATCGGATTCTGAATCAGGATTTCTCCGTTTATGACAATCGGAGAATTTTTCATGACGATCTGGTGATTTTCCGGAAGCTTCTTTTCTCCAGTCAGCTGTTTGATGATTTGTCAATCTACTGGGATGAGTAATGTCGGAGTTGACCCTTCCAATGAATGCCGAAGAGCTGATGCCTCATCGCCTGCCGATGCGTCTCGTCGACCAGGTGTTTGAGGTTGAAGATGGCAAAGGAGTCATCAAGGCGCTTGTCCGGAGCGACTGCTTTCTGGTTGATGAGGCGGGCCGGTTGGAAGATAGTGCCCTGATCGAGCTTCTTGCTCAAAGCTTTGCAGCCTTGAAGGGTTATCGTGATCGCAGAGATGGAAAGCCGGTCCGGCAGGGTTTTCTAGTCGGAATCAAGAATTTTGCCCGGCTGAAGAGTGTGCAGGCCGGAGATCTTTTGCGGATTGAAATATGTACAATTGCTGAGCTGAACGATTTCGCTGTCGCAGATGGGAAAATCTGGTGCGACAGCGAGCTGTTCGCCCATGGTGAAATCAAGGTTTGGATAAAATAAAAATGTTGAAGACCAGCTTGTCAGCCGCAATATCCTTGATTTTGTTTATGGTTGCTCCGGCGCTTTGTTGTGCGGAATCAACGGACCTGAAATCGTTGCTGAATGAGTTGAAGATTGCTTCTGCCCAAACCCGGACTCTTTCAAGCCGGTTTGTTCAGGAAAAAAATCTGGCGATTTTTTCGGAAAAGCTGCTTTCACAGGGCCGTTTCGTTTTTCAAAGTCCCGACAGCCTTCGCTGGGAGCTGTTGACTCCCGTGGCTAGCGGTTTTGTCCTGCGTGGTTCGCGAGGTGAACGTTGGAATAGCCTCAACCGGGAGTTGGAGCGTTTTTCCGTGAAAGACAACCCCATCATGGGCATTGTCGCCCAGCAGCTTCTGGCCTGGGCGCGGGTTGATCTTGACTGGCTGGAAAAACGCTATCATATGGAGTTGATAACTCTTAATCCGGCAAGGTTGCGTCTGATGCCCCTGGACCCTGGAGAGGCCGGTTTCATCGACTATTTACAAATTCTGTTTGCCGATAATCGCCGCCATGTCGACGAGGTGTTGCTGATGGAAAAGGGAGGAGACAGCACCCTGCTTCGCTTTACCGATGTTCAGCTCAACATCGAGCTGCCTGAAAATATCTTTTCTCCGCCGGAATTCTGATGAAGCTGTTTGCTGCCTGCTATACCGGGTTGCAGAAGCGACGACGATGGTTGGTTCTGTTATTGTTGCTGCTTGCAGTCGGAAGCGTCTGGAATTTGTCGCGACTCAAAATTGAAGAAAGTATCGTTGCGATGCTGCCGGATGGGAAATCCCGGGCGGCTAAAGATTTTGAGTTATTGACCAAGGCCCCATTTGCCCGAAAACTGATCATTCATCTTCGAGCTGCTCCCGGGGCCGGAGTTGAAGGACTACTGGCCGCTACTGATCGGCTTCGGGCTTCACTGCCAGGCGAATTATTCAGCAATCCTGTCAGTGGCCCGAAAGATATGGGGACCTCCGCGCTCATGAGTGAGTTGGGAGATTATATGCCATTGTTGCTGGACAGAAAAGAACTCCAGCAGATCGCAGACCAGTTGAATCCAGAGAGTGTCGATGCCAGCCTTGCCGCGGACGTGACTCAGCTTCTTCAGCCGCAGGGCATTGCTCTAAAAAATAAAATCCGACGTGATCCCCTTGATTTGCAGCGCTTTGCCCTGCAAAAGCTGCGTTTTTTGAATCCCTTCCCTGGCATAAGGGTCGATAAAGGCCATTTTCTCAGCAGGGACGGGCGAAGCAGTCTGATCCTGGCCGATACTCCGGTATTGATGACCGATGCGGCCGGCGGCAGGAAGCTGCTGGATGCTTTCCACCGCGCCCAAGGGCAGCTGCCTGCAGGAATCAGCGCTGAGTTGCTTAGCGGTCATCCGTATACGGTGGCCAATGCCGAAACGATTCAGGGCGATCTGCGGGTGGTTCTGCTGGCATCCGCCGTCGGTATTCTCGTGGTGTTTGTGGTCTTTCTGCGCAGCCTGAGGGCTCTGCCGGTTTTTCTGCTGCCTTTGTTCAGTATGGCAGCCGCTTTGGTGATGGTGTCTCTGTGGTTTGACAAGCTTTCCGGAATTACCATCGGTTTCGGGGCGGTGCTGCTGGGCATAACCATTGATTTTGGCTTGCATGTTTATTTTGCCCTTCAGCTTGGCGATAATTCCCGTCCCCAGCTTCTGCAGGCGGTTTCACGACCGGTTTTGTTCGGTGGTTTGACCACCCTGGCGGCTTTTTCCGTTCTGTTGCGTTCGGAATTGCCGGGCCAAAGGCAGTTGGCGGTTTTTGCCATAGCCGGAATCACGGCTGCCCTGTTGCTGGCGTTGCTGGTTCTCCCCCACTTTATCGGCAAAAGGGAAGAGAACACCGGCTTGGGGAGGGCGAACAACCCCGCCTCGCTCTATACCCGCAGGCCGGGGTTGCGTTGGTTCGTGCTGTTGTCCTGGGTCGGCATTGCCGGATTTTGCGCTTTTGCGGCGCAAGGACTTAGGATCAATGGGGAATTGCGTCAGCTTGGTTATATGCCGCAAGAGTTGCAGAAAGCCGAAAAAAGACTGGCCGAAGTCTGGGGGGGTGGACGCAACCGGGCGCTGGTCTTTGCCTCAGCCGCTGATTTGGATATGGCCCTGCAACGCAATGAGCAGGTGTGGCAAAGTCTCGTTGAGCATAAAGTTCAGGATGAATCGGTCAGCCTTGCTCCGTTGCTTGCCTCCAGGCAGACAAAGCGGCAAAGGGTTGATGACTGGCAAGTTTTCTGGCGTGAGCGGCGTGAAACCACAGAGGATCTGATACGTGCCGGTGGGCAAAAGTACGGTTTTTCATCAGATGCGTTTTCCCCCTTTTTTTCAGGCCTGGATAACCCTCCGAAGGACCTCGACATTGAGACTTTGCAACGCTGGGGGCTGGGGAGGTTGTTGGACAATCTGCTGCTGAAGGACAATAACAGCTATCAGCTGGTGAGCCTTGTTCCCGATCGACCGGAACTGATCAGCCGTCTTGAATCTGAGCTGGCAACTTTGCCGGGCGTGACCCTGGTTTCCCAGACCCGCTTCGGTAAAGAGCTCAGCAGGGAAATTGGTATTGATTTCAGCCGTTTCATTATTTTTGCCGGACTTGGCGTGGTGCTTCTGTTGCTGGTCCTTTTCCGGCGCCTGCCGGAAGTTTTTCTGGCTTTGCTGCCGGTTGTCACCGGGTTGGTGGTCATGTTCGGTGCCATGACCTGGATGGGGCTCGAATTGAATCTGTTCAACGGCGTGGCTTCCATCCTGATTATCGGTTTAGGGGTCGATTACGGTATTTTTATGGTTTGTCATGACCGGCATAAGGAATATCTGGCTTCGTCCCGGGCCATTATTGTATCCGGTCTGACCACGCTGGTTGGTTTCGGGGCCCTGGTGCTTGCCAGGCATCCGGCCCTGCATTCCATCGGCCTGACGGTATTGCTGGGTATCAGTGCTTCAGTACCGACAGCGGTGCTCGTTATCCCTGCGTTTCAGAAGAAAGCCGGCTGACGATGGGCAACCTTGTTTTTTTATTACTGACGCTTATTGCACTTCAGGGCTGTGTCCTGACGACGCCGCCTCTGAAGCTGGAAGAAAATTGCCGGACCGCTTTCCCTGGGCCGGAATTGGCCGAAAACCAGTGGCTGGCGCAGGATAAAACCTGGCGGCTTCGGCAGGCGGCATTGCTGGAGATCGGACCCAGGGAAATCCCTCTGGAGGGATTTCTGAGGCTTGATCTCAAAAACCGGGAGGCCCGCCTGGTGGCGATGAATGAACTGGGGCTTGTGCTGTTTGACCTGCAGGTCAGCATTTCAGATGAAAAATTGCAGCGGGTGGTCCCGCAGCTTCGAAAAAGGAAAGAACTGGCCAAGGGGATAGGACAGAGCTTACGGCGGATATTCCTCCTGCCGCGACCCCGGCCCGGCGATCAGTTGGAGAATTTTGCCAACAGCCAAAGGCTTTGGCGATCAGTTCCAGATGGACGGCTGCAGTTCGTTTTTGACTGTTCAGGTGATTTGCGGGAAACCCGGAAGAAGACCAACTCGGAAAACTGGCGCGTCTTATATGACAGCTACCGGTTGATGGAAAATTCGCGGCTTCCCATGAAAATTGTGATGAATGATTATCGACGCAACGTCAAACTGTCAATCTGGTTACATGAGGCGAAAACGGAATTATGAACAGCATGCGTGAAGCCATCATCCGTGGAACTCTCAGCGGGCCTTCTGTGACTGCCGAAAGTGGCGAACAATGCTTTTGTTTCGACCACTCGTTTATAGGATTTGACGGCCATTTCCCGGGGTATCCGATTTTGCCGGCGATTCTGCAGACGCTCATGGCACAGATTCTGGCTGAGGAGGTTGTCGGGGCGCCACTTCAACTGGTTGCCCTGAAACGGGCTAAATTCACCCGGCAATTGCGGCCAGGGGAAAAAATCAAGGTCAGGTTGAGTTGCCGGAAAGAGGGTATGGAGCTGCATTGTCCGGTGCAACTGTTGGTTGCTGATGAAACCGCTTCCAGTTTTACCCTGGTTTTTGGAGAAGCAGAATGAGAAAACCGTATTTCCGAATTCAGGAGGGTGTACCACAGCCTTTGCGCTGCACGGTTGAACGGGTTGTCCGCTTCGAGGAGGTCGATGCGCTTGGTATTGTCTGGCACGGTCGTTACCCCAGTTATTTCGAAGACGGGCGGGTGCTGCTTGGAGAAAAATACGGCCTTGGTTATATGGATTTCTACCATCAGGGCGTAGTGACGCCGATCAAGCAGATGCATATCGATTATAATTTGCCATTGCGATTCGGTGATCCATTTACCATTGAGGCGATCCTGCACTGGACGGATGCGACCCGGCTTAACCATGAGTTTATTCTGCGCAATGCTGCCGGGGAAATTACCACTACCGGTTATTCGGTGCAACTCCTGATGGATCAACAGCAGAATGTACTTGTGGTGGCGCCACCGTTTTTCGAGGATTTCCGCCAGCGCTGGCAAGCCGGGGATCTGTCATGAGCCGCGTGGTTTTAACCCGGATCGCGACGGTCACTGCCCTTGGGGATGGCCTTGGAACGCTTTGGCAGGGCTTGCTGGCCGGGCAAAGCGGCATTGCGCCAATCAAGCGATTTGACTGCAACAATTACCTGTCCGGTCTGGGGGCCTGCATCGATGGACTGGCAACGCCAACCGAGGGTTCTCTGCTGGATGCCGTTCTTGACCGGGTTGTCAATGAGATGGGGGAGGTGCCCCCTGATTGCCGCCTGCTGGTCGCTTCAACCAAGGGTGAAATTGATCGCCTCGAAAATGCCTGCAGACGTGGAGAAAAAATCCCTCAGGCAGTGCTGTTCGAGCCGCTGCTGGAGAAGATCGCCCGGCGTTTCAAGCTGTCCGGCCGGGGTATGAACATAAACGCCGCCTGTGCGTCCTCGACCATTGCCCTGATAAAGGGGGCATCGTTGATTTCAGGAGGTCATGCTGAAATGGTGCTGGTTTTAGGCCTCGATATCCTGAGCGAGTTTGTCTTTTCCGGTTTTTCAGCTTTACAGGCGCTTTCGCCCGATGCCTGCCGCCCTTTTGATTGCCACCGCAACGGGCTGACTCTGGGAGAGGCCGGTGTCGCACTTTTGCTGATGAGCGAGGAACGGGCCAGGCAGAGCGGTGAAATACCGATGGCGTTTGTTGCGGGCTGGGGAGCGGCTAATGATGCACATCACGTCACAGCTCCTGCCCGTGATGCCAATGGCCTGATTTTATCCATTCGGCAGGCTTTGAAAAAGGCGGATGTCGGGGTGGACAGGGTCGCTGCCATCAATGCCCATGGCACCGGAACGGTCTATAACGACGCAATGGAACTGAAGGCTTTCAAGGCAATCTTTGGCAACGGGCTGCCTCCTGTTCACGGGGTCAAGGGCAGCCTGGGGCATTGCCTGGGCGCTTCAGGAGGGGTCGAGATCGGGATCGCGTGCCGGGCTTTACAGGAACAGAAAATTCCCGGCACGATTGGCTGCTGGGAAGCGGAAGACGAAGCGCAGGGCATGATCGGCGCTTCGGCGCAGTCCATCGATGGCGAATACCTGCTCTGCTGCAACTCGGGTTTTGGCGGGGTCAACGGTGCGGTGCTACTGCGGAAAGGGGATTCATGAGGGCCTGGATCAATGGTGTCGGCTGGATGACTCCCGCAGGCTGCGGCATGGGCCGGGCAGGCAGCGAACAGCCCCTCTGTGCCGGACAACTGGATATCCCCACCCGCGCCCAGGTTTTTGAGGAACCGGACAAGCGTTTCGGGCGGCTCGACCCTTTTTCCCGGGTCGGTCTTGCCGCTGTGGCATTCTGCCTGCGTGACGCCGGAGAGGAACACTGGACGGAAAAGCGGCCTATCGGAATTGTCGCTTCCAGTCGTTACGGCTGCCTTGGAACAGATGTGGCTTATCTGGAGACCATGCTCCCCGATGGCGGCAAGCTGGCCAGCCCGAATCTCTTTGCCTACACTCTGCCGAACTGTTTCCTTGGTGAAGCGGCGCTCCGTTTTGGCCTGACGGGGAACAGTCTTCTCCTTAATCAGAAAGACGATAACGGTTTGTGCGCCGTACGCTTTGCTATGGAAGAATTGTCCTGGAGCGGGCAGCAGGGAGTACTGGCCGGTTTTTGCGACCTGCCGTTTTCAGAGATGGGGTTGGAGGTGGATTTCCCCGGCAGCCTTTTCTTTTTACTTGGGCGGGAGCCGGATGCTCGTGGCGTGACTTACGGGGAACTCAGGCTTTCCGGTGACCAACTGTTTTTTAAAGACAAAGTTGTCCCGGATTTTTCAGCCCTGGTGAAGGCTTGTCTAGGAGCCCATTTCATCAACAGATTCCCAGGCAATAAATTTCAGGGAAAACCGGCATGCCGGGACAAGGAAGCGGTAAAAAGATGAAAATGAATTTAATTTACCCTCGGTGGCCGAAACTTGATCGCCAGACCGAGTTTCACCTGCCTCCTCATGGACCAGCGGTTTTTGCCGCAGCCATCCCGGATGAGGTTGAGGTTGAATTTACGGATGAGAATCTGCAGCCGGTCAATTTTTCCGCAGATTGCGATCTGGTTGCCATTTCAACCATGCTGACCTCGCAATTGCCCCGTGCTTTCGAAATTGCCCGGGAGTTTCGTGAACGCGGCAGGAAAGTCCTCTTCGGTGGCATATCAACGATGTTGCATTCGGAAGAGGTGATGCAACATGCCGACGCGGTCTTTCTCGGCGAGGTCGAGGGGCGTTTCGGGCAGGTGGTGGAAGATTTCAAGCGCGGCGAACTGAAGCCGGTCTACAACTACATGAACAATCCCCCTGACACCAACCTCATTGGCACCGCCCGGCGGGAAATTCTCAACCGTGAGTTGTACAATTATCGCGGCGTCCAGATGCTCGACCTGGTGCACGCTTCACGAGGCTGTAAATTCAACTGCTTTCCCTGTTGCACCGGGTTTCTCGGGGGGCATAAGTTCCGTCCCCGCCCCATTGACAAAGTCATTGAGGAGATGGCCGCCATCCAGAATAATCGGCTTTTCATTGTTGATAATTCACTGGCCCAGGATCGTCAATGGTTGATCGATCTGTTTACCGCCATGGCCCCTTTGAAAAAAAAGTTTGTTTCCCACCCGATTCTTGATGATGACGAAGTTCTCGAACGGGCTTCCGAGGCCGGCGCCTGGTATGTCTACCAGGCTGTATTTGATACCTCCGATGTGATACGCGACCGTGTTAAAAGGCTTAAGGATCACGGCATCGGTGTGGAAGGGACCATTATCCTGGGAACCGACGATCAGAGCGAAAACGATATCAAGCGCCTGGTTGATTTTCTGCTGGATATCGAGCTGGACGTTGCCGAGTTTACCATCATGACCCCTTTCCCTCATTCACCGATACGCCGGCAAATGGAGTTGCAGGGGCGAATTCTGACCAATGACTGGCTGAAGTATACCGCGGACAAGGTGGTCTTCCAGCCGAAAAAGATGAGCCCGGATAAGTTGCAGGAGCTTTATTATTATGCCTGGGATACTTTTTATGCCGACAGTGGTCATCAGTTGAAAATGGGAGAATTGTTCAAAAAGATTATCCGGCGGGAAATGGATGACGGCACTTATCATCGCTACAACCCGCGTAAACGCAGGGTATTCAAAAAGGCTCAGCCGTGAGTCGGATTTTTCTGATTTCCAGCAATAAACACACGGACCCCTATCCGGTTTACCCCTTGGGGATGGCTGTGGTGGCTCGTGCACTGGAGGCTACCGGGCATTCGGTAAAGCAGTTTGATTGTCTGGTGCAGGGTGATTCCTTTGAGGAGTTGCGGCCCGCCATCGAAGCGTTCTCCCCCGACTTCCTGGCGATATCCATCCGCAATATCGACGATGTGGACTCGTTCAGCGGGGAGGCCGGCTGGTACCTTGGCCAGGTGAAAAATCTTATCGACAATCTTCGGAATATCTCTTCGGCTCGGGTCATCATTGGCGGACCGGGGTTGACCATCATGCCTGAGACCATAACCGATTATCTCGGTGCCGACCATGCCGTGGTCGGCGAGGGGGAAAAACGCCTGCCCGAGCTGATTGCCGCCCTTGGAGCTGGAAATCCCGCTGCCAGGGTAATTGAGCGGCAAACCCCACTGGAAGGGAATGATTTCAGTGCTCCCCTCTACGTAGCGGAACTGGTCGAGTATTACCAAAAAAACAGTGGCATGGTAAACCTGCAGACCAAGCGCGGATGTTCCTATCACTGTAATTATTGTTCTTATCCTTATCTGGAAGGAAAACGCTTCAGGGTCCGTGATCCCCGCATGGTGGTGGCTGAACTTCGACAATTGAAGAGTGATCATGGCGTGCGGCGGCTTTTTTTTACGGATTCCGTTTTCAACGATCCTCAGGACCGTTATCTGGAGCTGGTTGAGGAGCTGATTCGTGCCGATTTGGATCTGCAGTGGACGGCATTTTTTCGTCCTCAAGGCTTTGGACGGTCGGAACTGGGCTTGATGAAAAGAGCCGGTTTATATGCTTTGGAGTTGGGTCCTGATGCCGCGAGCGACCGAACATTAGAGGGCATTGACAAAAGACTCACTTTCTCCGAGGTGCTGGAGGTTAACCGGGCCTGTCTGGAAGAGTGGCTGCCGGCGGCACATTATGTCATTTTTGGCGGCCCCGGGGAAAACCAGGAGACCTTGGCGGAGGGGCTGGCGAACCTTCGCGAACTTGGTCCTTCGGTTGTCTTCGCTTTCTCCGGGATCCGGATTCATCCCGGAACTGCCTTGCAGAAGATAGCTGTTGAGGACGGAGTAATTACAGCGGAGACATCGTTGTTAAAACCGGTTTATTATTTTTCGCCTCAAATTGATCACCGCCTGATGGAGGCCGCCATTAAAAGAGACTTCTCCGGAAAAGCCAATCGTCTTTTCCCTCCGTCTGAAGCTTTGGAGCGGATGGCGGTTATGAAAGATTTTGGCTATCGCGGTTTGATGTGGGACAAACTGGTACGTTTCCCAAAAAAATAACGAAACTTTTCAGCACCAGGACTTGTATCGCCCATGGAGAGGGCATCTGCCGCCCGGAGGGCGGCAGCTAAGCCCCATGGATGGGTTCACGCGGCCCTTGGAATAGGCGATGTGAGGCCTCGTGCCGACATGCTGAACAATTTCAAAATGACCAGGCTGTTTGACACGTTTAAAGGCTCTTGGTGTTCAGCTTTGGGGCAGGCTCGGTTTGATTTTTGGTTTTTTTGAATGAATAAAATTAATGAAAAAAATATTCTCCTGGTCCACCCGCTGGGTTATCAGGTCGAAGCGGCGAGCCGTGATATTTCACGCAAGGCCAATATCATGCCGCCATTGGGGTTGGCCAGTATCGCAGCCTACCTCGACCGGGCCGGGTTCTGCCCTTATATCCTCGATTGTTATGCTCACCCGAATGCGGATGGCCGGTTGTGCGATTTGCTGAAAAGCCTTCGCCCCGCCCTGGTAGGTTTCAGTTGCACGACGGCGAGTTTTCACGATGCCCTGCGTCAGGCGCACAGGGTTAAACAGGAACTCCCACAGAGCCGGGTTGTGTTCGGCGGGCCGCACGTTTCTGCCTTAAAAGAGAAAATCCTCGAATTTTCCAAAGCGATTGATTTTGTCGTTATCGGTGAGGGGGAGCAGACCATGTTGGAACTTGCGCAATCCGGTGGTGAAGAACCGGCCGGGGTTGCCGGCCTGGTCTGGCGGGCGGCTGACGGCAGTATTGTCAATAACGGTTACCGCCGGGAGGCTCTGGTGCTCGATGATCTCCCTTTCCCTGCTTATGAAAAACTGGCCGGATACCCGGATGCTTACAAACTCCCGATCTTTAACTATCCTAAAATCCCCAACAGCAGTTGTATTTCCAGCCGCGGTTGCCCCTACAGCTGCAGTTATTGTGACCGCAGCGTTTTCAGGTCCACCTTTCGCTATAATTCAGCCGACTATTTATATCGGCACCTGCATTATCTTCATGAACGGTTCGGCATCCGGCATATCAATTTTTATGACGACCAGTTCACTTTCCATCGCGGGCGGGTGGAGGAGTTTTGCCGACTTCTCATGGACCGCCCACTGGGGATGACCTTCAATTGTGCCGTGCGTGCTGAGCATGTTGATCGGGAACTGCTGCAGCTCATGAAAGCGGCCGGCTGCTGGATGGTGAGCCTGGGTATCGAAAGCGGGGATGAACAGCTGCTTTCCCGGCACCGGCAGAATGCCGACCTTGAGCGGCTTGCTGAGACTATTCGTACCATCAAATCGTGCGGAATCCGGACCAAGGGGCTGCTTATGATGGGCTTGCCGGGAGAGACCCGGGCATCGATACATCGCAGCATGAAATATGTTTTTTCTCTGCCGATTGATGATTTCAACCTGGCCAAATTCACGCCGTTTCCCGGTTCGCCGATTTATGAGAATATCGACCGGTTCGGCAGTTTTGAAGAAGATTGGCAAAAAATGGACTGTATGCACTTCCAGTTTGTGCCCCAGGGCATGGAGAAGGAGCAGATGGAGAAGCTGTTTATCAAATTTTATAGAAGGCATTTTATGCGCAACCGGGTACTGTTCGGCTATTTGACCATGCTTTGGAAATCGCCCGACAGCTGGCGGCGCTTTGCTGCTGATGTAGGTCAGTTTTTGAGGTTTGCCTTTACCAACAAACGTTATGGCGGGGCCTGAAGAAGAAAATTGATGTCATTAAATTTTTCTGGGTCCTTTAAAAAATTCCCGCCCTGCATTGCCAAACCCCTGGCAATCTGCAACGGGTTTGATAGGGGGCGGACATGATGTGCTACTGGCAATCAACTGGGACCGGGGAGTCTGTCTTTGTGATTGCCAACCTGAACCGGTAGCTGGAAGTTTGAAACAGGAAAGTTTAGCATCGCTCTGGAATGGGCCGGCCATGCGCGAACATCGCCGGCGCATGGTCAGTCAGTACCCGCCCCGGGAATGCATGATCTGTCCAAGATTTTAACCAGGGGACGACGGTCAACAAAAGTTTTATGGACGAGCGGATTAAAGTCATAGTCGCCATTCCGGTATATAACCATGCAGGAACCATTCGGCAGGTTGCTGAGGGTGTTTTGCGTCATTATGGCCAGGTACTTGTGGTCGATGACGGTAGCGCTGAACCTGTTGCTCCCCTGCTTGAGGATCTTGCCGTTGAAGTGCTGGCGCATTCCCGAAATAAAGGGAAGGGGGCGGCCATTCGGTCAGCAGCGGCCTGGGCGTTGGAACATGGTTATACGCACATGATCTGCCTTGATGCGGATGGCCAGCATGATCCGAATGATTTGCCGGTTTTTTTTAGTGAAATTGCCCAACACCCGAAAGCGTTAATTGTCGGCCACCGGGATTTTTCGCATGAATCGGTCCCCGGGTCCTCACGTTTCGGGCGGAAGTTTTCCAATTTCTGGCTGCGGCTTCAGACCGGAATCCGGCTCAAAGACTGCCAGAGTGGTTTTCGTGCCTATCCGCTCTTTGTTTTCGAACATCTAAGTTTCTGGACGCGAAAGTACAATTTCGAGATTGAAGTGCTGGTTCGCTCGGCCTGGGCGGGAGTGGAGTTGCGGGATGTCGATATCTCGGTCTATTATCCTTGCGGTGAAGAACGGATTTCGCACTTCCGCCTTTTCATGGATAATTGGCGTCTGACGATGCTCAATACCCATTTGACATTGCGCTCGGTCGTTCCTTGGCCGCACCGCAAAATTATTGAGAGGGAATCCTCTGACAAGAAATCTGTCCAAACGGTTTCGGTCGTGCATCCTATGCGTTCAATCCGCCAGCTCCTCAGGGAAAACAGCTCTCCGGAACGTTTGGCGGTCGCGGCCGGCGTCGGGGTTTTGCTCGGCACTTTGCCCCTGGTCTTCTGCCATACGGTAGTTATTCTGTTCGTCTGCGGCTTTTTCAATTTGAACAAAGTCGCAGCGGTCAGCAGCAGCCAGTTCTGTATGCCGCCGGTTGTCCCGGCGCTCTGCATTGAGCTTGGCTATTACCTGCGTCATGGCGAGTGGCTGACAGAGTTGTCACTGCAGACCCTCGGCTATCAGGCCCCACAGCGGTTTTTTGAATGGATTATCGGTTCACTGGTGCTGGCCCCCCTGTTGGCTGTGGTGGTTTGGGCACTTACCCTGTTTCTGGCTTTGATAATTGTGAAAAAAGATGAACAAACCGTCTGAAAACAAAAAGTCAGGAAATGGAAAGCGCTGGAGCAGTCGCAGTGTCGGCAGCAACTGGCAGCACCAGATTTTCTACTGCCTTATTCGATTCGGGGGGCGCCGTGCGGCTTATCTTCTGCTTTATTTTGTTGTTGCCTATTACGTCCTGTTCAGTGGCCTGGCCCGCAAGCGAGCCAGTTATTATCTTCGGCGGCGTTTCCCCAATAGCCGTGGAATCAGCCGGCTCTGGCATTGTTACCGGTTGATTCTGGAACTTGGGAAAGCTTTGATCGACAGGGCTGTTGTAGGTATCCTCGGACCGGAATCGTTGGATATTTTCCTTGGCGAGCCTGAAAAATTACTGAAACTGCGTGACGAGAACAGGGGTATGATAATGATGACCGCCCATGTCGGCTGTTGGCAGGCGGCCATGTCGGCACTTGGATATTTAAACCGGCCGGTCCATTTGTTGATGCGCCGTGAGGATGGCGACATCGATCGCCACTATTTCGAACATGCCGGTCTCGAATGCCCTTATCAGATCATCGATCCGACAGGTTATCTCGGCGGCACCCTTGAGATAGTAGCCGCTCTCAAAAAAGGCGAGATTGTCAGTGTTATGGGCGACCGCCTGCTTGGCAGCGAGAAAAGCACCACCGCAGTTGACTTGCTCGGGGGGCAGGTCGAACTTCCCTTCAGTGCCTACAAAATCGCGTCGGTAACCGGGGCGCCGATTGTGGTTCTTTTTAACTTTAAAGATGGTTCGGCCAGCTACCATTTGCAAGTGGTTAAAATAATCCGTGTTCCTGAACTGCGGGGGCGCAGCGCCGATACTTTCAATCCCTATGCGGCGGAATTCAGTGCCTCTCTCGACAGGTTTTGTCAGGAACATCCTTACCAGTTTTTTAATTTTTTTGATATGTGGTTGAAACAGCAAACCGAGAACAAGGACACCTAATGGACATCAAAACAAAGCTGAAACAGGTTCTGATCGAAGAACTGAACCTGGAAGACATTACCATTGAAGAGATTGGGGATGACGAGGCCCTCTTTGGCGAGGGCCTGGGACTTGACTCTCTCGATGCCGTGGAACTGGTTGTCGTAGTACAGAAACATTTTGGGGTGGAAATCAAGGATATGGAAGAAGGGCGCCCGGCACTTCAGTCGATTAACAGTCTGGCGGCCTTCATTGAGGAAAAGCAGAAGTGAAAAAAGCCCCGGTCGCAATCAGCGGCGCCGGTTGCCTTTGTGCCGCAGGTCTGACGCTAAAGGAAAGTTTCTCCGCCATGTTGCGCGGCGAGCGGAATCCCAAGCCGCCGGTTGCTTTCAGCAGCAGCCATATCGAGAAATTTCCGGTTTTTGAAATTCTGGCCCCTCTGCCGATTCCGGGGAGCGATGTAGAACTTTTGCGTACTTCTCTCCTGGCGTTCAGTGCTGCCGGGGAAGCTCTGGCTGATGCAGGGTTGGAACCTGAACAACTCGGGCAATTGAGGGTCGGGGTCTGTATCGGCACAACTGTCGGCAGCGCCATGAATAACGAGGATTTTTACCGTGATTTTCGTGCTGGCGATGAGCCTGAAATGACGGCTATCGACCGCTACTTGCGCAGCAATCCGGCAGCGGCCCTGGCCCGCCGTTATCAGCTCGACGGCCCCTGCCAGACCGTGGTCAACGCCTGTTCCTCAGGGACTGACGCCATCGGCCTGGGGGCAGCCTGGGTTCGCTCCGGTCTTTGCGATGTCGCTGTTGTCGGTGGGGCGGACGAACTCTGCCGAACCACCTATAACGGTTTTGCCTCGTTGATGATCGCCGACCCGGGACCCTGCAGACCGTTCAGTTCTCAGCGCAAGGGTTTGAATCTGGGTGAGGGCGCGGGGATACTGATCCTGGAAAGTGCTGCCATGCTGGGTAAGCGCGGCAGGCAGGCGCGTGGATATTTGCTTGGCTACGGCAGTGCCGTTGATGCCTATCATCTGACCGCTCCACATCCCGAGGGGGAGGGCTTACAGCGGGCATTGGCTGAATGCCTGGTCAGCAGTGGAATCACTGCGGAGAAAATTGCTTTTATCAATTCCCATGGCACCGGAACACCTGATAACGACCGGACTGAAAGCCGTGTCCTTGGCAAGTTGTTTCCAGACACCCCTTTTGTCGCCACCAAGTGCTATACCGGCCACACTCTCGGTGCGGCCGGGGCGATTGAAGCGGTTTTGACCCTGGCCAGCTTAGAGCAGCAGGTCTTGCCTGGGAATGTTGGTCTCGGCGTTCCTGATACCGGGCTGCCGGTTCATCCGGTCGCGGAGAACTCAGCCATCAGGGGAACTGTTGGTCTTTCCGAATCGCTTGCTTTTGGCGGCAACAATTCAGCGATAATGCTCGGTTTGGAGGTCGGCTGATGACTGGCTTGCAGATCAATGGACTGGGGCTGGTCGGCGGTTTCGGCTGCGGTGCGGAAGATTTGCAGGTGGCGTTGGAAAAAAGGGAGGCCCCGGTAAGCCGGGTCAATTTGCGTGATCACCTCTTCCCATTGTTTCAGGCCGATACTGCGGCGCTGGGAAACTATCTCAACAAACGCGCTTTACGTCGTATCGATCACTTTTCCCGACTGGCTCTCCTTGGCGCTTTCCAGGCGCTGGAAGATGTCGGCCCCCTTGAGCTGAACAGGGAGCGGCTGGGTGTTATTATCGGCTCCGGGTTTGGGGCTTTAAAAACCACCTTTGGTTTTCTTGATTCGATAATTGCCGATGGAGATGCCTGCGCTTCGCCGACCGCATTTTCCAACTCGGTACATAATGCCGCGGCAGCGCATATTTCCATGCAGCTCAAGTTAACGGGCCCGAGCCTGACGGTAAGCCAGTTCGATCAGTCGCTCGTTTCCGGCTTGTTGAGCGCCCGGCAATGGCTTGCCGAAGGGCGGGTTGAAGCGGTTTTGCTTGGTGTTGTCGATGAATATTGTCAGGTTCTCGGTTATTGCTGGGAACGTTATTTCGGTGAGCAGATCAGTTCAAAAATGCGGCCCCTTGATTTCGACCATTTCAGCGCTGTCCCAGGTGAAGGCGCAGCCTTTTTTCTGCTTCAGGCGGAAGCGGACTGCGCAGCAAAGTATGGGATTATTGATAGTGTGGTGATGGGACAACTGTGGGGGAGCCGGCCAACCCTGATACCTGGACAGCCGCTAGTTCTTGGTTGCGAAGGGCACCCGCTCAACGGCGGGATTTATCGACAACAGCTCCCCGAAAATGCTTCGGTGGCCTGTTACACCCCCCTTTACGGGGCGGCGCCCGTCACTCAGGGCTTTGACCTGGCGGTTGCAGCACTGACATTGAAAAGAGGAGAGATGTTTCCATCTGCCGACAGCGGCGGTGACTATTATTCCGGAAGTGTCGTAACAGAGGCTCGAAAGGTCAATCGGCTGACCTGCCTCAGATACGGTTTTGGCGGTGAATATGCGGTCATCCAACTGAAAGGTAACGGTTGAAATGCAAAAAAGGCTAATTGTATGGTTCTGGCCGGTCCTGCTGGCTGGTTTGTTGTATGCTGGTCAGGCGGCCGCCTTTTCCTTGCGGACTCCTGAACAAACCGGCTTTCTCGTCAACACTGGTTCAAGTTATGACCCCCAACCGGGCTTTGGTTTTGCGCAGGTTGGTCTGGTGGCACTTTATGATTACGAACAGATTTTTTCGCACCGTGCCCCCGACCCCTTGAAATTCAAATTGGAAGGAAGTCTGGGACTGGCCGATGATTCCCGGTGGCGGGCCTTCTGTGCCTTCAACTTTTTTGCCCTTTATTATCTTGATGCGCTCCAAACCCAAAAATTCAGACCTTACATTGAGGCCGGGGCCGGGATAATCTATAACGATTTCCAGGTCGAGGGCCAGGGGCTGAGAATCAATTTCAATCCGCAGGCCGGTATTGGTGCCGAGTTTGAGATGGCTGACCGACGCTGGTTTGGCGCCCTGCGGACTCATCACGTTTCAAACGGGAATCTTCACGGTGATAATCGTGGCATCAACTCGATTCTGTTGCAGTTCGGTTTTTATTTTCAATGACGCCTCAGTAACCGGTTCACTTTAAGAGTTTAATTGTTCTTAAAAAGGAGGGAAGAATGAAAAATCGTATCGTTCACTTCGGGATCGTCTTTTGTCTGCTGCTGTCCAGTCTTTCTTTTGCCCAGATGAATCCAGGTACGGATGTCGAATCGTTGAAGGAGTCACTTGATTCTACTTCCCGGGCGCAAAGAGTTTACGCCGCCAAAATTATCAGCCGGTCCGGCTTGACCGATGAGGCCCTTTACGAAAAGATAGCAACCATCCTCAAAGAAAACTATGCCTCCAGTTCGAGTCCCAACGACGTTGACGAGATGGCCTGGCTCTGTAAAGCTCTGGCAGCTTCCGGAAATCCCGACTATCGTCCTCTTCTGGACGAAATCGGGAAAAACGCAAAAAACACCAAATTGCAGCATTACGCGAAACAAAGCAGCGGGATGATTGAGGAGTTCGCCAGGCGAAAGGAAATTCTCAATGCCCAGGAAAACTGGGACGACAGTTTGTCCGCCGAAGACAATCGCCTGCTCAACATGCTTACTTCCGAAAATATCAGTCTGAAAAGGGATGCCGCCAAAAGTCTGGTCCGCCACCCCGGCAGCGATATAAAAGTTTATGATGCGGCCGCTGACGCTCTGAAACACATGGCTGACAATTTTACAGGGAGCAACCTTTATGTTGATACAATGGCGTGGTTATGCAAGGCATTGGCTGCCTCCGGCGACATCAAATTTATTGACAATCTCCAGCAGATCGAAAGCACCACGAAAAACGCAAAATTGCAGAACTATGCGAAACGGGCCCGCAGGTCTTTAAAATAGTTGGCTGACGAATGAAAAAAGATGAGGTTCCGCAGGATGCCGCGATTCTTGACAGCCAGCAAGAGATTGCCTATGCAGTTGATGAAAACGGCCGTTATGTCCTGACACCGAGTGCCGGCTGGGATCCTGCCAATCTGGCCAATATCCAGGCCTGGCAGACAATTGCCGAAAAGGTGGATTCAACACTGCAGAAGGTCAGGTCGGGGGACTTGAGTCCCCTGGCCTTTCATATGGCGCGCAATCAGATGGACATTGGTCTTCTGGCCGGATATGCCGGAATATCCGGCTGGCAGGTTCGCCGCCATCTCAAACCCCATCATTATCAAAAGCTGTCTCAGGAAATGCGCAATCGGTATGCCGAGTTGTTTCGGCTTCCCGCCGATCAGCTTGACAGTCTGCCCGATCGCTTCGAACTCCCGGTAGGCATTTCCCCGGGGTACAAAAACGCGCCTTCAGTAAGGATTGATTTCCACCACCGGCAGTCTGCTCATTGTGAAAGTGGTGTTACGGCAAACCTTTTGTCTCATCATGGTCAGACCTTGTCAGAAGCAATGGTTTTCGGCATTGGCGGCGGACTGCTTTTCGGCTATTTCCCCTTTGTCAGGGTTAACCATTTACCGCTGACAACTTTTCGAACTTTTCCAGGGGCAATTTTTAAAAAATGTGCTAAACGTCTGGGCTTTCGTTTTAATTCTCGAACCTATCGCCATCCGGCTCCGGCTATGCGGGCACTGGATGAGGTTTTGGCCAAAGGGACGCCGGCCGGTTTGCAGACCGGCGTTTATTGGCTGCCTTATTTTCCTCCGGCACTGCGTTTTCATTTCAACGCCCATAATCTGGTTGTCTGCGGCCGCCAGGGCGATCAATATCTGGTCAGTGACCCGCTGTTTGACACATTTATGAACTGTTCGGGAAAGGACCTTGAAAAAGCCCGTTTCGCCAAAGGAGCCCTGGCGCCCAGAGGGAGAATGTACTGGATAACGGAGTTCCCGGAAGAAGTTGACCTGCGCTCTGCGGCAGTGGCCGGCATTCGCGAGGTTGCCAGGAATATGGTCAGTGTGCCGGTTCCGTTGCTCGGGGTCCGTGGCATGAAGTTATTGGCCGGACGCATGAAAACCTGGCCGGAAAAATTGGGGAGGAAACGGGCTGTTCAGTATTTGGGGCATTTGATTCGGATGCAGGAGGAGATCGGCACCGGCGGCGGGGGGTTTCGTTTTATTTATGCCGCCTTTTTGCAGGAGGTCGCTGATTTGATGAGTAACCGGAGGGTTGCTGAGTTGGCCGGGGAAATGACGGATATAGGGGATCTTTGGCGACAGTTTGCTTTGCTCAGCGCCCGCAACTGCAAGGGACGCGAAGGCGCTAATTCATCTTTCCCGGCCCTGGCCGGCTTGCTCTCAGGCTGTGCCGACCGTGAGGAAGCTCTATTTCGTGAACTTTTGATGCTGGTGCGCTAAGTTGAAAAAAGGCCAGGTTCGGTGGAATTTTCAGAAAATACTCATGTAATCGAAAAAAAGCCGTTGTTAAGGGCGAGCGGTCTCAGGAAAAGCTATGGGGGCGGGAATCCTCCGGCCGTTGATGACCTCTCTTTGCAAGTGGAACCTGGGGAGGTTTATGGGCTGCTTGGGCCAAACGGTGCCGGGAAAACCACATCAATTCTGATCATGAGTACCTTGTTGCGCCCCTGTTACGGGACTTTGTCGATCTGCGGGACCGACGCTTTTAAATACCCTGGCAAGGTCCGCAAAATGATCGGTCTGGTTCCACAGGAGATCGCTCTCTATCCCACCCTGACCGGAAGAGAAAATCTGTATTACTTTGGGCGTTTGAATGGACTGAAGGGGGCATCCCTTGAGGCTCGGGTGGACACCTGTATCGGTTTGGTCGGTTTGTCCGAAAACGCCGACCGGCGGGTTGAATATTATTCAGGGGGCATGAAAAGGCGGCTCAATCTTGCCGTAGGTGTTGTCCACCAGCCTAAACTTTTGTTTCTTGATGAGCCGACTGTCGGTATAGATGCCCAATCCCGTCATATGATTATTGAAAATCTTCTTCAACTTCGGGAAGAAGGGGTGTCGATGGTTTATACCACCCATTATATGGAGGAAGCCCAGCAGCTTTGTAACAATATTGCGATCATCGACAAAGGGAAAAAAATCGCAGAGGGAGCGGCCGGCCAATTGTTGGCAGCGCATCCCGGTTGTCGCAATCTTGAGGAATTATTTCTCCATTTCACTGGTCGGCAATTAAGGGATTGAGCGGTGATGAATCCGTTTTTGGCAACCTTTTTTAAGGATTTGTTGATCCTTTGGCGTGATCGGGCCGGAATGTTGGTGCTTTTTCTAATGCCGATGGTTCTGGTTTTAGTTGTTTCACTTGTCCAGAACAATATTCTTGCGGTAACCGGCCAGGCCGGACTGCGGGTTCTATTTATAGATCAGGACCAGGGGTTTGTCGCAAAGGCAATTCGTCAGCGATTACAGGCGTCAGGCGAGCTTGAGTTGATATCTGAATTGGAGGGCAAACCTCTGACCGCAGAACGGGCAAGAAAAGAAGTCGCTGCCGGTCATTTCCAGTTCGCCCTCTTGCTTCCCGCTAAAACCAGTGTCAGGCTGCGCGAGAAGTCCTCGTTATTGGCACAGGATATATCACGAACCTCGGGGGAATCCAAATCGAACGATATCGACCACGAGCCGGTTCAGGTGTTTTTTGATCCCGGTGTTCAGGGTGTCTTCAGGACGGCAGTCGTCAGTTCGGTGCGTTATTCTCTGCTTGGCATAGAGCTGAAAGAAATGGAACAGCAGTTCTCTAAAGAGTTGCATGCCCAGTTCGGCATTGAAAACAGCGAAAAAAACGAACGGAATATTTCCCGAGAAACTCAGGTGTTCCTGAAAGTCAGCGAACAAATAACCGGGGACAGTGAACAAAGCCGGAGACCCAACGCCGTACAACAGAATGTTCCGGCCTGGGCCTTATTCGGAATGTTTTTTATCGTTGTCCCTCTTTCCGGCGCATTATTGCGGGAGAGACACGACAGTACCATACGCCGGTTGCTGATCCTTCCCGTGCCTTACTGGACTCTGCTGGCGGGAAAGACATTGGCTTATGTGGCAATTTGCCTGGTTCAGTTTGGCCTTATGCTGCTGGTCGGAAAATTCATCCTGCCTCTGATGGGAACGCCCGCGTTTCAAATAGGCGAACACCCCGGGGCGGTTTTTTTACTGGCTTTTTGTGCCGCGCTTGCTGCAACAGGTTATGGGATGCTGCTTGGGACATGGGCCCGCAGCTATGAACAGGCGTCGATGCTGGGAGCGGTATCGGTGGTCATCGCGGCGGCTTTGGGCGGCGTGATGGTGCCTGTCTATGTGATGCCGCAGGTGATGCAGAAACTCAGCATTTTTTCACCACTGGCCTGGGGACTTGACGGATTTATCAAACTTTTTGTCCGCTCCGGAGATTTGGCGAGTATTCAAACAAACCTTTGCTTGTTCATAGGCTTTTTCCTCCTGACGATATCTCTTTCAGTTGTTTTGTTCAGCCGCCAGGGCCGCAATGGAGGATAAATTCCAGTGTTACTATTCAGCTTGTTTAATGGATGGACCGTCCCGCCCATTCCAAGGGACGCATAAACCCATCCATGGGGCTCAACTGCCGCCATCCGAGCGGCAGATGCCCTTTCCATGGGCGGCACGATCCCATCGTGCTGAATAGTTTCATTCCAGTATCGATTTAAGGAGCCTCAAATGTTAAAAATTTTTGATCTGGAAACTGACCTCAAAGAGTTGATTGTCGAGGCCTGCAATATTCCGGATGTACCCGAGAGCTTTTCAAACGAAGGTCCCCTGTTTGGCCCCGACTCTTCTTTGGGGCTTGATTCTCTCGATGCCGTTGAAGTCGTGGTCGCGGTGCAGCGGGCCTATGGTGTCAGGATCGGAGGCGAAGAAAACAGCCGTGAAGTATTAAAGTCAATAAAAACTCTGGCTGAGTTTATTCAAAGGGAACTATAAGCATCCTAAACTGTTTTTCGGGGAGTATTACTATTACAATTTAGCGAGGGGGGCTGAAAAAAGATGAAAAAAAGGATTGTTTTGTTTTTCATTCTGTTGGCTTTTGGATTTGTTTCCGGTTGCTCAATCGTCGAACAACGAGCAGCTAAGTTGCCTGGCGCGGAAATCAAGGAAAAACCCAAGTTTTTTGTCCTCAGTCTCGAAGGAGACAAACGCAACATTGCTTTGGTAATTAGTGATGAGTTGGAAGCCATGGGCTATGAATCAGATTCGGGCTTGAAAAGTTGGATGCCACCCGATACCGATGTTCTAGTTACCTTCGAGGATCGTTGGTTCTGGGACATGGCAAATTATATGATTCGGCTGAACATGGAATTCAGGGATCCGGTTACGGAGTATCCCCTGGTTGTGGGGGAATCGCTAAGAACTTCGCTGGCCCGTAAAAGCCCTCCGGAAATGGCGAGGGAAGTGTTGACTGGGATGTTTGCCGAATATGAAAAAAATTAGAATTGCGGGGGATATGCGATGAAGAATGTAAATAGATATGAAACCATGTTTTCAATTGTTCTGTCAGTTTTGATGTTAATGTTTTTATCCGGATGTGCCGGCCCCATGGCAATTCAGGAACAGGCCATGAAGCCCACACCCCTTGAGCTGAAAAAGACTCATGATTTTTCTGTCTGCGTATCTGCCCAGGGAGGCCGGGAAAAGGATCCGTTTGGTATTCCCCAGGTTTCCAACGAACAACTGGTAAAGACAGTCCGGGAATCAATTATTGAATCAAACCTTTTTTCAAAGGTGGTTCCCCAAAATCAGGATTATTCCCTTGATTTATTTATTGTTCGGATTTCTCAGCCGCTTGTTGGCAGAGACGCAACTGTCAAGATCGAAATTGCCTGGACAATGAGGGTGGGGCTATCCGAAGTTGTGATTTGGCAGAAATCCATAACCACCTCCGCCACTACGCTTGAGAATGAAAATTCACTCCTTTTTAACCGGATTGTTTTGGCGACACAGGAAGCGACGCGCAAGAATATTGAGCAGGGATTGACAGAAATCTCCGCTTTGGCGTTGTGATTTTTGAAAACCTGAAAGGCTCCGGGACATTCAACCCCCGGAGCCTTTCAGGTCATACCACCGTCAACAACATATAGCAGATGGTAAATCGTCCGCTCTCGGGAACGAAGCAGAGCAGCTTCTCTCCTTTTTTAAGCTTTCCTGAATGAAATAATTCCTCAAGCATGATGTAGATGGAAGCCGCGCCGGTATTCCCCTTGTAGGTCAGGTTGGTGAACCAGCGTTCCTTAGGAATGTCAAAGCCAATCCGGGTCAATTTTTTCTGCAATTCAGGACGAAAATATTCGGAAGAATAATGGGGCAGGAACCAGTCGATTTCATCAGCATTCAGGGCATATTTGTCAATCAGTAACGGCAGGGTGCGGATGACGCTGGTATCGCTGATCTCCCGGTTGAGCAGCTTGACGTCCTGCTTGATTTGAAAGCAGTGCTCGTTGACCGCCTGTTCAAGTGAAGGATATTCGCGCCATCCTGTCAGGGAGCCGTCGGGATTCTTGTCAGCCCCGGCATACATGCAGGGTTCAAACAGGTGAGCAAAAGAAAGTATATCAATCCAGTCCAGGCGAAGGGAAAAATTATCTTTTCCGGGCTGGTTGCTCAGGAAAGCCGCGCCGGCCCCATCGGAGAGCATCCAGCGAAGAAAATCGGCTTCGAAAGAGAGCGCGGGTTGCTTTTCCAGTTCTTCGGTTTTTTCTGCGGAACAGGGTGCGCACAACCGTGCCAGTAAAAAGGTAGAGCCCAATTCGGAACCTGTGGCTACGGCATTTTCAGTCGATCCGAGAGCAACGTTCATGAAAGCGTGTTTCAGCGCCACCATCCCCGAGGTGCAAACTCCCGCAGCGCTCATTATTTCGCAGATGCCGCCGCCCATCTCACCGTGGACCATGGGTGCGTGGCCCGGTATCAGTTGATCAGGAGACGACGTCCCGCAGCAGAGGCATTGGATATCGCTTGTTGAAAAATTTTTGGATGGTTTAAGTTGGCGAATGGCCTCGGCAGTTAACTGGGCGTTATTATGGGTAGTTTTTCCGGTTTGGGGGTCAATGGCATAATAGCGATGGGTGATTTTGTTGTTTCGCAAAATGATACGCCGAGTTCTTGAGGGTATCTGATTGACCATGCCGAGGATTTTTTCCATATCATCGTTGCCGACCGGCTCATTGGGGAGGAAAGAAGCCAGATCGGTGATAAACACATCCATTGCAGTTAAACCTTTCCTTTTTTGTGTCCCTCAACCAGTAAGTTTGCATAGCGCCGATAAAAAAGCTCTTCATCGAGGTGCCTAGGCAGCACGGCATTGGTCAGGGTGTAATAATCGAGATCGTGGAGGCATATTTTTCCCTTTAATTGCTGATAAAGGCGGGTTCCGGGCAAAGGGGTCAGAATGCTGTAAATGGGCAGGTCAATCTGTTGTTCTTTGGTAAAATCAGCCAACTGGTCGAATTTTTTCTCATCGTAATCGGGCGAAATAATGAAATCTCCGACAATAGTCAACCCAAGTCCGTGAAGGGTCTCGATTGCTTTTAGATTGAGAGCCAGACAACTTTCTTTTTCCATCATATTCAAGGTTTCGTCGCATATTTCCTCCAAACCGATAATGACTGCCCGTAAACCGATTTCCTTCCAACGTTCAAAAAGTTCGGGATGTTGCACTACCGTGTCGGCCCGGACATCCGCAAGAAACTGTTTTCTGATTCCTGTGGCCTCTATCGTATCGCCAAGTTTTTGGGCGTGAACCGGATCGGCAAAACTGTTGGCATCAACCAGGCGGATTACCGGGCTTTGGTCAAGGGCTTTAATATCGCGTATTATAGAATCAGTTCCGGCGGTCAGGTAGCGATTGCCGGTCAATGAACCGATACAACAGAAAGAACAGTCAAACGGACAGCCGACCGCCGTTGTGACAAAGCCAATCTGCAGACCGAGGGTTTTCAAAGTGTAGTTGGTGCGATAATTGGCAACCAGGTCGTAACGGGGAGGGGCATGGTCAGCCAGATCCTGAGGGGAAAAATTGCGGGGTAGCCATTGCAAAGGTTTTCCGGGGCGTGTGGGAGCGACCCCCGCTATGGCGGCGTTTATGTCGCCATGTGTCAGAGAATCCACCAGTTCCCTCAGGCTTTGTTTCCCTAAGCCAATCGTTATCCAGTCAATATCCGGGCGATTGAAAAAACCCGGATCGCAGGACGCGTGAATCCCCCCCACCACCACCTTCGCCGAACAACTTTGTTTTACTTCCCGTGCCAGCCTGAGAGCTGTATTGGCTTCACAGGTCATAGCCGTCAAACCGACCAACTCCGGGTTGAAGGACGCAAGCTCTCGTTGCAGTCCATCCGGCTCGATCTTGAGGTCGAGAATATGAACATCATGTTCGCCCAGGTTGCCTGCCAAAACCTCTAAAGCCAGGGGCTCCCCACGAAAGATCTGTTTCAGGGAAGTGATGCCGTATCGTTCTTCAGGGATACTGCGACCGCAGTTTGGCGGGTTGATAAAAAGAATTCGCATTTAAAAAAAGATCTGAATATATGAAAACTAAAGGAGAGCTTTCATTATTCTGCAACTTATAAAAAAGGCATGATATATTTGAAAGTGGGCTATTCTAAAAATTTTTAGAGAGGATGTAAATTTAAATTAAAATTAGGGCCAATCCAGGGTGAAGCAGAATACCATGTTCTTTTGGCTGATTTTCAACAATCGTAGTAATATAAGGGCCCGAAAGCCCTGTTTCTTGTGTTTTCTAAATAATTTGAGGAGGAGAAATGTCGAGAAAAATTTTCAAAAGTGTCACCGGTCTTTTTTTAATTTTCAGTCTTGCTTCCCTGCATTTTCCCCACATGGTGCGTGCTGAACTGATCAATGTCCAGTCCTTGATGAGTGCTCAGCAGCGAGCTGAAAAGATTGATCAAGCCAGGACTTTTTTACAGCGCCAGGATGTTAAAGAGCAAATGGTTTCATTCGGGATTAACCCTGAAGAAGCTCAACTGAGGGTGGAGGCCCTGAGTGATCAGGAATTGAACACACTTGCTCAGAATATTGAAAATCTTCCCTCCGGGGCTGGGGTTGGAACTCTTCTGGCTCTCGTCGGCCTTGTTTTTGTTGTGCTGATTACGTTGGAATTGCTGGGGGAGACAAACTTCTTTTCAAGTTTCTAGGATTTAAAAAAGGAAAAAGATAAAATGTTCCATATCGAGGCGGGTCTCGGTTTAAACAGCCTGCTGTCTTGGAAAAAAGGAGCAGAAATATGAAAAAGATATCGATAGCTTGGGTTGCTGTTTTAATATTTGGCCTGGTGAATGTCGCTTCTGCCGCTGAAAACGGTAGCGTTTCAAGCACCATCCAAACTTTTAAGAGTTTTCCCGCGGTGGCCAAGTTCTTCAATAGTGCTTACGGCTATGCCGTTTTCCCAACCATCGGAAAGGCCGGTTTCGTGATTGGCGGTTCATACGGGGTAGGGGAGGTTTATCGCGGCGGCCAGGCGACCGGGCGAGCAAAGGTTTTTGCCGGATCAGTCGGATTCCAGCTTGGAGGAAAAGCGTTCAGTGAAATAATCTTTTTTCAGGACAAGCGGGCTTATGACGAATTCACCAGCGGGAATTTTGAATTCGATGCCACCGCCCAGGCTATTGCCATTACCGCCGGGGTGGAAGCCAAGGCCAGTACAGCAGGCGCCAGCGCGGGTGCCAGCGCGGGCCCTCGAAGCGGGGTCCAGGCCGAAACAAACTATATGAAAGGCATGGCTACTTTCATTCACGGCAAAGGCGGCCTGATGTTTGAATTTTCCATTGGCGGGCAGAAATTCTTTTTTGAACCTTACAGATAAGTTGTTTCATGATGTGATTGAAACTTACTCTTGGCAGGATTTAATTCCAGTCCAAGGTCTGTTTTTGTGCCGGGACTTCCAACAGGAGGTATGGCGCAGCTAGAGGGTATTCTTCCGGGTTGCCTGAGTTTTCAATGAAATCTCATGGCGGCTTTTTTTTTAATATGTTGATCGCTGTAAATATTACTGCCGGCACCTCTATTATCCTACGCTCTTAAACATCTACGGAAAGGAGTGAAAAAATGAAAAAGATCTCGATCATTTGGGTTGTTGTTTTAATATTTGGAGTTGTGAATGTTGCCGGCGCCGCTGGAAACGATAGATTTGCGAGCACCATCGATACCTTCAATAGCTTCCCGGCCCTGAAAAAATTTTTCAATAGCGCTTACGGTTACGCGGTTTTTCCAACCATTGGGAAGGCCGGTTTCGTGATTGGGGGCTCCTACGGAACAGGGCAGGTTTATCGTGGCGGCCAGGTGATGGGAAGATCAAAGGTTATTGCCGGATCAATCGGATTCCAGCTTGGGGGCAAAGCGTTCAGTGAAATCATCTTTTTTCAGGACAAGCGGGCCTACGACGAATTCACCAGCGGGAATTTTGAATTTGACGCTACTGCTCAGGCCATAGCCATCACAGCCGGGGTTGAGGCCAAAGCTGGTACGGCAGGCACCAGTGCAGGCGCGAGTTCAGGTCCAAAGACCGGTGTCCAGGCAGAAACCAACTATGTAAAAGGTATGGCAACTTTCGTCCATGCCAAAGGCGGCCTCATGTACGAGTTTTCCATTGGGGGCCAGAAATTTATTTTTGAACCTTACTGATAAGCTTTGTAACTATTCAGCACTTGGACTCGCGACGCCCATGGAAAGGGCATCTGCCGCCCGGATGACGGCGGCTAAGCGTTGTTTGTGGATTAATAAGGTAGCCAATTTTATAATGCCCAATCTGAAAACTGACCCTACCTTGCCCATAGGTATAAAACTTCAGCGGGCCAAGGGAACATGGGATTCCGGGTGAGGAGATTGAGCAACGGGCGGGGACAAAATTGCTTTTGAAAGCCGCTTGAAATCTTCCGGGTATTCCCGAAATGCCGTATCTTTTGTCGGTTGCAGCCTCCCTCCAAACTCCAGAATACGGTAGGCCGCCATGACCTCGTCCACACTGACTGTTACCAGTTGCCGAGCATATTGAAAGTAGTCCGTCACAGTATTCAAAACATCCAGGAGGCTTCGTTGGGAAAAGCTGAATTGCTTCAAGTAGGCATCAATGGTTTTTTCACTGGAGTCTACCGCTTCTCGGTATGATACTTTTTGCTTCTGCAGATAAAGGTAGGTCGTCCATGCTGAAGTGGTTGCTTCACGAAGTTCAAACAGCTTGGCATCTCGTTCCGAGCGACTTTGGTGTTTTCGCGCCAAAGCGGCGTTTTCCTCAGCTTTGTCCTGTCCTCCATTATACAAATTCCAGCGCATATTCAGCATGGCATCGGAGGTATTCTGCCAGGAGGGGTCCCCCTCAAGTTGATCATTGTAGCGATTGCTTAATTCAATATTGATCTTTGGCTTATAGGTTGAGCGTGCAAGGCCCACCCTTTCATGGGCTTCGATGATTCTGGCGTTTAAAGCTTGTAGCTCAGGATTTCCCTGCTCGGTCCATCTCAACGCTTCCGCCAGGGATTTTGGCAGACTATCCGGAATTTCTGCATTGGCTAATTCTCCAGGTTTAGCTCCAACCACCTGCTCATAATTGGCGATAGCTCTATCCAGGTCAGCTTTACTGATGAATACATTCGACCGGGCACGTGCCATCCGGGCCTGGGTCTGGGTGACATCGGCAAGGCACCCCGCTCCCGCATGCTCCATTTCAACAAGTGACTGATAAATATCCTGATGAACCTTGAGGACCTTTTTGGCCAGGGCAACAAGCTCACGTTGTTTGTAAACGTTAAGGTGGGCAGCTATTGCATTTTGGGTAATTGTCTGGGCTGTTTGTTGAATATGGAAGTGGGCTGAATCCAGCAATGCCTTTTGAAGAGAGATTTGGTGACTGGCTTCTCCCCCATCGTAGATTCTTTGGGTCAATCTGACCGTGAAATCTCCACGATTGTGCCAATCGGTATCCGCCGGATCGGCGTCGTTCTGTCGGGTAGTACTGTCGCTATGCTGTTCCAAACCGTACCCGAGGAGAAGGTCAACAGAGGGGAGGTAGCGGCCACGGGACTGCCTGAGTTTATATTTAAATGCATCAGCGTTATAGGTCTGGGCCTGCAACCGCGGGCTGTAATTGAGCGCCTGTTCAACTGTTTGATAGAGCGTTGTCAACTCGGCATTTGCTGACAACGGAGCTGAGGTGGCTCCACAGAAAAAAAGTATCAGGGAATAAACAATTTTTTTGAAAACCATATAATGGCCCGTCAACATGTAAAACCTGGAATAGAAAGAAAAAAAGATTGTTCTCAATTTTTTAAACCCCAGCTTTAGTCCTTGGTTGAAACGCCTTTGTCAGCCTGTCAGCGCCAGCGGTGATTTTAGTAAAAGTTTTTCAACCTCACCCGGAGGGATCGGGCGGCAGAAATAATTCCCCTGAAGATGTTCACAGCCTAAGGCTATCAGGTGGTCAGCCTGATGCATTTCCTCAACCCCTTCCGCAATAACTTCGAGTCCCAGAGCATGAGCAATGGAAATAATGGAGGTGATGAGTTTTTCAGAATTTTCATCTTTATGAATATCGGCTACAAAGGATCTATCAATTTTTATCCCGGACAGTGGGAGATTTTTCAGATAGGACAATGAGGAATAGCCGGTACCAAAATCGTCCAGGGCAACCCGGAGTCCCATCTTCTTCATGCGTTCCAGAATGACAGAGCTTCTGTCATGGATATTGACCAAAGAGCTTTCCGTCAACTCGATTTCAAGCAAGTGAGTTTCGAGATTGAACTCATCCAGAATTTCCTGAATCCGGTCGGGTAAATTTTTCTGGTTCAGCTGAGCCCCTGACAAGTTGATCGCTATCGACCCAACCTCCAGCCCCTTATCCAGCCACTTTCTGCGCTGGCGGCAGGCGTTATAAAGAACCCAGTCGCCGAGCCTTCTTATCTGCCCGGATTGCTCGGCAACCGGGATAAATTTGTCCGGTGGTACAGACCCCAAGCTGGCGCTATCCCAGCGAAGCAATGCTTCGAATCCTGTAATCAGCCCCGTTGCAGCTTCGATTTTTGGTTGATAGTGCAGTTCCAGTTCATCGTTTTGTATGGCTTCATGTAACAGGTTTTCAATTTGCAGTTGATTTGCGGCCATATCATTCAGGCTCTGAGAAGAGAATAAAAAGCGTTCCTTCCCCTTGTTTTTTCTTGCATAATTGCAGGCATTGGTTGAACTGCTGTACAATTCTTCCACGTTTTGTCCATCGTGAGGGAAGATGCTGACCCCTATATATGGAGATATGTAAATTTCATTTCCATTGATCTGAAAAGGTTTTTCGAGGGTGTCCATCAAGCGTTTCAACACCCAGGTGACATGGTCAACCTGCTTGATATTGGTCAGCAGAATACCGAATTCCGTCTTGTCGATCAGTGAAACTGACGAATTTCCTTCAACATTTTCGATTACGGCCACGGTGTCGATATTCAGGCGCAGCAAATCGTTCATTCGTCGGCCGCAATCTTTCCTCAGTTGCTCGGCAGCTTTATCCCCAAGCGTTTCCTGGATGCGTTTGATCGTATCAATCTTCATTGACAAGACTGCGACCATATACTCACCACGCTTGCCTCTGGTGATTTCAGCACTCATCCGGTTTTCAAACAGAGAGCGTTTCGGCAAACCGGTTTTAAAATCGTAAATGGCATAGTGCTCGACCTCGAGGGCCCGTTTGGCCAGAAGCCCTTCAAGTTCCTGTATGCGAGCTTTCAATTGATCCCGGGTTGCATCGGCTGCTTCCGGTTGTCCGGTTGGCAGAGATAGAGCCGGGCTTTTCTCTCCCCTGTCAGCTTTAGCCAGGGGTTCAATATCTTTCCCCCAGGCAACAACTTTGTTCCGGCCACTTTGTTTCGCGGCATAAAGGGCTTTATCGGCTTGATTGACCAGGTCCTCAGGTTTGCTGACATTTGATTCAAGGGATGCGACCCCCTGGCTTACAGTGATTTTTACCCCCCCGCAGGCATCACTTTCAATTGCCCACCGGATACGCTCGGCAATCTGAAAAGCCATTTCCAGATTAAGCCCAGGCAGAACCACGCAAAATTCTTCTCCGCCGTAACGGCCGACCAGGTCGATATCGCGGGTGTAGCTATTTAATGCATCGGCAACCGCCTTGATCACCTGATCGCCTGTGGCGTGTCCGTAGCGGTCATTGACGGATTTGAAGAAGTCGATATCGACCATCAGGCAGGACAAGTATGTTTCCGATGCTTTCGCCCTGGTAAACAGATCTTCGAAATTTCGAACCAGAGAACGTCGGTTCAGACAGAGGGTTAAAGGGTCGTGGTTGGCTAAAAATTCGAGTTCCTTGCTTTTGGCCTGAATTTCATCGTGGGTCAGCTGCAGCTTTTCAACAAGCTCGTTGAGCTCGAAGTTTTTTTCTTCCAGTTCAGTGATATCGTCAAAAGTAACCAGGGTTCCACGACATTTTCCGGCATTATCATTTACCATGGCGGCACTGACCGCCAATTTGATTTGACCACCAAACCTGTTCATCAAGCTTAAGGACGTGTCTCTCTGTTCCTGCCCCTCCTGAAATACTTTTAACCAGGGAAGCTGACTGATCTGTTTGGGGTTTTGGCAATTCAGCCATCCCAGTTCGGAACCTTTCAGACCAATCAAATCCTTGGGAGATTTGTCGACAAGTTTGGCAAAGGATTGGTTTGCCATGACGATCTGTTCCTTGTTATCCAGGATCAAAACGCCTTCTTTGAGAACGTCAAAAGCTTTCTGGACTCGTTTAGGGATAACCGCGGAAGGGTCCAGCTCTCGTAAAGTTCGCCTGATGACAAGAAAAAAGCAGAGGAAACTGCTCAAACCGACAAATACCAGCAGCCCGACAAAAGAATTTGAAAACCCGCTGGCCAGATTGTTTGTCCAGAGCGGCGCAAACCTGATCTCTACGGTGGCCCAATTTTTTTTCTTTTTAAATACCGGAACCAGTACATGAGTCGGGGTCGATTTTCCGTCGGGCGACGCTTGCCAGTGTGCCAGGTGTTCCCCTGCCAAGGCGATCAGTTCGCCTTCTTTTGTGCGGATAGCGGCGGAACGGATATCCTTGTTTCTCTCCACCACAGAACGCAGGGTGTTCTGGATAGTCTGGTATTCTCCTTTTTCCGCCGCAGCGGAAAACTGCAACGCCAGCGATTCACTCAATTCTTTGCGGAGTTCAAGCGCGGCTTTTGTTTCATCCGGGACAAATCCAATCAGGTTGGCCAGAAACAGAAGGTTGGCCGTCAAAAGAACCAGCGCGATGCTGAGGCGCATTGCAGGAGTTTTAAATATCATTCCTCTTTGCCCTTAAAAAGATTTTCCGTTTTCGATTTATCAACAGCTGGAGTTATATTTTGTTTTTTCTGCTTCTTTCTATGGCCGGCAAGAATTACTATCGGGTCGAACCCGCGCCATAAGGGCAGGGTTGACATCAAACCGGCTATCATCGACCCGGCCCGTAACAGATAGGTGACAATGCCGACTGAGAAGGTCGCCATGGTTGCGGCGACGATCTTTGCTTTAACCTCTTCATCATGTTGTTTTGCCTTGAATGCCTCATCGATTTCCTTTTCAAACTGGTTGTAATCTTCATTAACAACAGTCTTTTTTATGTTGTTGGTCTCAAAAGGCGTTGATTTATTAGGCTCAAGTGTGTTTTGGGAAACTTCGTGATTGAAATCCGGGTAATTGGTAGAAGTAATTTCTTTGAACAGGTTATTGTCAAAATAAATGTAAGAATGGGTATTTCCATGCCTTTTCGAATGGTCGTCTCCGCCATTTTCATTGCCCAGATAAATATTTTGTTCCGTTTCTTCAGCCTCCAAATCCTGGATTTGCACTATTGAATTGTCTGAGGCCTGTGAAACCTTGTAAGGCGAATATTCTTCAACCATCGGCATCACTTCATGCTCGTAAGGATGGTCATATGCAAGTTTTTCTGCAATCCAAATATCGTTATCGCCAGTTTCGGATTTTACTGAAATCGCTTCCCAATCGGCCAAGCCCCCTCCATTGTCGTTGGCAACGGGATTGTCAGCTGGTGAATCAATTGCCGCAGGGGAGACGCTAAGGGTGAAGTTCTGAGTATCGTTGACGGTTCCATCACTGGTCTGAAGGGTGATGTTGTGGTTGCCGACTTCCGAATTGCCCGGCATGCCGGAGAGTGTCGCGGTGCCATCGCCGTTGTCGGTGAAGGTTAACCAGCCAGGAAGCGTGGTGGCGGTGATAGTCAATCCATCGCCATCGACATCACTTGTGGAGATGCTGTAATTGTAGGCGATATCTTCGGTTGCCGTGGTAACGGCTACCGAATCAAAGGTCGGCGCATCATTGGCCGCGGTGTAGGTAATGGTTGCGGCCAGAGTACTGGAATCGGCATGGCCATCATTGACAGTCACGTTGAAGGCCGGTGGCAATTCGTTTCCGTCATCGACAAACTGCACCATGCCGCCGGCAAGATCCGCGCTGGTAAAAGTGATGATGGCAACACCAACATTGCTGGAGAGCTGGAAGTAACCCCCAGAAATGGAGCTGACCGTATAAGTGAAGGCCGTATCGTCAGGATCGGTGATGCCAAAGTTGGCGCCACCCAGGGTGACCGTTTCACCTTCGTTAATGGTCAGGCTGACGTTGTCGATAACCGGTGCGTCGTTGGTCGCTGTATAGGTGATGGTTGCGGCCAACGTGTTCGAATCACTGTCACCATCATTGACGGTTACGCTGAAAGCCGGCGCCGTCTCGTTTCCGTCGTCTACGAACTGTGCC
>JAFGRU010000028.1 GCA_016934985.1 Deltaproteobacteria bacterium
CGGGAGTAGTTAGTAGTCTGGTGACGCTCGCGGTCTTCAAAACCGTTGGGGGGCGTATCCCGTCCCCGGTGAGTTCGATTCTCATCTGCTCCCGCCAAATTTTCGCTATGGTTTTCCCCTCCGGGAACCCGGCCCCTTTATGGCCGTCTTCCTTCCGACCGCCAATGACCATTTATCGGCTGCCTTCAGGACTTTGCTATCCTGTTGAATCTCTTGTGGTTTCCCTCTCTGCGTGGTATTCTACGGCATTAAATTTCCGTGTAATCTATTCACCTTGGTGGTGGATGGGCTTACGCCGCCCATCATGCTGAATAATTTACATTTCCGTTTAAAAAAACAATGCTCAAAAAATAATAACCCAGCCTATGTCGGGAACTGTGCCATGGATGACAAACAGTTGCTGTTGAGGCAACTTCCTGCTGTCGACCGCATCCTGCAACATTCGTTGTTGTTGGATATGGAGACCCGTTGCCCCAGGGTGCTTTTGGTTGAAGCGGTGAAGGAAACTGTCGCGGCTCTGCGCAAGAATATTTTGGAAAGTCAGAACAGAGAATCGGATGTCGATCTGAGTTTAGACAAGGTCGCCGAAGCGGCCGCCATTCGGGCTCAAAAAAAACTGCTTCCCTCCCTGCGGCACGTTATCAACGCCACCGGCACCCTTCTGCACACCAACCTGGGGCGGGCGCCCTTGAGCGATGCCGCCCTGTGCGCCGTCGAGGCGGTTGCGCGGTCCTACTCAAACCTCGAACTCGACCTGGAAACCGGCAAGCGGGGCCATCGCTACTCCCATGTCGATGAACTGCTGTGCCGTTTGACAGGGGCCGAAGCCGCGGCGGTGGTCAACAACAATGCCGGCGCCGTTCTCCTCGCCCTGACCGCCCTGGCGCGGGGCCGGGAGGCCGTGGTTTCCCGGGGGGAGATGATTGAAATCGGGGGATCGTTCCGGATTCCGGACGTTATGGAGGCGGGCGGCGTCCTGTTGCGTGAAATCGGGACCACCAACAAGACTCACCTCGAGGATTATCGAAGCGCCATTAACGAAAATACCGGTCTGCTCCTCAAAGTCCATACCAGCAATTACCGTATTGTCGGCTTCACAACCGATGTCACCGCAGCGGAAATGGTGGCCCTCGGCAGGGAACACCGCATCCCGGTCATGGAGGATCTCGGCAGCGGCATGCTGTTCGATCTCTCGTCCTTCGGACTACCGCAGGAACCGACGGTCAGCGATGGTGTCGCGGCCGGCATCGATGTCCTGACTTTCAGCGGCGACAAGCTGCTGGGCGGGCCGCAGGCCGGCATCATTGTCGGAAAGAAATGGGCCATCGATGAAATCCGCCACCATCCACTGGCCAGGGCCCTGCGCATCGGCAAGCTCACCCTGGCGGCCCTGGAGGCAACCCTGCGCCTCTATCTCGACCACGAACAGGCCGTCCGTGAAATCCCGGTGCTCAGGATGTTGAGCGCCTCTTCCCGCGAAATCGAAGAGCGCTGCCACGCCCTGGCCAAAATCCTGGCCGTTGAAATCGGCGCCTGCACGGCAATTTCGGTGGAACCGGAAGAGTCCGCCATCGGCGGCGGTGCCTTGCCGCTGACCAGGCTTCCCGGTTTCGCCGTGGCCCTGAAACCTTTGGAAATTTCCGTGGATAAACTTGGCTCGGCGCTCCGACAGCAGAATCCCCCGGTCATCGGCCGAATTCAGGAGGGGGCTTTACTCCTCAATCTCAGGACCGTCCTGCCGGCGGAAGAGCCCGTTCTCATACAAAACCTGAAAAATATTTTCAATAATATTTTTTAACTGTTCAGCTCAATGGCCTCGTGGCATCCATGGAAAGGGCATCTGGCGCCTGGATGGCGACAGTTGAGCCCCATGGATGGGTTCATGCGGCCCTTGGAATGGGTGGCACGAGGCCATCAACAAACAAGGTGGATAGTCCCTAATAAAAAATGTCGCAGACCAAAGATCAACATATCATTATCGGTACCGCCGGTCACGTCGACCACGGCAAGACCGAGCTGATCCGTGCCCTGACCGGCGTGGATACGGACCGTTTGAAAGAGGAAAAAAGCCGGGGCATTTCCATCGACCTGGGGTTTGCGCCCTTTCGCCTCCCCGGCGGGGAAATTGCCGGGGTGGTCGATGTCCCCGGCCACGAGCGTTTCATCAGCAACATGCTGGCCGGAATCGGCGGCATCGACCTTGTCCTGCTGGTCGTGGACGTCATGGAAGGAGTCATGCCCCAGACCCACGAGCATCTGCAGATTCTCCAACTGCTTGAAATTCCCCGGGGGATTATCGTCCTCAACAAATGCGATCTGGCCGAGGAAGACTGGATCGACATCGTTGAAGAGGAGGTCCGGGAGGAGGTCGCCGGTACGTTCCTTGATGAAGCACCGGTTTGCCGGGTTTCCGCTGTTACAAAGGATGGTATACCGGCGCTTGTGGAGAGCATTAGGGCTCAAATCAAAAACATCGTCCCCAAAGACAGCGACGGCCCTCTGCGTCTGCCGGTTGACAGGCATTTCACCATCAGCGGGTCTGGAACGGTGGTTACCGGGACCCTGCTTTCCGGCACCATCAATGTCGGCGATAACGTGGAGGTTCTTCCCCCCGGTGAAAAAGCCCGGGTCCGAGAGATTCAGGTCCATGGGAAAAAGGTCGATCAGGGTTTTGCCGGACAGCGTGTCGCCCTCAACCTCGCCGGGTTGGACCGAGCCCTGATCCAAAGGGGTTCCGTGGTAGGAACCGTCGGCATCTTCGAACAAACCAGCCGGGTGGATGTTCGTCTGACCCTTTTGCCCGATGCTCCTCGTCCCCTGAGATTTCGCGATCCGGTCCATTTTCACCTCGGGACGGCCCGAGTCGTGGGGGTTGTCGCGCTTCTGGACCGGGATGTGCTTGCCCCCGGAGAAAGCGCTCTCGTGCAGATTCACCTGGACCGGCCGCTTGTGGCGCACCGCCAGGACCGATTTATTATTCGGTCTTACTCGCCGATGACCACCATTGGGGGAGGGCTAATCATAGACCCCGACCCGGTCAAGCACCGCCGTTTCCGGGAAGAGGTCATGGCGACCCTGAAAGAACTGGACTCAGGGGAGGTGTCGTTTCTTCTGCAGAAAATTTCCGATCAGGGGTGTGTCCGCCTCAAGGAATTGGAAGTGATTTCAGGGATGGGACAGGAGCGTATCGAGAAGCACCTGAAAACCCTGGAGCAGGAAGAAAAAATAGCTCTCCTTGGAGATCAGTGGGTATCTCTGGAAACCCTTCGCGCCTGGCGTTTCCTGTTGGTTGAGAATGCCACCCGTTTTCATCAGAGCAACCCCCTTCTTCCAGGCATCCCCCATGCGACGCTGAAACAGGTCCTGCCGAAAGCCGTTTCCCAGAAAGCCTTTGACCGGCTGCTGGCGAATGCGGTTGAGAAGGATTTGCTCATTCAGGAACTCGACGTGATTCGGCTCCCGAATTTTGCCGTCAAACCGACGGAAAGGGAGGCCCGGGATATCGAGCACATCGAGTCCGCCTACCGCGAGGCCGGCTCTCTTGCAAAAAACAAGAGAGAGATGCTCCAACAGCTCGGCATGAAGCAGGATCAGGCCGAACCTTGTCTGGGCTATCTATTCGCTACGGGCCGCCTGGTCAAACTCAACGAAGAAAGCTTTCTTCACCGGGAAAGTATCTGCCGGGCCATCCGAATACTGGTGGAACACTTTGCCGCCGCCGAAACCTTGACCCTGGCCGAATTCCGGGATAAATTCGGCAGCGCCCGCAAGCAGACCCAGGCCGTTCTGGAGCATTTCGACAGTCTCAAATACACCATGCGCCGTGGTGATGAAAGAATCGCCTGGAAACTGCCGAAGATGGATGAGGAGAATGATAAAAAATGATAAGTAATCGCTTTTTCGGGGGTTGTGCCGACGATGGCGTTTTGGGAGAAAAATCGGCCCACCGAATTTCGACCTTTAAAATTTATAAACCCACACCCCCTTATCAGCCAAAAACCCCGCCGAAAAGAGGGTGGGCACGTTTTTCGCTCAATTTTGGGCGCACCTATCCGCCCATCCTCTTCGCTATTTCTCAATTCAGAGTGATGCCCGGCTCATAATAGCCCGGCCAGCCATCGTCAAACGACTGGGTTTCCATTTCGTCTTGCAGAATAATTTCGGGCGGCGGTCTGTTGGGCTTGTCGGCACGCCACAAACCCAGATGCCGCAATATTTTTTCGATGACCGCTCGTCGTTGATGAAGCTGACGATCTTCATCGCTGCCCCCCATTTGGGGCACTCCAGAGGATCAACTTCCCACACCTTTTTGATGCACTCCAGCCAAGTCGGGATGGGGTCTTTTGGGGCTGGTGGAAAGACACATCGATAATATCCACCGCTCCCACACCGGATTCCGCTTCAGGAACAGGCTGCATCAAACCCCGTTTGCGGCGCTCCCCCCTTTGCCGGTTGGAGTACCATCCGTAGTAGCGCACCAGTTGAAAGGATTTTCCGGGATGTGCTGGGTGATGGCGGCGATGAATTCCCTGGCCGTGAATACCTTGAAGTTGCTACGGTTCTTGCCGTGGGTCATCTTTGAGGTGTAGATGACCCTGCCGGTTTCCCGCTGGTAATTGATCTTCTCCAACGAAAAGGTGTTGCGGATGATGTATGTGCCAGGGCTTCCTGGCCGTCGGCGTCGTCACAGGCCAGTTGCGGGCCCTGTTGAACGCTGAAATCATGTTGAGTGCCAGCGATGTTGTGGCACTAAAATTAGTTAGCGATATCCTGACACTCAACACTTAACAAGTTTCCTCTATATTCACCTCAACCCGATCCGCGCGGGGATAATCAAAAACCTTGAAAGTTTAGCCCATTTTCCGTGGAGCGGCCATCAAGAGCTGCTGGGCATATCTGCCCGAAATCTTAGCAAAACAGAATATATCCTTTCGCACTTTGCCGATCGCTATGGCATTGCCCGAGAAAAATATCAGGAATTTATGGCGGACGGCCTGAAAAACCAGAGTGACATAAAACTTTCCAGAGGCGGAAAACAGACCAGCTTGCCACTGAACTCTGCTCTTTCGGAAGATGCGGTTTTTGATAATCGGGTTCTGGGCGGTGGTCGTTTTCTTGAAAGCCTCGTAAAAAGGGGAGTTTTTGTCTCATCAAATCCGGAAAAGGTCTTTGCTGACCTAGCCACTCAAGTCGCTGATCATTTTGGATTGGAGCCAAGCACAGTGGAAATGCCCGGCTCCCCCGCCTTGTACAGGCAAAAGCGGTAATCTGCTACATGGCTGTCAGACACTTGGGGGTGAAAGGGATTGTTGTGGGAGAACGGCTGGAAATCAGTTCTTCGGCAGTCAGTCATGCAGTCAAAAAAGGGGCCAAACTGTTGCGAGAGGACAGTAACTTGGCGAAGATGCTGAGGGAAACAGAGAAACTGTAAATTTCGAGGGTGTAAAAAAGTTTGTGTAAATGGCCATTTTGGGGTACACCAACCCCCACCCACTAAGGAGCACATATGGCCATCGAAA
>JAFGRU010000029.1 GCA_016934985.1 Deltaproteobacteria bacterium
ATGCTACTTCCGGCCTGTATTTTTTAAAAAAACAATTTGAAATCAACTTGTTCCACCGTTTATGGCGGTGCGAAAGTTGAGTTTTAATATTGAAAAATAATTTTCCCAAATTAAAATTGTAGCTTATGGTCTCGGATCAAAAAAGGTTGAATCGCTGAAGTCTATTCTGATTTAGGGCTTCGTGACACCCCTTGATGGGTTCATGTGACTCCTGGCGTGGGTGTTGCGAAACCCTTAACGAGCAAGGTGTATCGTAACCAATCCCCTTGCCTGAACCAAGGGTAGGACATCATGAAAATTTCCCTCAAACATTTTCCGGGCCTCATCATTCTCTCCCTGTCCGCAGTACTTTTAACCTTCTGGCTCACGGCTGCTTCCTGCACCCACGCCAGCGACACCGCAAAGGCCGCCACTGCCGAGGAAGCCTTTGCCAGGGTAAAATACCGCATCGATGCCGGCTCTTTCCGGAACTACGAGGTTTATATTTCCGAGCAACCTCTGGCAGGAGGCTCTTCCATTCCCAGTTGGGGGAAAAAAATTAATGTTCCATCCGGCTACAATCTGGCCTGGTTCCTGTTTGTCGATGACCAACCCGAAGCCAACTGGCAGCACGCCTGCCGCTATTTTTTCGTCAGTGTTGAAAGCGGTCGCTTCGCCATTGTTCCCGCCAAAACCCCACCCGACAATTGGTCGGACATGAAAAAGATTTACTCTTCCCAAAAACGCCCCTGACATAACAGTTTTTCCACTGACCGGCCTACCGTGGGGCCGGTTTTTTTTAGATTGTTACAAAAGGAGGACAAAATGAAACAAAAAAGCCAAGGAAGGTGGAAAACAACACTCACCCTAGCTTTCGGGGCATTTTTCGTCCTGATGTTTGCAGCTCCGGGAATCGGCATGGCCGCGCAGGTGGGCCCGGTTAAGGTGATTCCACAGGTTCAACCCAGAGTCCAGGTAACGGCACAGTTATCTCTGGATGCTGCAAAAAAAACCATGATTACAAAAATCTACAAGGGCAAAATCGGCAAGCGCGCCCTCTATGCCAACCCAACACTGAAACAGGTCGGAACCAAGATCGCCAGCTGGCAAAATCCCAACCATGTCGTCGTATCCAAACCATCCTGGTTCTTTTTTGTTGACGAACAACCCGGCGCCAACTGGGAGCACAAGGCCAGCTATATTCTGGTCGACAAGGCCAGCGGCGAGGTCAAACGCATCCCCGCCATGAGTCCTCCCGTGGAAGCTTTGGAACTCAAACCCCTCAATAAAAAAGCCACCACCGAAATGCAGCTCATGAAAGCCAGCACCAAACTGACCCTGGCCAAGATGAAAATCAGGCCCTTCAAACTGCCCAAGCGGGAAAAATACGCCGTGCTTATCTGTGGGGGCTGGAACAGCGGCTCAAACTATGCGCGCTACTGGAATGATCTCCAGTTCATCTTCAAAACCCTGAAACAGAAATACGGCTATACGGATACGGAGATCATCGTCCTTTACGCCAACGGCACCCACAGTCCCAACGGAGATTTCGACGGCAACGGCAGCGACGATATCGATTACGCCGCCACCAAAGCCAACCTGACTACGGTTTTCAATACCGTCGCCAATAATATTTCCGCCTCCGGCAAATTTTTCTTTTACGCCACCAACCACGGCGGAGACGAGGACGGTGCACACAAGTCGAACCTCACCCTGTGGGGAGAAAACATCAAAGACTACGAATTCGCCAACCTCGCCAAAAAGGTCGAATGCGCCGAAGCCATCTATGTTTTCGAGCAATGCTTCAGCGGTGGCATGATGGATGATCTGCTCAACACCCAGAGCCGGCCCTGCACAAAGCCAAAAGTCTGTGTCATGACGGCGGCCCGCCATGACGAGGTTTCCTGGGGCTGCGACACCGAAGGACAGTATGACGAATACGTCTACCATTGGACCTCGGCGGTCAACGGCAAAACGCCGGGCGGGGCAAACGTCAATGCCGACAGCAACGGCGACGGCAAGGTCAGCATGACCGAGGCCCACAACTATGCCAAGAGCAAGGACAGCCGCGACGAACATCCGGTCATCGGCTCATGCGTCAGCGGGGCTTGCGACACCACCCTGTTCTTTGAAAAACCGGGGAAGGAAGACTGCCTCTCTTTTAATCCGACCAATGTTTCGGTGGTCAAGAAGAACAATCGCTGGAAGGTGGTCGACGGCAGCCACTGGCTCTTCGATTTTGGCAACAACAAAAGCGAAGCGGTCACGACCTCCAAAATCATCAAGCACTACGGCATGAACCAGTCGTGCTACGTCGGCCGCCCCGATCCCTCCTTTAAATATCTGCTGGTCAATGGGAAAGCCCCTGCAGGCGCCACCGGCAAAGAAGACTGCATCAAGTTCAACCCCGGCAACATTCAAGTCAAAAAGATCAACAACAGCTGGAAAATTGTCGATGGCAGCAGCTGGTTGTTCGATTTCGGCAACAACAAAAGCGAGGCTGTCGAGACCTACAACATCATCAAAAAGTACGGCTTCAGCTACTCCTGCTACGTGGGACGGCCTGACCCCAGCTTCAAATATCTGAGAAAATAATATTTTCCTGCATGATCCGCCGGAGGGGCTCGCAATGGAGCCCCCCGGTAATTTCCCACCTGGCAGTTTCCTGTGAAGGCCCTCCGGGGTTAATCCTTTTCCAGCCATGAGTTTTTCATTGGCAAAGCTTTCCCGAATGTGGTTAAATAGCGCGTTTTCCAGACATTTTTGCTACAGAAGGAGAGTCCAGAATGTATACATGTTCCGACCTGAAAAAGGGTCTTAAGGTTATGATCGACGGGGAACCCCACGTCATCGCCCAATTCGACTTCGTCAAACCCGGCAAAGGCCAGGCTCTTTATAAATGCAAGCTGCGCAATATGATCACAGGTTCCCTTTTTGACCGAACCTACCGCTCAGGTGAATCCTTTGAACCGGCCTCCCTTGAAGACCGCGAAATGCAGTATCTCTATAAAGACGAAAGCGGCTACGTTTTCATGGACCAGAAAAATTATGAGCAGATCGTTCTAACTGAAGCGACTCTCGGTGACGACAAATATTTTCTGGTCGATAACATGGAAGTGAAAATCCTCATTTTCAACGGCCAGGGCATCGGAATTACGCTCCCTAATTTTGTCAACCTGCGGGTCACCATGGCCGACCCCTGGGTCAAGGGCGACACAGCTGCGGGCAACAACAAGCCCGGTGAAGTGGAAGGCGGCTACACCCTTCAGGTTCCCTCCTTTGTTGAACAAGGCGACCTGATTCAGATCGACACCCGGACCGGAGAATATGTCACCCGCGTCAAAGAATGAGGTTTCGGCCGGCAACTGGAAACTGGCCCTGAAAAAGAGTAATCTTGCAGAAAGAGCCCGGATAACGACCAACATCCGGGTTTTTTTCGTTGAGCGCAGTTTTCTGGAAGTATCCACCCCACACAGAATTCCCACGAACGCCCCGGAAATTCATATCAATCCGATCCCGAGCGGCGACTGGCAGCTTCACACCTCGCCGGAACTCTGCATGAAACGCCTGCTGGCGGCGGGTTACGAACGGCTCTTTCAGATCTGCCCGTGCTGGCGGCAAGACGAACTGGGCAGCAGGCACCTGCCTGAATTCACCCTTCTCGAATGGTACGAAGCAGGTGCGGATTACCGCAAACAGATGACTGACTGCGAAGAGCTCCTCTGCGCCCTGGTGCCGGGGAATGTTCTAATTTACCAAGGCAGAGAAGTCATTCTGACTCGCCCATGGGAGCGATTGAGCATATCTGACGCCTTTTCCCGCTATGCCTCCATTTCCATGGACGACGCCTTGGTTAAGGATCGTTTCGACGAAATCATTGCCCTGGAAATCGAACCCCACCTGGGCATCGATAAGCCGCTTTTTCTTTACGATTATCCGGTCGAAAAGGCTGCCCTGGCCCGGGAAAAACCTGGAAATGCGAAAGTTGCCGAACGTTTCGAACTCTATGTCTGTGGCCTGGAACTGGCCAACGGCTTTTCCGAGTTGAACGATGCCGCGGAACAGCGTCTAAGATTCGAGAGAGAAGAAACAGCACGCCGCCGCACTGGTCGGCCACCCCGCCCCCTGCCGGAAAAATTCCTGGCTGAACTTTCGGCCATGCCCCAGGCAGCAGGCATCGCCCTGGGCCTCGACCGTCTCATCATGCTTCTGACAAATGCTGAAAAAATTGACGAGGTTGTGGCCTTTACCCCGGAAATGTTGTGACCAGAGCGGTGGGAAAAGTCCCGGGAAGATAGTCTTCAGGAACAGTGTTTGCTGCCAAAACCTTAAAAAATTTTTCGGGAATCCAATCGTGGCAAATTTTTTGTGTTTTTGAAACCTGCTGACAAAAACCCCTTTTTTCTCACGGCCTCATTCAACCCGGTCTCAAAAGGAGCGCCCTAAATGACATTCAACTTAAAAAACGCTGTTCCTATCTGTATCATCTCCTTCTTAACTCTTTTTTTCTTTGCTTCGCAGGCCGGCGCTGAACTCTCCAGCAGGGAGATGGACGCCTATCAGAAGTTTTTCAAAGTCTCCGGAGCCCAAACGCAGTATGACCAAATGCTGGGAATGTTCCTCGGGCAATTCCAGCAAGGCATGGGTGCAGGAATGAAACACGCCATGCAGAACGCGGCAGAAATGAATCAATCACAGAAAGATCAGATCATCCAGCTGAGCGAACAAAGCATGAAACGCATGCTCGAAACCTTGCGGGCTGAAATCGGCAAAGTGATGCCTTTTGAAGACCTGCTGAAAAATATCTATATTCCAATCTATTCCAGGCATTTTAAGATCGAGGAGATTGAGGAGGTTACAGCTTTTTTTGAGACACCGGTCGGCCGCAAATTTGTTTCCGCCGCGCCATCCATGATGAAGGAAAGTATGACATTGATAAATGAGCAATATTCCAAGCAGCTGCGAGAAGCAGGCAGCCGGGTTGCTCAGAAGGAACTCAGCTGGTTGAAAGGCGAGATTGATAAAATCCGCAAGCCATAATCTCTTTACTCCTGCAGGCCTGAACCACCGTCCAGAATACAGAACCGGACATTATTTTAATGTCCGGTTCTGTATTCTGGAGGAAAATTTGCAGGAATAGTTAGTTTCGCAAACGAGAAAACACTATTCATTCGTTGGAGGAAATCATGAGCAAGTTTCGCCTGTCCATATTTATCCCTCTGGCTTTTTTTCTGTTTTTCGCAGGCTGGGCTTTTGCCGAAGAGGGACCAACCGCTCAATCTCTTCAGCCTGTTCACCTTCAATGGTCATTCAAAGGGGAAACTTTCAACTTCAAATCTCAGTTTGCCAAAGAAGACTGTGAATATTACCGCAACCGCCCTCATCCGCAGGGAGATACCTACACCGTCTATGCCACGGACCAGGTTGATGACCCCTATATCACCAAGCTGGCGAACCAGTTTCAGCAATGGATGAACCAGATGGATTTAAACCAGGTGGATCGGGTCAACTTCGTTGCCGCGTTCACTCAAAGCCTTACCGGTGTCGCATCGGACACTGTCGCAAATGCCGACAACTATCCGCAGTATCCCCTGGAAACCATGATTGAGCAAAAGGGAGATTGCGAGGATGCAGCCATTCTGGCGGCGGCCCTTCTGAAGGAACTCGATTATGAAGTGGTTTTCATCCGTATCGAAGGGCATCTGGGGCTGGGAGTGGTTTGCGAGGAAGGCGAGGGGAGCATTTATTATGAAAACGGCATCGAATACATCTACCTCGAAACAACCGCTCAAGGATGGGAACTCGGTCAAATCCCCCCGCAATATTTCAGTTCGGAGTACGAGATCTTTTCCCTTGCTCCCCAACCGGCCATCGCATTCGAATTCACTTATAATGAAATCAGAGCCCTGGATACCCAGAAAGAATATGAAATTATCGTGACGGTTCGAAACCAAGGCTCAGCCAAGGCGGAAAATGTGAAGGTCATCTGTTCATTTACCGCCGAAGAAGAAGGTCAGGTCTATGCCGAAGTCTTCAGTGAGCCGGTGTCCCTGACACCCGAAGAGACTCTCACATCCCGCGCCAAACTTTTTGTTCCTAAAAACGTCGAAACACAAATCCTGGTTGCCGTAAATGGTGATAATTTCGCCGCTGAGAAAATGACGTCCGACAAGATGACCATTGAATAACCTAACCCGGCTTATTCATGAGGCTTTGTCACAAAACCGGCACGTGCATTTCATCTCAAGCCAAGTACAGCAGCACACTTTGGAGAAATACTGCCAGTACTCTGAAGAGCAGTGAGCGGACACGGCTTGAGGTGGCGTGCAATCGGTGGGTGCGGTAAAATTATTCATAGTTGATCAGGGTAAAATGTTCAAAAACAACAAAAGCAACCCGGAGGCTGATCAAAGCGTCCGGGTTGCTTTTTTCGGAAGAACAGGGCCGCCATCTTCCCCCTGATCAATTTTCCCCGAACAAAAATCAAACATGCTAACATTGCACTAACATTTTGCTAATATAAGAGCAGGGCCCAAAACCGGAAAGGTCATTTCAGGCCATCCCCCTGTAAATGGATTTTTAAAAAATCAATTAATAAAACCAGAATACCGGGAGCCTAAAAGTCCCCCGCAACCAAAGGAGCCATATGGATTGGTTTGCTCTTGCCGTTGGTGTTCTTTTCGCCATGGCCGTCGTGAATCTGATAGTGGGCGTCAGCAACGATGCCGTCAACTTCCTGAATTCGTCCATAGGATCGCGAGTCGCTCCCCGGGCAACAATAATGATCATTGCCAGCATCGGTATTCTTACCGGGGTGACCTTTTCCAGCGGCATGATAGAAGTAGCCCGCAAAGGGATCTTCCACCCACGTTTTTTCGTCATGCCCGAGTTGCTTGCCATTTTCCTCGCCGTCATGATTACCAACGTTCTTCTGCTCGACTTTTTCAACACTTTCGGCCTGCCCACCTCGACAACCGTATCCATCGTCTTCGAGCTTCTCGGTGCTGCAGTAGCCGTTTCAATTTTCAAAATATCCACTAGCGGTCAGAGTCTCCTTCATCTCGCTCATTATATCAATACGAGCAAAGCCATGGCCATTGTATCGGGGATACTTCTCTCCGTGGTTATAGCCTTTTTCTGCGGCGCGGTGATCCAATATCTCACGCGGCTCCTTTTCACCTTTGACTACGAAGCCAAACTGAAGCGTTACGGCGGCCTATGGGGCGGGATGGCCCTGTCGATGATCCTTTATTTCATGCTCGTTAAAGGCTCCAAAGGCGCCTCATTCCTGACACCCGAAATGGCGGTCTGGATCAAGACTCATACCTTGACCATAATAGGATTTGCTTTTATCTGTTTTTTCATCATTTTCCAGCTTTTGGTGATGCTGACGCGGATCAATATTCTCAAGCCGATAGTCCTGATCGGAACCTTTGCCCTGGCCATGGCTTTTGCCGCCAACGACCTCGTCAATTTCATCGGCGTTCCACTGGCCGGTTTTCACTCCTTTGTGCTCGCCCATACCGGTCCGGATCCAACACTCACCTCCATGGTCGCACTCCAGAGACAGGTCCCCACCAACACCTTATTCCTGCTGGCGGCCGGGGCCATTATGGTGGCGACGCTGTGCCTGTCGCGCAAGGCACGCACCGTGACCAGAACAGAACTTAGCCTTGGCCGCCAGGACGAAGGACTGGAACGCTTCGACTCCACCCCCCTGTCGCGGGTTATCGTTCGCATGGTGTCCTCTGCCATCGACGGCAGCAGCCGGGTTTTTCCTAAAAACCTTCGCCAATGGAGCCGCCGCCGGATGAACACCAGCGGCTTCCAACCGCCCCTCGGCTATGACGGCACCGTTCCCGAGTTCGATCTGGTGCGCGCCAGTGTCAACCTGATGCTGGCCAGCGCCTTGATTTCATGGGCAACAAGTATGAAACTGCCCCTTTCGACCACCTACGTGACCTTCATGGTTGCCATGGGGACATCGCTAGCCGATAAGGCGTGGGGACTTGAAAGCGCTGTCTACCGCGTTACAGGGGTCCTGACCGTCATCGGCGGCTGGTTTTTCACTGCCTTCATAGCCTTCACCACATCCCTGCTTTTCGCTTTTGCCATCATCTATTCCAAGGGGATCGCAGTAGTACTCCTCCTCGGTCTGGTTACATTTATCATTATCCGCAATTTTAAAGTCCACGGCCTTCGGGAAGAGGCTGCGAAAGACCTCGATTTTCTCGACCTTAAAAGGGTGACTGACGCCTCCGTGGCGGTTCATACCTCCTTCGAACACAGCGGGCGCTTTCTATCCATCGTCCGTACCGACCTGTCCGCCTGTTTTGACGCCATTCTCAAGCAGGACCGCAAACAACTCGAACAGTTGCGCCGTCAGACGAAAAAACTCCAGACCTGGTCAAACATCATCGTCGCCAATGTTTTCAAGGCCATCCGCCTCCTGCAGCAGGAGAATATCGAAAGCGCGGGGAATTATATTGACGTCATCGCCGCCCTGCAGGAAATCACCGAAAGCCTGCGTGACATGATCCTGCGCTGCCATGTCCACACTTCAAACCTTCACTCCAGACTTCTTACGGTTCAAAGGAAAGAACTGGAGCAGCTGCAACAGCTCGTGGAAGCACTGCTCGATAAATCTATCGCCATGGTGTTGAAAAAAGAAGCCTACGACTATGAGAAACTGGCAAATCATTACTTTGCCCTGAAAAATGCCCTTGACGAGTTTGACCAGAACCAGGCGGGGCGCATCCGGCGGGGCGTCTCCAAAACCCGCCTGAGCGTCCTCTTTTACGGCATTAACAACGCTTCCCGCAAGATCGGCAAACAAACATTGAAGCTGTTAAAGACTTTCGATCAAACTTTCATGCTTGATGAGAAAAAGGAAACGGTGGAGCCCCAGGGGGAAGAGACTCCACCCCAAAACTGATTGGTCAATTTAAAGGAACCAGCTTCAAGGGACTGAATCCTAAAAGGTCGACCATTGGAAAATGGTCGACCTTTTGGTGTTAACGGAACTTGCAGGATGCATGAGGCCGACGGGACAAAAGCACAGGACACCTTTCAGGAGTTGCAGCTCAGGATTTTCTAATCATCTTATGGAAAAGAATAATGGCGGTCAATAATGCTTATTGTGGCCGTTGTTTCAGGCTATTTAAAGAAGATATGTAACAAGGAGTCATGTCGCCCATGGAAAGGGCATCTGCCGTAAAATAAGATTTACAGGACCGGGGTTGCGTCCCCGGACGAGGCCTTGTGCCAATAAGCTGAACAATTTCGAAGATATTTTGGAAAGCAAATACAGCGTTGCGAGAGGATTTTCACAACAAAGCTGGTTTTTGGGGCCTTGTTTTTCATGATTGCCATTTTTCTGTGACCCGCCTCTCACGCATGAGAAAAATCTGATCGAAATCATTCATAAAACTATCGACCTGGGCTCGCTCCCTTATTGAAAGGGGCGATTCAGAAAAATCATTACCGTAATAGGCATTGATCAGGACGGTGGGGAAATCTGCCATAAGGATTGCCAAACGCTTACATTCACCAGCCTGCAGATAAAGAGTGACGTCGTTGATAATGAGGATATCCGCGGATTTTTCCCGACAGGCATCGAGAATTTCGTCGATGCGGTGGCGGTTGCCTTCGGCCAAGGTCCATTCTTCCTTATCGTCTTTCCCCCGAAGACGGGGACCATCAATGCGGGTCGTCAGGTAATAAAGCCGGGGATTCTCGGGAAGAACCATTTTGCCGCCCACCCCGCGATAGAGATTGGGGGCAAAATCGAGAACAAGAATCGATTCATGACTATTCCGAAGGATTTTCTCGACAAAAGCACAAACGAAATGAGTTTTGCCTGATTTTATCCCCCCGACGAGCAGAGTTTTCTTTTTGCGCAGATTTTTGATGTTCATAGCAAACCGCTTGTTGTCGCTACTGGCGGATGAAGGGAAAAGGAGAAATCGTCCCGTCCAACCATTGGAGGCCGGAACCTTTCAAAGGAACATGGACAGCAAAATCTCTGGAGCAGGCGCTTTGAATTCCGCGCCGTTAACCACTTTTAAAATGGCCAGACCGTTAATGGATGTCCAGAAAACCAGCGCCATCTCATCGGCGTCCCCTTCTTTGATAGAGCCCTCCTTTTGGCCGTCACGCAAGATTGCCGCAATGATCTCCTGGGAAACGGCAATTTCCCTGCGGATAATGGCCTTGGCTTCCTCAGGAACTGTTTCCGATATCATCGCCTGCGCCATCAACAAATGGTATCGAGCATTTTCCTGGTTGTTTTCCAGATCCTGCAGCAATCCCCTCACAGCAATATCGATTTTTTCCCTCGGCGACAGGGGCATGCGGCTCAGAATCTCACAGGAACTGTTTAATCGCTCAAATGCACCCCGGATCAATTCAATGAAAATATCTTCTTTGGAGCGAAAATAATGATAAACCAACCCTTGTGAAATCCCTGCCGTTGAAGCGATATCGGAAATCTTGGTGGAAGCCAGCCCCCGAGTTGAAAAAAGCAGCAACGATTCTGATAGAATCTGCTCCCTTCGCTCGTCCCTGATCTTCTGATTCGTCTCCTTATTTCGGCCCAAGAAACTCCTCCTGGAATATTCCTGTATCCCTGAGTTATGACCAGGCAATAGCGCAAATCATTGACCAGCCTAAGCGCTTACGATCTTTTCCCGCCCCCTGGCCACGGATGCAGCCTATTGATTGACATTTCATTCAAAGATCATTCAATCCTGTTTTTTTTTCAACACATTTCTGGATATCCTCTCAAAAAATAATGATATTCTTGTGTTACATTTAAAGTCCGTAATTCAAATCAGTCCCAAGCCATACTCTTTATACTTCGGACGCTTTATAAAAAAATTTGGCTGCGCGGCCATCCGGCTGCAAAGTGAATAGAAAAATAAATTGGTTACTATTCAGCACAAGGACTGGTGTCGCCCATGGAAAGGGCATCTGCCGCCCGGATGGAGGCAGCGAAGCCCCATGGACGGGTTCACGCGGCCCTTGGAATGGGCGATGCGAGGCATTGCGCCGATAAGCTGAATAATTACATAAATTCTTCCTTTGCAGGTTCGGCACTGAGGTGTAACATTAGCAATTAATCAAATTTTCCCAAAAACCCTTGGAATGGGGTCTGCGAAACCCTAAATTATCAGGTTAAACTGCTACCATCATTTTTCTCGTTCAGGTTGAAGGCTTGATGGAAATTCACCAACCATGAAATTCCCATTCCGGAAAAAAATTGAAAAAAACGACCCCGATTTTCATTTACCGGAAAGTCCTCCCGCGCTAAAGGCAAGTGACGCCTCGACCTCCCTTATTGACAAATGGGAGCTTCGCGACATCGTCGACCTTGAATACCTCCTCCGGGCGGATGATGGCCAGGATGAAGACAGCCTCGTACGCAGGGACCGGGCCATTTTCCTGAACCTCCCCCCGCTTTCGAACAAGCGCCAAAAATCTCGCCGTTTCCTGATCCGCCAATGGCTCGAAGCACGTAAAAAACAAGAACAGGACCCGACCCTTCCCGGGTCGGCCTTTCATGAAACTCTTGTTTTACTCAAATGGCTGGTATTCATTTCCGGCTTGCTTTCGGGCGGTGGGCTTGCCCTCTCCCTGCTCCAATACCAGGGTGTTCAACCCGTTAACGTCTCCAGCTATGTGGCCCTGCTCGTTGTTTCACAGGTTTTTCTCCTCATCCTGCTCGGCTTTGGCTTTTGTCTACGCCGTTTTTCGCGGTTTTTCCGCCGGAAAACCTTTATCGCAAGCTTCTGGGGCACCCTGCTCTTCAGTCTTGCCAGAAAAATGGCCACAGGCGCTGCCAACCGCCTTGAAAGCCGTCGAAAAAGCCGCTTGCAGGCCACCCTGGGGTTGCTCAAAAGCCGCAGGTCTGTATACGGAAGCCTCTTTTTTCTGCCGATTTTCCTCCTCGCCCAGCTTTTCGGCCTGGCTTTCAATCTTGGAGCTCTGACCACGACCCTGGCGCGGGTATTGACCTCGGACCTCGCCTTCGGCTGGCAGACAACCCTGGAAGCGGGAACGGAAACGGTCCATCAACTGGTTCGCATCCTGGCTCTTCCCTGGTCATGGCTGGCACCCGAAGGTACAGGCTTTCCGACTCTGGTTCAGATTGAAAACAGCCGCATCCTTCTCAAAGAGGGGATTGCTCACCTGGCCACCCCGGATCTGGTTTCCTGGTGGCCTTTCCTCTGCCTCGGCATCGTCTTTTATGGCATTCTCCCCCGCTTTATGCTTTGCCTGACAACCTGGATGATCCGCCGGGTCAAACTGGCAAGGTTCGACTTCTCCCACGCTGAATGCGATACCCTGGTGCGGCGAATGCAGACCCCCCTCCTGGAAACAACCCGGCCCGAACAGGAAACGGACAGGGATGAAAATTACGTTTTTGACACCGCGAACAATGCTGTGGAGTTCCTGCCAAGCGAAATTACTCCCGCCGTTGCTTTGGTGAAGGAGGAATTGGCAGATCGCATCCCAAGGGAAGATATGCTGCGCGTCGGCAGGGCTTATTTTGCCATGGATGTGGACGAAATTTTTTCAATCGGCGGTCTTCTCAACCAGGAGCAGCAGGTGCTGGAAAATTTAAAAAACCGGGATTGGGAAGGCAGGCATGACGGCGCCCTGCTTATCCTCGAGGCCTGGCAGCCGCCTATTCTTGAAACTCTTGATTTTTTCCGCCAACTCCGCATGGCCTTGCCGGAAAAAGGGAAAATAGCCGTTTTTTTAGTCGGCAAACCAAAAGCCGACACAGTTTTCACTACCCCCGGCAAAATTGACCGCCAGGTTTGGGAAGAGCAGCTCCAGGCCTTGGGTGATCCCAATCTCGGCATCGCCTCTCCCCGAAAAGGAGCATGCCCGCATGAGTGACCCTGCACCCCTGCGTTTCGCTATTGTCGGCCATCCCAACGAGGGCAAATCCTCCGTGGTTTCGACCCTGGCTGAGGACGACACCGTTCCGGTTGGCCCGATGCCCGGCGAAACCAGAGCCTGTCACAATTATCCGGTCATTATCGATAGCCGGATTGTCGTCGAATTTATCGATACGCCGGGCTTTCAGAACCCGCGCCATACCCTGGCCTGGTTGGAAAACTTCGGCTCGGCAGATGAGCAGGCCATCCACGCCTTTCGGGAAAAGCACCGCACCCTTCCGGCTTATCAGCACGAATGCCAGCTCCTCGAACCTATTGAAAAAGGCGCCGGCATCATCTACGTCGTCGATGGCTCCCGTCCCCTGCGCCAGACCGACCTTGCCGAAATGGAAATCCTGCGCCGCACCGGGCGTCCACGCCTCGCCATCATCAATTCCAAGGACCGGAACGAGGAATACCTCGACGAATGGAAAGCCGCCTTTCGCCGTCATTTCAACTCGGTACGGGTTTTCAATGCCCATCATGCCAATTACGCCCAACGTATGGCCCTCCTCGACACGCTGAAAAGTATCGACCAGGATTGGCAGCCGGCCATGGAAGAGGTCATCGAAGCCTTTCGCGACGATTGGGAACATCGTCTTGCCGCAACGGCAACACTGATCGGGGAATTGCTGGAAACCTCCATCAGCCATTTCGCCCTGGCTGACTGTGGCGAAGGGGATGATCATGAGCGGGAGGAACACCTCAAGGAGCGTTTCCGCAAGGAGCTCAGCGCCATGGAACGCCGCTTTCATGAACGCATTCGCAAACTCTTCAAACACAACATTTTCCAATTTGAGCCCTCTTCCCAAACAGCATTGCAGCAGGACCTCTTCAGCGAGCGGGTCTGGCGGGTCCTGGGCCTTGACCGCACCCAACTGATGTGGGCGGCCGCTCTCGCGGGCGGCACCGGCGGAGCCGGATTGGACGTCCTTTTTTCGGGGATCAGCGCCGGGGTTTTCACTGCCGGCGGCGCCCTCCTGGGAGCCCTGAGTGCCTACTTCGGCGGTGAGCGCCTCGCCAAAGTCAAAGCTCCCGGTCCCCGCATCCTCGGCCTAGACCTTTCGCCCCGGCTGGGCCGCACTCAACTCAAAATAGGCCCGATGCATAATCTTCAGTTTTTCTTTATCCTCCTCGATCGGGCTCTGATCTTCTTTTCCTACGTCATCAACTGGGCCCATGGACGCCGGGATCAGCCTTCGGACGAAGAGGCGGAAAAAAGCAGCGAAGGATTTACCTCAACCTGGAACGAGGAACAGCGCCGGTTGGCCACCCGATATTTCGACGCCCTGAAAAAAGCTGAAGATGCCGCGGATATGGATCCCGCCCGCCGCGAGTTTCAGAAATTTCTGCGACAGCAGCTTCTGGAGATGTCCAGAGAAGGAAGCCAAAAGCCAGCCCTGTGACAAATGTGAGGAGAAAAACGTATGAATGAAAAACCGATGGCCGAAACCATTCTCAATTCAGTGCGTGGCTTCATGGTCAGCCGCGTCATCCTCAGCGGGGCGGAACTCGATCTTTTTAACCTGCTTGACCGTAATCCTCTCAGTGCGGAGGAGGTGGCCAAAACAAAAGGGGCCAACTTGCGCGCTCTCACCATCCTTCTTGACGCCCTTTGCGCCCTGGATATCCTCCAGAAGGAAGCAGGACGTTACCAGTTGCAGGGCTCGCTCGCCCCTGTCCTGACAAGCTCCGGACCGGAGACGGTACTCCCGATGATTCTCCACTTGGAAACGCTATGGCACAACTGGTCCCAAATTACCAACATCGTGGCAGGCGAATGGACGCCGGGAGTGGAAAAAACAGGCGCCCTGGCACCGGGAAACAGGCGCGCCTTCATCGGCGCCATGCATGTCGTTGGCGCAAAAACGGCCCCCCAGGTTGTCGCCGCCGTTAACCCCGGAAACGCCCGCCGACTCCTTGACGTTGGGGGCGCATCGGGAACCTATACCCTGGCTTTCCTGGCTGCGGAACCAAGGATGCAGGCAACTCTTTTCGATCTGCCGCCGGTCATCGAAATCGCCCGTGAGCGCATTGAAAAAGCCGGATGCACGGAACGCGTCACCCTGGTTCCCGGTGATTTCAACAGCGATCCTTTGCCTGCGGGGCACGACCTTGCTCTGCTCTCGGCCATCATCCATCAGAACAGCCCCGAACAAAACCGCCTTCTTTACCAACGGGTCTTCGAGGCCCTGGAGCCCGGCGGCAGGATCGTTATCCGCGACTACGTCATGTCGCCCGACCGCACCGAACCCCGCAGCGGCACCCTCTTCGCCGTCAACATGCTGGCCGGAACCGAAGGGGGAAACACCTATACTTTCGAGGAAATAAAGGAAGGGTTGACAACAGCGGGTTTTACCGCCATTCGCCTGCTCCAGGTACAGGAGATGTCGTCCCTGGTGGAGGGCTTCAAACCCTGACGGATATGTGATTATTGGATTGAACTGACATTAAAAGGGAGCCGGATAGAGAAGGTGGTCCCCTCTTCAGGAGTGCTGGAAAACCAGACCCGGCCTCCCAGGAAACGCTCCCCAAGCAATTTCATGCTGTATGTACCAATGCCGCGCCCCTGGCCTTTCGTTGAAAAACTGCGCTGAAACACCTGGTGGCAGACCTCTTTTTCCATTAACGAGGTATTGCTGATGGAAAAACGCAGGGTCTGCCCACCCTCTTCTTTTTCACAGGTCACATCCACTTTGCCACCTATCGCTGTGGCCTCCAGAGCGTTCTTCAGCATATTGCCAAGAACCCGCTTAAGGAGCACGGCATCAGTCATAAAACTGATTTCTTCGGCAAGGTCGTCGATCATAATCTCTTTGCCGTCAGCTAATTCAAGGGTGGAAAAATCCCCTCTGATCTGCTCCAACAATTGCCGGGACGATACAATTGTCAAATTAACCGACAATTTGCCACGCTCGGCCGCAAGAATCTCCCGATGAGATTCAATTTCATTCTCCAGACGGTCGGTCAGGTGCACCATCATCTTCACCAAATGTGAAATATCGTCCGAAACAGCATCCTTATGGGAACGAAACAGTTCGCAAACGCTGAGAAGTCCACTAATCGTGTTCGACAGATCATGGAGGAAGGATTTTTCGAGAAGTTCGCGTTGTTTGTGAGCACTGATATCGAGCAGTACGAGAATCGTGAACTCTTCACCGTCGAGGAGGAACGGCGTAGCGCAAACACTCAGTTCATACGCATTGTTATCCTTTGAAAGAAGCAGGCACTCCCTGACGGTCTGGTCACCGCTTCGGGAGTCCAGAACGGCATTAACCGCGCCGCAACTGGCACAAAACTCCGTTGTCCCGCACCCGCCAACGGAGCCTTCAGCACGGATGCATTGGAGTATCTCTCCAGGACGCTTCCCTTTGATCCAGTCCCAGTTCTGGTCTATGGTGGCAATAAATCTCCGGTTTGCCCAAACCACTTGTCGCTCGCGATTAAGCAAAACCAAGGCGCTCGGGATAGCCTCAATGAAATGATTTAAAACTTCGGAACGGCGGCAGACATCTTCCTGCCTTTCCAATGCTGCGGGTGCGGCCCTTTCGGCAGGTGCAAAGCGTGTTTTCACTGCTTCCATGATGTCTAATTCCTGGAATGTTTTGAACCGGGGTGAAAAAACAAGAGCCTGAAAAACGCGGATGAAGAGAGAATTCTAATTTTCAGAATAAACTCGGGACGCAGTCGGGTCAAGTTCTCAATCGAAATGTTCGACGAAAATTTTTTATGGGAAGTGGTGCCGGCAGCCTGGAAATGACCACCTGGAAACCGGACATGCTATGTAGAAATGGCCCCGCCTCAATCGGAAAGATAATACTCCACCGTGGCCACCACGCGAATCTTCTTAATGTGGGGGTTGTTATTGTCCCGATTGTTGATACTGAACTGGCCCTGGGATGCACGCTTGATTTTACCCAGCTTGCTTTGGGAATCCTGGGCAAATTTCTCCGCCACTTCCCGGGCTTTCCTGGTGGCTTCCTCGATCATTGCCGGCTTGACCTCGTTGAGTTTCGTAAACAGGTACTCGGTCTGTGCCTGGTAATCGCCGCCGCTAATGGCAATGCCCTGCTTGCCCAGATCGCCCAAAACTCCTTTGACCGACCGCACTTTTTCAATATCCCCGGAATAGACGGTCACCGTCTGAACGGCGGAATACCTGAATTCCGGCCGCTGGCCGCCGCCATAGCTTTGGGCCGACTTATCGGTTATGGACGGAGAGGTCACACTGATTTCTTCCGGCTTGAGGCCATTTTTTTCGAGAAAAACCCGGATCTTCGCATTGCTGGTGTCGATCGCCTCGTAAAGCTCCTCAAGATCATTGCCCGCCTCGGTATACTGAATGGGCCAGATAGCAATGTCAGCAGGATATTCACGTTCGGACAAACCTTTGACCGTGACTGAACGTTCATATTCCTTGAATTCGATTGCCGCCTTCCCAAGCAGAGAACCAAGGGCGGCAAGACCCAGAAAAATAAACAATCCCAAAATCAAGGCGCTGCTTTTTCCGTTGATATTCACATTAATCTCCTTTGGTGTGCCAGTCGTCATGGTTTCACGCAGAAGGTCTCCCTGGCGTCCCTCTTCTCGAAAGCAACCAAGATGTCAACCAGGTCAGGGAACCCAGGCCCACAATCCCTATGAGAATCCAAACTTCATAACGTTTTATTTCCGCCATGAGATGTTCGGCAGCCTGGCCTACAAAATAACCCAAAAGACCGATGGCAACAGCCCATAGGGCAGCCCCGGAAAAATTCAGGATCGCAAAGCGTAACGGGCTGATACCACTCGCTCCGATAATAAATGGCGTCACGGATCTGATGCCGTAAATAAAGCGAAAGCCCACGATCAGAATCGTCTGATGTTTATGAAAAAGGTTGAAAACACGGTCTGTTTTGCTTTTCCAGCGGGGCTTGGAGTCGATAAAACCAGCCCCTTTCCAGCGACCGAGAAAAAAATAGAGTTGATCTCCTGCTAATGTACCAAGGAACGCCCAAATTATCACCCACGGAAACGTTAGATACCCCCGGTAGGCTAAAAAACCAGCCAGGATAAGGACGGTTTCACCTTCGAAAAACGTCCCGAAAAAAATGGCCGGATAACCATAACTTATTATCAGCTGTTCAAAACTCAACGGTCACCAACAAGAAAATGGGTTTTTGAAACCACCGTTATCTTTTCTGGCAGTTTATCAAAAATATCGGGGAATTCTTCACCCGATAAAGTTCTACCAGGGGAAAACTATCAATGAAATAATTGTTTATTACAGAAATTGATTTGATTTTGGGTAACAGGACAGTGGCGCGATAAATGTTGGTCCGGTTGGAAAAATTGCTTTGTGACAAGCCGGGAGGGTCGTGGGGCGGAAGCGAATGTTTTGAAAGAGGGCGATTATTGACAAACAACCTGGTTGCGGCCGGCTTTTTTGGCTTTGTAAAGGTTGGCGTCGGCCTTACTGATCATGTCCTCGACACGATCGAGTTGTTCACGACAGACGCCGATGCTGATGGTCACCGGCACCACTTCGCCGGTGCTGACCTCTATGGGATGTGCCTCAACCAGGTTGCAAAACATGTCAAAAAACATCTGCGCATGCGCGGGGTCCATGTTGTTGGCAAGAAAACAAAATTCCTCGCCACCAAAGCGGGCAAAGATATCACTTTTGCGACAGCGTTTCTGGAGAAGTGCTGCCATCTGCTGCAAAACCACATCCCCCACATCGTGGCCGAAACGGTCATTAATCTTTTTGAAATGGTCGACGTCAATCATGGCCGCCACCACCGGCTCTTTTTTGCGGCGCGCGGAAGCCAGTATTTTATTTCCTATATCAAAGAAGTAACGACGGTTGTAGAGATGCGTCAGGGGATCTTTGATGGCCGCCTCGCGAATGGAGGCAACATGCTCAATCTGGTCCATGCACTGGCTGATTCGACAGTAGAACTCCTCAGTCAGAAAATTCTGTTTAATGATGTAATCGTTGGCACCGTTTTTTATAAATTTCGCAGCCATCAGGCTGTTCCCGGCCGCCGAAATGCCGATAATTCCCAGCTCGTTTCTGGAGTAACGTTGACGGATTTTCCGGATTAGCTGGATTCCATCCATTTCAGGCATCTGATAATCGGTAATGACCAGCCGGATATCAGGATTTTGTTCCAGCAATTGCATGGCCTCCACACCATTCCCGGCACCAAGCACCTGATAACAATGAATTTTTAATAGATGACTGATTGTTTCCCGAATTACACCCGAATCGTCAACCACCAGCGCTTTAATGGCTCTGTTTTTGATGATACGCTTGACCATGCCGACGACATAGTCGAGACTGGCAGGGCTGTCCTTCGGTACATAGTCCACCGCTTGCAGGGCCCAGATGCGTTCACGGACCTGATTGTCCACCGTGCCGGTAAAAGCGATTGTAGGTACCCCATGGGACAAAATATTGGAAATTGTTTTTCCGCTGTCCGCGCCCGGAAGACTATAATTGACGACGGCCGCAATTATTTTTTGCCCTGACTTTTGCAAAACATCCATTGCATCCGCATGACTTTGTACCCAAATTACTTGCTGAGAAATTTCCTGATCCAGGATGTTTTTCAGTTTTGAGCCCAGCAAGGGGCTGTCCTCGGCGATCAGTACGATTTTTTGATCCATGCTTGACCCTTTGGTGAAGGGATTATGAAACGTTGAGTTTTGCCGTTTCCTGATTTAGAAATCCCCAAATTGAGCAAAAAAGGTGCCTCAAATGCAAATCAAAACATTAAATTCGACCAACTTCAAGGCAAGCCGCCTGGACATCAATTGGCCCGAGCATTCAGGTTCTTCGGTGATTTTATCTGGGATTTACGAAAGAAATTCAAAATGAGACGCAACAATTATTGCTTTGAGAAGAGCTACAGCCTGAAAGGGTTTATTTTTATTTTGCTTACCTTGGCCCTCATCAGCTGCGGCGGAAATTCCCATATAAATCCGCATCCCGCCAAACCGGTAAAAGGCACAACTCAAAATAGTCCCCAAAAAGGCAGGCCAACTGCATCGACGGAGGAAAGTGAATTCGAATTCAAGCTGCGTAAGTTGATCAATGGCTACCGCAGAGACCATGGGCTGGCTGCGCTAAGTTTTGACCCTCACCTGCATAGCCTGGCCAGGCAACACAGTGAAAAAATGGGGCGCTCCCATAGCCTCAGCCATGACGGCTTTAAGGAGCGCTTCGAAAAATCAGGGTATCGCCTTGCCGTTGAAAACGTCGCCTTCAACTATACGATGCCCCAGGCCCTGTTCGACGGCTGGCAAAACTCCACAGGACACAACAGCAATATGCTGCATCCGGGCATCAGCCATGCGGGCATAGCCAAGGCAGAAGACTATGTTACCTTTTTTGCCGGCGGAAATAAAACCGACTGATTCTGCTGCCACCAGAGAGAGAAACAGGGGAAATTTTACGGCCTGTCAATACCTGGGCTTGTCCCTGGTCTCGGCATAGTATTTTTCAATCCCGATCTGGCGAATTCTCTCGTTGATGGCGACCCACCTTTTCTGCAGGTTGACATCAAAATTGGTTTTATCGCAGGGGAACTCGTTACATTGGAAACAAAAATCGACGTCCTTTCCCTGATGACAGCTCCTGACCCCGCAATTTTTAAACAACTTGCAGTTCTCTTTCCGGCACCCTTTGCAATTCTCTCCGGCAAGATAGTCGAGCATCGCCTGGAAATCCGGATATTTTTTGAATATGGGGTCATCGAGCAGGGTAGCAAACTGTTCGGCATAGGCAGCGAAATTCCCAAGTTTATTTTTCAACTTGCGACTATATTGGCGGATTTCGCCATCCACGTGGGCATAACATTTTTCACAGTTCAATCCGCAGGGGGCCAGGGCATTGAGAATCTTTTCATCGTTCATAATTTCCCCTCATTTGCGTTCAATGGCGCCGGGACAGGTCCGGCGGAAATGGTCTGTCGCCAGGAGGCTGTCGGACTTGGGGATCGTAACGAGAAAATGAGAAATCGAGGACAGATTTTCGCAAAGTTGCGAGCGAATAGCGGGATTATTTGTCGAAAATTTGCGGGAATATGGGCCGATTCACCTTATTCTCAGTAGATTCATGCCTAAGCCCGACAGCCTCCTGGCCCAAAAGCGTGTTCCACCACTTCATAGTGACGGACGCTCGGATCGGGCTCAAGGTCATATTTGTAATCTTCCGGGTACAACCTGGCCCGGTCGATATCCTCCCCCGCGAAAGCCTTGATGGAAGCGAGCTTGTCCCAATAAGTAATCAAAGTGATCTCGGCTTTCGCATCCAGGTCACGCCGGAAAATTTGGGCGCCCTGATAGCCGGGCGTTGAAGACGTGTCCCTCACACCGGTTTCATTAAGGTAGGCGATAAACCCCTGGCACTTTTCCAGCGGGACCTTGCATTTCCATTCGCGGGCAACCATCTGTTGATCAGGCTCCTTGGTTCAAGCATTTAAATTTTGCAGCTTCATGATGACGGTAGGGATGCCGGCCGGGTTCAATGGCCCTTTGCGGTCGTCGCAGAAACCCAGATCCAGATAGAGCTTCCTGGCGGCAGATCCTGCCGGGACCGATGCATCAAAGGTCTGGACGGATATGCTCTCGTGCGGTTTGAGCCGGCTGAGGGCGAACTGAAGCAAAGCCCTGCCATAGCCTTTTCCACGGCATCTCGCCGTCACCGCCAGCCAGGCTATTTCGTTCGCCTCTTTGGAGATAACAATACCACCCATCAAGGCGGGATCATGGTCATCCTTTTCCGAACCGATACAGAAGGCCGTCCTGGTGGTGATCGCCTGGCGCAGGGCCTCCTGAAACGGGCTCTCGTCGGCCATGGGACCGAATAGATATTCAACCTCCCGCGCCAGGGCGAGCCAGGCGGCAACATCATTCAGATCGGCACGGCGGACGTTCATTTCCGGCCCCTGCCCTTTCGTACCATCGTGATGGCTTTTTCCAGGGCCCGGTTAAATTCCTCCACCCGGTTCAACATCAGGAAATGATCCGCCTCTTTCAGAACGATGGCATCGAAAGAAAACATGTGCCGTCGGTTGGCTTCATAATTGATTGGCCACAGGTCGCCATTGACACAGACAACCGGGATGCGTATCTCTTCAAAAATTTTGGCCGGTTCCCCGCTGATATACTGCTCCATCATTTCCTTCATGGCGCTCATGGCCACGGCAGGAGGCGCGGCAGACATATCCGAAAGAATCCACTCGCGCAACCGGACCTCGGTTTGAGGGGATAACATGCCTTCAACAAACTGCCGGGCCCCGCTTTGGAAATCTGCTTTTAAAGGCGCAATCATGCCGTCAAACTCCTCGCGCGTCAGGGGATATTCGATATTTTCCAGAGTATCGATGCCGATCAAGCCGACAGCACGATCAGGCATGAGACGGGCCGCCTCGGCAATGACCGAACCGCCCATGGAATGCCCTATGAGAATCACCCCAGGACTGCCGGTCGCATCCGTCACGGCCTTAACATCCTCGCCAAAGGACTTCATGGCATAGCGCGAGCGCGCCGAGCCCGAATGACCGTGGCCGGCAAGGTCAAGGGTGACAACGCGGTGCTTCTTCGAAAAATATGGCACCTGGGCTCGCCAGTAGCGGGCATCGCAACTCCAGCCATGGACAAAGACGAGAGTCGGTTCCCCGCTGCCAAAGACCTCATAAGAAATCGGGGTGCCGTCTTTGGAAAAAGCAACCTGAGGCCAACCGGCCCGGGCCTGAACCGTCCCCAACACCAGCCATAGAATGAAAAATCCCCCGACCAGGCTGGTAGGGAATTTCCCACCAGATAGGAGCCAGGTATTCCTGCTATTAAATACAGCCTTTATTGCGTTTTCCATCTGCCGTTTTCCTTTTTTTCACCGCTTTTCCTGGGGGCACAATTTCTACGGCGCCCCTGAATCAGGTTCTGGATCAATTATCACCTGGGGGAATTTTAATGCATTAACCCGCATTATAGCCCAAAAAATAATGGTTGCGTCTCTGAATTTGAGCAAGTATTGTGTCTTCAAATTTTTTCAGGACTATATCCCAATCCTGAATCCTCCCAGGATATTGAAAAATTTAAAGAACTAGCGGAGTTGCCATGGATCTGCTCATCACGGAAAAAGCCATTCACTTTATTAAGCGCCGTTTCGAAGATGAACTCGCCCGGAACCTGAGTCTTACGAGGGTGTCGGCGCCCCTTTTCGTCGACCGCAATTCCGGCATCCAGGACAACCTGAACGGTTTTGAAAAACCTGTCTCATTCACCGTCCAGGATCTCCCCGGCATGGAATACCAGATTGTCCACTCGCTGGCCAAGTGGAAGCGAATGGCCCTCTCCGTTTACGGAATCGGAGAACAGCAAGGGCTGTACACCGACATGAACGCCATCCGTCCCGATGAAGAATCCCTGCGAACCGCCATTCACTCCATCTATGTCGACCAGTGGGACTGGGAAAGGGTGATGGTCGAGGGAGAACGCGACCTCGAGTTTCTGAAAAACAACGTCCGGACCATCTACACGACCATCCACGAAACCGAGAAGGCCGTGGCCGCCGAATTCGGGCTGGAACCCTTTCTGCCTGACGAAATCCACTTCGTGCATAGCGAAGAACTGCTGAAGAAATACCCCGGACTGGACCGCAAAGAGCGGGAGAACGCTGTCTGCAAGGAACACAAGGCCGTGTTTCTTATCGGCATAGGGGGCGAACTTTCCAACGGCACCATCCATGACGGCCGGGCACCGGACTATGATGACTGGACAAGCCCGAATTCCGACGGCTTCAAAGGCCTGAACGGCGATATTCTGGTATGGAACCCGGTTCTTAAACGGGGCTACGAACTCTCCAGCATGGGCATTCGGGTGGATGCCGATGCCCTGTTGCGGCAGCTTGAAATCCGCGGCTGCATGGAGCGCAAAAACCTTACCTGGCACCAGAAGCTCCTGGCCGGGGAATTTCCCCAGTCCATCGGCGGGGGCATCGGCCAGTCGCGGCTGTGCGCCCTCCTGCTGCAGAAGCGGCATATCGGCGAAACCCAGTCCTCCATCTGGCCGGAGGACGTGATCATGGACTGTGAAGCCAAAGGCATCCGGCTACTGTAAGCGCCGGATCGGTTTTGGAATAGATCAGAATAGACCAAGGGGGTCACCCATAAATAGGCACCGGTCTACGTTTGACCTTTCTGGAAAGACAAACCAGCAAGAGTCAAACATAAACCTGACCCCTCAACTCTTCTTCATTTTGCAGATTCTTGATCAATGATTAGTGAGAAATCTATAGATTCGCGGCTCGCGCCGAAAGACACTCGTATTCACCCATTTCAAATTCACGGCAAATCCACGGCCGCTTCTCGTAGATCGTGCAACTCATGGTATCTCTGTCTAGGGCCGCACACCAGCCATCTTCTAGCCGCGCCATGCTCATATTGCCCCGCGCATCTGTCACTACAAATTTATCGGGTATATCGGTATCGTCAAAAAGCATAGCTTCTAAACGACAACAGGATGCCTGACAATTTGTACAAGTTACCCCGGCAACAGGCAGTGATTCAGCTTCGTTGGTCATAGATTCCTTTTTGATTGATATGGGCATTCATTTTCACCGCCGAAATTAAGCATTGCCTAACGTCTGGCATCAGCGGGAGGCTTGTTTTTTGGCCGATCCGCCGGATGCCTTTATTATATGAAGATTTCTTTCTCTTCTATTTTGACTATATGTGCAGGGTCGAGAGGCTCCCCTCTTAAATCCATAGCGTAACCATCGAAAAGATTGTCTGAACCATCTTCCATTCTTGCAGACCTCTTTGTTTGTTGGAATGTCGACAGTGAAGATTTGACCCCCTACCCCATGGATTGGCCTGGAATAGCTCGGGAGGTGCCTTTTAAAGGATTATCAAGTCTACGTTTGACCTTTTTGGGGAAAAACAAACAAGCAAGAGTCAAACGTAGACTCGACCCCTCAACTTCCGACCCCTCAACTTCTGCGGCGTGCCATGGTGGTCGTTGTGGTAGTAATAGGTGCTGCCACCCTGCTGCATGTAGAGCGGATCGCTACCCCGTTGTGAACCGGGTTTCCAGCCGTAGGTTTTGATGAGGGTTCCGGTAGCGTCGTATTCCCCCAGCAGCCCCTCGTTGCCGTAATGGAAGTAGGTCCTCGTCCCGCCAACATCCTTCCACAGCCTGCGGCCGAAAGGATCGTAGTAGTAGCTGCCGACGATCTGGCCCAGGTCATCCTCCACCCGCTGCAGGCGGTTTTCCAGGTTGTAGAACAGGTGGCGGGTTACTCCGTCGCGGGTGATGCGGGTGGTGTTGCCGTTTTCATCATACTGGTAGCTGCAAACCTCAAAACTCCGTTAGTCAAGCCTGACCCCTTTGTCTATCAGGGCGCGTGGCTCAGTTTAAGCGGGTAGCGAATTTTTCGGGAAGCGGGCCAAAGAAATCGCTCCGGTTGACTGGCTGGTTCGGTTCACAAAAAAGAGTAGAGAAAGGAATAATGGCGACACTTTTAGCATTCTGTATTTTCCCCCTACGCGTAGACTTGCTACCTATTCTCTAAATCATAGTAGCTACTATGATGTATCCTGCAGTCCCAAATAAGAGAATAAAGAGGCTAATTGTTACCCCTATTGCTCTCACCGGTTTAGTTTCAATGTTTAAATATTGCACAAAGCGGTGACTTTTGGATAGGAATCTAATGAAAAGATCAGATATCACATGGAGCCAAACCCAGATAGAAGTAACATAGCTCGTCATAAGAACTATTCTTATAAAAAAAGCATAAAAAAATGCTAAATCGATAAGTACTTTGGCCAAAATTGCGTTACTACCCTGAGCAGCCAAATTGGGATCAAAAAGAGGTGAATTAATCGATGAAGGAATCTGTATCATTCCGAATGACAAAAAAGCCGCATCTGGTCCCAAGAGTAGAGCTAAAAGTAGAGATAGCCATCCTAGCGCTATCAGGGACGTGAGAACTAAGTCAACTGGAATTTTCAAGAAACTGGGCAGGCCACACTTTATGATCCACCGTGTTTCAAGCAATGCAAAAAAGTCGCAAGGGACGTTAATAAGTCCTATTATGAAGAGCAAAAACGGCAAAGCAGCAAATATGTTTGCAATTATATTGGATTTTGGGTAAGCCGTGGCCAAAACTAAAAATATCATTGTAAAGGAGAAGATTGATATCGCTGTGGATATCAAAAAGCACCGCCATGACAGATGCCGTTCACCAAAAAGTTTGTCCATAATCGTAGATGCCCATTCAAAGGAAGATGTTTTCGCAGGTTCGTCAAGACACATTAATCTCAGAGACAACGACTCACGTGCGTCTGGGCTCAAGTCATCATCAAGGTCCTTGGTATAAAGCCTGATGGCAAGGGCAAATGCGATCAGAGAAGAAAAATATATTGAAGCGTTTTCGAGGGTGTAAAAAAGTTTGTGTAAATGGCCATTTTGGGGTACACCAACCCCCACCCACTAAGGAGCACATATGGCCATCGAAA
>JAFGRU010000030.1 GCA_016934985.1 Deltaproteobacteria bacterium
GAATAATAACATAATTTACTAATAAAATCAGCTGTTTAATAATATTCGCGAGAAGTTTTTACGATTGTATTCTCACGGATTCAGGTAACAGGAAAGATGGTGAAGTTTATATTCGATGCGAGAAGGTTGAAAACACTATATGTGTCTTCGTTGACGACAGCGGCTATGGCATACCGGAAGCAGAACTCGAAGAGATTTTCCAGCCCTTTCACCGCATTAAAAACACTAAAGTCATCACCGATGGGGCAGGAGTAGGACTAACGGTTGCCAGGCAGCTTGTTGAATTAATGGAAGGCCGGATCAGTGTGAAAAGCGAGGAAGGGGTGGGGAGTCAATTTTGTCTGGAACTGCCTGCCATTGCAGCCCTGGAGGCAAAACCGGAGGAAGAGACTTATCCGGACCATTCCCAAACTACCGCTGGAAATAACCGCAAGGTCCTCTATATTGAAGACAACGAAGCCAATCTAAAGCTCGTCAAAAACATTTTAAAAAAAATCCCGGAAGTCATTTTGTTTTCAGCCGCATCCGGAGAGCTGTGCACGGAATTGGCCATGGCCCATGAGCCCGACCTGATTCTTCTGGACATCAATCTGCCGGGCATGGACGGTTATGAGGTGCTGGCAACCCTGCGCAAGCATCAGGAGACCCGGGACATCCCAGTAATTGCCGTAAGTGCCAACGCCCTGCCCAACGACATCAAGCGGGGTCTGGATGCGGGTTTTTGTGACTATATCGCCAAGCCTTTCAATCTATCCACGTTTATCAAATGCATAACGAAACATCTTCCCAAACGTAACGCCGACACACCGTCCTGAAACGATACCCTGAAAAAAGTATCTTTCGAATGGGCTAATTGACCGACTCGCGCTGGTAGATGAGGCGTGGATTGCTCTTGAAGATGCCGAACGTCGCCCGGGCAGCCGGGTTGTTGTCGTGAGTACCGTCTCCATCCCAATCGAATTTCAACCAATCCTGGCCGCTCAGATCGAGATCGATATCCGCCCAGCCGTCCCCGCCGCTGCCCGGCGCGGAAAACAGCAGCGCCCCCTGGCCATTGGCAAAATTGCTTGATGACAGGGTCGCGGTCGTGGCGGCTGAACCGTTGATGCGGATGGGTCCGGTTCCAGCCACCGTCTCTTCCACACTGGTCAATGTCAACATGCCAGCATCCCAGATCGTGCAACTGTCGTCGGTGTTGGTGACAAAGCTGGTTCCGTTAAAATATTGAATCGTGGCTGGTACCGGCAGGTTTAACAATTCCGAGCCGTAGGCATTTTCCAGGGCCAGCCTGCCATAGCGCATGGCCTTGCCATTCTCGAAAGCCATACCAAATCCTAAGGTCGGAAGGCCGAAACGAGCCGGATTGGCCGCATAGACAATGCCGTCACTGTCGGCGACGTTGATCTCCAGGCTGATTTCCGCATCGAAATCAGCTTCGGGGCCCCCCCGGGAGAAACGCATTCCGCCCCCGGAACTGAAGGTCAATGTCCCCGTACCGGTGCCGGTATTTTCGGTAATGACCGGGTCGGAGGAAGGGACCAGACTCTGATCCAGGGTTCCGCTCATGACACTGTACTGTTTGCCACTCAAACTGGCGTTGGTGATTTTCCACCATTCACCGGTATAATTCACGGTTGTGACATTTTGTTTGTTTTTTGCGCTTACAGTGATAACCGGCTGGGTTGTGTAGTCGAAAACCTGGCCGATATAGGTGAAGTTTCCACTACTACAGCCGGTCCCGAATTCAGGGGTGTTAAGAGAAACCGCAAAATGGTGAGGAGTGAAGCGGCCCACTACCGGACTGGTGCCGCTGACGTCTACGCCCGGGGCAAGATAATCCCCGGCCAGGGCCCGGATGGTCATGGTGCCGACCTCGCTGTATTGCAGGTTGTTGAGAGTCGCCACGCCGTTGGTAAAGGAAGCCGCCGCAACAGTGCCGTTGCTAAGCGTGCCAGAACCGGGATTGAATGGCGCTACAGCTGTCAGGCTGGTGTCCCAGGCAAAATTAGGGGTAACGGTACCATCGCTGCAGACCGCCTTGACCTCGGACTGAAAATCTTCGCCCGCCGGCCAATATGGCTCGCCACTTGAGGTTGAATTGTCAAGGGAGTTAATTCCATCGCTCGTGGCGCTGACTTCAAACCCAGCAGGACTTACAACGAAAGCATCGCTGCCCAGCATTACCAAGTCAGCCTCATCACCGCTTCCTTCATAGCGGGCATTGAGGGTCAGCTGGCCGGCATCCCGATAATTCAAAGCAAATGTGGCCGAGGCCGTGGCGTTGAAGTTGAGATTGACATTCGTGCCGGGCAGAGCCGTTGCCAGCGCAGAACCGTTCAAATTGAGCGATCGGCTGCCCGAGGCAGGCAGAACGTAATCCGACCAGAAGTTAAGGGTACGGCTGGTTCCGGCAAAACCCTCATAGCCGACACATGCCTGAGTGGTAGCATCCATGCGTACCGCCTGAATGGTGACGGCGCTACTGTCCTGACAAGCGGTAAGGGTTGCGACGTCAAAGATAAAACCCGTTTCGTGATATTCCAGGGTGCAATCGCCGCCGCTCCCTCCCTCATAACACTGGTAAGGATTTATTGCAGTTAAAGAAGAGGAACCGATTCCCAGGGTCAGGGTTCCCGGTGTGGTATCTCGCAACCACAAGCTTGCGCTGCCGCCACTGAAAGTTTGGGTGCTCCCCCCCAGCCAACCGGCAGGGCTAAGGGTCAAACTAACCTCGCCGGTATAAAGAGAGGTGCAATCAGGATTCAGACAGGCCCGGACCGTCACTTCTTCGGGCTGGCAGGTCAGAGCATGGCCGTCATGCTCGATGCGGAAATGGTCGAGGGTGGCACCGGCAGTGTCATCGTTGCTCTCACCCTCGGTTGCATCACATTCCTGCCAAAGCTCCGCCCCATCAGGCTTTGTGCAGATATCCTCGGTGGCATTGTGAAGGTCAACTGTGCTGCCGCACTCTTCAGGCACTATCCATTTAAATTTGTCGTCATTGCCGTTGCCGACATAATAATAAAGGTAATCGACAACATAATCCGACCAAGAATATCCCGTGGCCAAAAGAATATCACCGCGGTTTTTATCAAAAAAATTTTTATTTCCGAACAAACTCTCCGGTATGGTGATAAAGGCGCCCGCGGGAATCGAGCCGGCATAACCTTGGAGACTTGTTTCGCTCCCTCCCGAATGAAGAATTATATCAGCTGAGGACGACAAATAGACGCTATCGTAGCCATAAAAAAGTCGCCACGCGCCTATTGTCGCGGCACTGGGAATATCCTGAGCGACGAAAAGTTCAATATATCCGTAACAACCGTTACAGGTCTGGATTTCGTTAATCCGGACAGCCCTCTGCCAGGTGTCGCTGCAGGACACATCGGGCTTAAAAAAGACTCCAAGAGATTCAGCCCGCTCCGGCAAACTTCCCATCGTCAAAAGCAATAGCATCAGCCAGATGGCAGTTTTTCTCATCTTCAAATCCCTATTTTTGGCTTTCAAGGCCCGGTAACCTTAGTTTCCAGGCGACGGGAGACATAATCCTCATTTCCATAAGTCCCCGATTCCGCCAGGGCAGCAAGACGGTAGACGTGGTAGGTATTGCCCCCTTCGCTAAAACCCTGTCTCTGACAGGAGACGGTGACTGTAAAACCGGTTCCCGGAACGGTAAAACTGTTGCCGGCATCACACCCGCCGGCAACAACCCGGGCAATCCCCCATTCAATGCCGCTGTTTGCGGCCTGATAACCTCGCGCTCCTCTTACAGCAAGGGCAGAATTCATACTCTGAACTGTCGTCATGGACAGCAGATAACTGCCGAGGACAGCCAGCCCGAGAAGAATAAAAAGGGCGACGATGAGGGTGAATCCCCTCTCCCGGTTAGCCGTATGAAAAACTTTGATCATGGCGCGCTACTCACATGAACCTGATGCAACAGAGTGATCCGCTCGCCGCCTTTTGTCATGGCAAGCTCAATGGTGAGCAATCCAACCCGCTGGCTGGTCCCCGGCGCATAGGAGAACTGACAGCTGGCAACATTTTCAGCAATCAGATCGCCGTTCCCGGATGGGAAAACGATCGACTGCACAACGTTGTAGCCGTAGTTATGGTGGCGAACCAGGGTGCCGGAGGCGCTGTGGAAAACGTAGCTCACCGGCCCGTCAAGAACAAAAAAACGCTGATAGGGCGAAGCCAATGGGAATAGAAAAGCAGGATTGAGAACGATGTGATCGACGCTGCTGCCGTTTCCGATAACGGCCCGGTTGTCGCCAACATAGGCATTGCCGACATTGCCCGAGGGGGCGAGATTGTAGACCGCCAGTTCCCGCCCCGCAGGCGGTGCCGCCCGTAGAGAGCCAAGGACGTCGAAACCACTGTCGGCTGTTGTCATATCCAGAATGTCGCCCGGCGGCGCCGCCCGGTAGCGGCCGCCGTCGCTGGTGCTGATAAATTCCAGGGCCGCCCCTCCGGAAGTAATACGAATGCTGTTGGGCAAACCTCGCCGGACATCGCGCTGCATGCGGGACAAGACAGTTTCCGCCGTATCGACCAGTTCACCCCGCCGTTCGGCACCCAGAAAACCCTCGATCGGTTTGTAAACAAAGACCAGGGACATCGAGGCCAGAATGCCGACCAGGGTCATTACCAGAACCAGTTCCACCAAGGTGAAACCGAGCTGATTAGGAATTCTGCCGCTCAAAAAATTCATGCAAAAGCTCTATTCGGCCAATGCCATGGGTAAGGGCGACCAAGGATAGCGTTGCCATTCCATCCCAAACTACTGGTTTTTATCCCGTCAATAGTCGGTCCGGTACCCTCGCAGGTTCATGGAAAAACCGTGACGATGGGTGACCTTCACATCCACCCGCCAGGCGCTTACGGCCGGCAAACCCAAAGTGTCTGCTGCCACAACCACGTCCACCGTATAATCGTTTAACCCGACAAGTGCGTTGAACTGGTTGCGCGCCCCGACGTCGTGCAGACCGTTGTAATCAGCAACATTGTCGAAGTTCGGCCGGCCTGACTCAGCCACACCGTCGGGGTCACTGTAAGGTTTGAGAAGGATCTCCTCGAGATAGGACTCGGCAATAGCCAAAGCCTGGTGCTGAATTAAAGGATCGGAGCTGTGAAGAATGGTCACATTCAAGAGCAGAAGAACACCTGACAGTGCCACCGATATGACAACCATTGAGATAACCAGCTCGACAAGGGTCAGGCCGCGCTGACTGCGAAGGTCCGGTCTTGGCAATTTCATGGCGTTTTGATAAACCCCGTTTCGCCAATAACATTCAGGCTGAGATCGCCTCCAACAGTGATGGTAAAATCGGTCGTTGCTCCAAAAACATTGCGAGCGCGTCCCATGGCATCAAAAATAAGTGTCGAATTGCTCAAGCTGATGCCTGCCGGCGGGGTTTCGGAATAATTTCCGCCTTTCCCGGGATGGGTCACCGGCAAATTAAAAGCACTGCTGCCATCGCACGATTGCCGGCGATATAAATCGACCCCCGCCCCCGAGGTCCGGACGCGGATTTCACACCCTTCTGCCAATGCGAGCTTCTGGCCGTAGCGAAGCGCCGAGGCCACCTCGTTGCAATACCCTTTTTTCTGGAGCGATCCGGTATCGAAGAATTTAGGCATGGCAACAACCGATAGAATGCCAAGAAGAACCAGAACGATGACCAATTCCACAAGGGTAAAGCCGGATTGTTTTGAGGGCGGGAAGGCCATTTATCACTCCAGACGACAGGAGGAACGGTTGAAAAGTAAATTAATTAGGGCTAAAAAAAAGAGGCCCGGAGATGCGGGCCTCTTTTCTGCTCGAAGTCAAGCCAGGGGAACTATCGAACTCAGCCCTGAATGATTTTTAGTTGATACCGATAATCGTTGCATCAGCCGTCGCACTACCATCGGTCTGGGTAACGGTACATGTTTTAGCCTGCCCATCAACCAGGACATTACCCGCTGTAGCATCGAGAGTGTAGCCGTCGGGAATGCCCCCTTGAAGAAGAACCGTTGCAGCAGCACTGCAAGTCAGGTCTGCCGTTTTTTCCCCTTTAGTGGCGTCTACGGCACGACCCGCGTAGTTGACAGCGCTGGCCGAGGAAATACCTGCCACAACACCCTGCAATGCAGCATCCTTGGCTTCGGCTCTCAGATCGATGAACTTGGGCACCGCCACGGCCGTGAGGATACCCAGAATAACAATCACCATAACCAATTCAATCAGTGTAAAACCCTTCTCGTTGCGCATCGAATGTTCCTCCAAAGCCTGATGTTTTTTTGACAAATTTTTTGGTTGTCTCTTTGGTTTTATTAATATTGCAAACATCAGACCAACTTTTTAAACCTCTTTATTTATCAACCTTTTACCACTGAATAGAGGTTCCAGATGGGCAAAAACACTCCGAGAGCCATGATCAGAACCAGGACTCCGAGAAAGAGAATCAGTATCGGTTCAATGGCACCTGTCAACCGCTTTAAATCGTAGGCCACTTCCCGCTCATAGAATTCGGCCACATCCTCCAGCATGGTATCCAGTTCGCCGGTCTCCTCGCCGACGGCCATCATCTGCAACACCACCGGGGTAAAAAGGTCAGAACCCAAAGCGCTGTTGGTCAGGGTCTCGCCCCGCTCGATACCATTGCGTACGAAGCTCAGGCGCGACCCGACAAAAGCGTTGCCGACCGCTCCAGCGGTCAGGGCGAGAGTCTGAATGACCGGGATACCAGATTTAAAACCCATGGAAAAGGCCCGCGCGAAACGGATCAGGGCGCACCTCAGCAGAATACTGCCGATAAGAGGAAAGCGCAGTTTATGCTTGTCCCAGTTCAGGCGCCCTGTTTCTGTCTGTAGATAACGCAGCCAGGCCACTACGGCTGTCACCATTAAAAAAACCATAAAATACCAATAGTTGACAATAAAATCGGAGGTGCCGATAATGATCCGGGTGGCAAGGGGCAATTCGGCGTTGAACTGCTCGAAAACTTTTTTAAAAGTGGGAATCACCAGCACACTGAGGATTCCGATGGCGAAAAATATGGCAACAACCACGGCCAGGGGATAACGCAGGGCCGCTTTCATCTGATCCGCGGTTTCCTTCTCCTGCTCAAGATAGCGGCTGACCTGCAGAAACGCTAGCGGGGTCTGCCCTGAATTCTCCCCGACCCTGACCATGCTGATCAAAATCTGAGGAAAAACCTTCGGATGCAACGACATGGCGTCGGCAAGACCACGCCCGGATTCGAGGCTTTCGATCATGGCGTGCAGAGTGTCCGCAATAAGGGGATTTCTGGTTGTCGAGGACAGGCCGTTAAGTGCTCGGATCAAGGGAATTCCGGCCTTGGTCAGGGAATACATCTGGGAGCAGAAAAAAATGAGCTCTTCCTTTTTGACCCTGCGCGGCAAAATGTCAGAGAGATTTTTTTGCCCCAGGCTCTCAACCTGCTTCCCGGCTTCTTCAATAACCAGCGGGACGATGCCGCCGGCCTGCAGCTGGCCGGCCAGAGCCTCGGCAGATGGGGCTACCTGTTCGCCTTCAAGAAGGTGGCCGTCAACTGCCCGGCCTGAATAACGAAAATTCGGCACTTAAACCTCAAGTAACTGTTCAGCATGATGGCCCTGCAGCGCCATGGGATAGGTGACGCAAGGCCAATCACCAGCAGAGTGAATAACTTACAACCTCAAAAACCAAGTTTCTATGATGCAACACTGAATTTTTCATCAACCTGGCCGACCAGACGGATAACCTCGGCCAGGCTCGTTGTTCCGTCCAAAGCACGCCTCATGCCACCCTGCAAAAGGGATTGATAACCGGGACGTCCTTTAACTTCGCGGCTGAAAAGGGCTGTGTCCCCTTTTCTCAAGGCATCGGCAAGGACCTCATCCATTTCGAGAATTTCAAAAATGCCGACCCGGCCCCGGTAACCGGTATTATGGCACTGGGAGCAACCTTCACCCTTCCGGAACTGCTGTTTTTCCCCCTCTTCACCCATAACCGATTGCAACCAGATGAGTTCGGCCTCCACGGGGACTACCGACCGGGCGCAGTTCTGACAGACCTTCCTGACCAGGCGCTGGGCAATGATTCCGCGCAGCGAACTGGCGACCATGTAGCCTTCGGCCCCCATATCAAGAAAGCGAATGGCGGTACTGACGACATCGTTGGTATGCATGGTGGAAAAGACCAGATGGCCGGTCATGGCGGCGCGAAGGCCGATTTCCACAGTTTCCTCATCACGCATCTCCCCCACCATGATGATATCGGGGTCATGCCGCAGGGCGGTGCGCAAAACACCGGCGAAGGTCAGGTTGATACGGGCGTTGACCTGGACCTGGTTGATTCTCGGCAGACAGTATTCAATAGGGTCTTCGACCGAAATAATTTTGCGTTCCGAACGGTTGAGTTCCTCCATGGCCGCGTAGAGGGTGGTCGTTTTCCCGCTGCCGGTGGGGCCGGTCACGAGAACCATCCCCTGGGGAGCATTGATAAGGTTGCGAAAACGCCGCAGGTCACCTTCACTCATGCCGAGGTGTTCCATGCCGAAACGGTCGCCGGAATGATCCAGCAAACGCATAACTACCGCTTCACCATAAAAAAGGGGCATGGTGGAAAGACGGACATCGATGCTTTTGCCCTGGACCTTGACATTGAAACGGCCGTCCTGGGGGAGGCGTTTTTCCGAAATGTCCAAGCCGCTCATGAGCTTGAGGCGTGAAACCAGAGCGCCGGCGATGCGTTTTTCGTTCATCACCTGTTCATGAAGAATACCGTCCACCCGCTGGCGGATGCGCAGGGCGTTTTCATCCGGCTCGATGTGAATGTCCGAAGCTCCGGCCATTACAGCGTCCTCGAACAGGGTCCTCAAAAGCCGGACCACCGGCGCGTTCTCCATTTCCGAATCAGCCTTCAGATCGGAAAGATCAACGCCGCCGACGGAGAGCTCTTCACTTAACTCTGTCGCCAGGCTGACAATCTCGTCGGTTCGCCGATAATAAGTATCTATGGTGCGGAGCAGGTCGGTTTCGCGGACAACGGCCAGCTCGATGGGTTTTTTGAGAATCTTCGCCAGGGCGTCATAAGCAAAAAGATTGTTGGGGTCGGCCATCCCCACGAGAAGTTTTTCCGGATATTCCTTGAGGACAATAGCGCGAAAGCGACGTGCATAGGTTTCAGGAAGGAGCTGCACCGTCTCCGGAGTAAACTGGTAATGATTGAGGTCGACATAGGTGATGCGCAGCTGTTCGGCGAGAAATTCCAGAAAATCCTTGGAGCTCAGATAGCCAAGTTCAATCAGTGTATCACCAAGCTTGGAACCGGTTTCCAGTTGCGTCTTTAAGGCTGTCTGCAACTGCTTGTCGGAAATGATACCGTTATGAACCAGCAACTCGCCAATACGTATTTTTTTACGCGCGATCATCTCTCACCCCTTTCGGACACAAAAATATGTTGAAACTATTTATTTTGTTGCCTGATTGCCTGGCTTCACCCGTTTCAAGAGTCGAGAGCCATTGATCGCCCAAAACGGGGCCAGGTCTTTTATTGCTGCTTTGCTTCGAAGGCCGGACTATTTAGAGATCGGGTAAGACGACTTTGGTTGAACGGGCTAACAAGGCAATAAGTTACAAGTTTACCAGTTTTCCGGCCAAAAGGAGTTCATGCGTTCAAATCGCTCCCGAGAGGGGTCCATGACCTGCTGCCAGCCCTGATCGGCACTCACCACCAGGGGCCGCAGGAGGATAACCAGTTCACTCTTTTTGGACACCATCCGGGTGTGACGGAAGACGTGGCCCAGCACCGGAATATCTCCCAGAATGGGGACCGAGGCTGTCTCTTTTTTGTAGCTGTCCTTCATCAGCCCGCCGATGACTACGATCTGACCACTTCTGGCCCGCACCACACTGTCCGACTCGCGCACCGTACTGAAAGCCAGTGGCAGGCTCTGCTCCTCCCCGTCGACGGTGATGTTCTTAACCTGATCGACCACCTCGCTGACCGTGGGATGGATATGGAGTGTGACATTACTGCGGGAATCGATCTGAGGTGTTACGTCGAGGGCAATACCGGAAAAAAATGGTGTCAGGGTAATATCGGAAGAGGTCGAGGACGTGGTGCCGGTAACTGTGTCACTCGAAATATCGGTGACGAAAAACTCGTCGGAACCAACCTTGATGACCGCTTTCTGATTGTTGACCGTGGCGATTCTGGGGCTGGAGAGAATCTGGACGTCGCCCTGCGACTGCAGAAGTTCGACAAAAGCGGTAAAGTCGTCGAGATTCAAGGCCAGGCTGAAAACGCCGCCAAACGCGGAGGTTGTGGTTCCCGAAGGCAGGGTTGCCACCAAATCCCCGGTATTACCGACGATGTCAGAGACACCGTCGGAAAAGATGGTCCCGCCGCCAGTCTGGCCGGCCAGGATGGTCTTGTCGTCCCCTGGTTCGCCCAAAGCGGCCCAGTTGATCCCCGACTGAAAACCGTCATTGAGCTCGACCTCGAGGATTTTGGCTTCCAGCACCACCTGGCGCTGGAGATGCCCCTGAACGGCGCTCAGATAAGACTCTATTTCCTGGAGTTCCGCAGGCAGAGCCCTGACCACCACGAGGCCGGCCTGAGGCTGAATGATAAAAGTGCGCCCATCGGAAGCAGGCAGGATAGTCCTCAGCCCAACTTCCAGGTCCTTCCAGAAGTCGGCCAGGGACTCCGAATCAATACGGCTGCCGGAAACCATGTTAAAATTCTGGCCGTCACCGCTTTGAACATCATTCGACTTATTGACCTGGCTGATCTGGCCGGAACTGACCCGGGTCTGGGACACGCCCTTGCGCACCATATTCAGATAGTTGACCTCAAAGGCCCGGGTGCGCAGACCGGCGGGTAGAACCTGGTAGCCGATGGGCGTGCGCCGGTAATCAAAACCGAAGTTGCTCCTCGCCACCTCGAGAACTTCAGAAATTGTCACATTCTTCAGAATCAGGGAAATATCTCCCTGAACATCGGGATGAACAACCATGTTGCTCGGCGTCCCCTCTACCAGGCTCATGAAAAATTCCCTTGCCGGTGCCCGGTTGGCGTTGACATTAAAGCGTTCCTCAGGCAAGAGAGATTTTTGGCGCAGTGGAACAGCCTTCTCCTCTGGCGCATCAACTGCCTTGACTTCCTGATCCGTCATTTCCACCGGGGTTGTCTCCGTGGATGCAGCAAAGGTGTCACCAATGGTCTGTCCGAGATTCTTCTTGGCCGGGACGCCACGGGGTGCCAAACCGCAACCCGCAAAAAAGACTATTAACAGGGCAACCAAAGACGCCCGGAAAGTATATCCAAAAAAAATTGTTTCTATTTTTTTCAAGGCAGCGTCCCTCCGGAGGGGTGAATTTTCTTAACAGCCGCGCCAGCGGCATGAAGCCAGTGTGAAGAATTACCATAACGCAACTCAACCGCTCCCCCTTTTATGGTCATAATCTCTGCTCCGTCAAGAGTTTCTCCCTTTTGATAAATATGGCCGTTAATAATAGCGAGGGAGCGCCTGGGCGAGATCAAAGTCGAGGACAGGTGCCACTCCTGAAAATGGAAGGGCGCTTTGGATGCAAAACCTGTAGAATTTGCGAGCTTAGGCTGGGTTGGGTCTTGAATTTTTTCTTCTGAAGCAAACGCGATCTGCTTTCCGCCAAATAAGGCGCCAGCAGAAAAAACAATAATCAGCAGTATTAAAGTCAGTCTTATTTTATTAAACATTGGGCACCTCCTTAGCCGGAGACAGGGTGTGCACCTTGAGAACAAAACGGCTGAAGGGATGTTCGACAACCCGTAGCTCCAGATCATCCCAGAATAAAACAAGGGACGAATTTTCGACCCGCTGCAGATATTCGAGAAAAGCCATGAAGCTTCCTTCCAGCTCGATTTCAACAGACTGGCGAACCAAAGCGGGGTTTTTGCTTCCGGGCACAGCCCCGGAAAATGCGTAGGGCTCGAGCTCGCCTTTTTTTACTTCAATGACACGCAGACCGCTATTCTGCTGCAGCAATTCCTGGAGAAGCCTGGCCGGCTCCTGGCGAGCGGTAAATTCATCCTCCATTTTTCGCAACTGCAGATCGATCTCCCGATTTTTCCGGCGGAGGGCATCAAGTTCACTTCTGATTTTTAGGGCCGGGTCTTGTAATGACTTGTTTGTTTTGGAATTCAGTTCAGCCTGATAGACCATGAGTTCCGAGAAAGCTTTATCCGACACAATGCGCACATCCCTGCGATGCTTTTCCTGGGGAGCGAAAAGAAAAATTTCCATGACAAAAAAAATGATTGCCATCACAACAAGAGTGCTTAGAATCCGCTCCCTGGGGGACAATTGGCTCAAACAGCTATTCAGTTGTGCCAAGCGCCTTTTTGGCTCGATCATGGGGATTTCTCCGGTGCGGTTTCGAGAAGAAAGCTAACCCTGTCCCCATCTTTCTCAGTGTTTTGAATCAAAATTCTGGCTGCGGCCAAACCCGTGAATCCTTCCTGACGAGCAAGTTTCTCAGTAAAGAGGGAAACTTGCCAAGGATGCAGGGCCATGCCTTCCAGAACGACATCCCGGCCGGCCTCCCGGACCTCGATGCGGGTCAGCCACAAACCCTCAAGGCCGGATCGGCCCAAGGTTTCCAGATAGCGGGAAAAGCCATGCTGACTTCTATCTTTCAGCCCCGCCATTTTCTTCAGCAGAACGCTTTTGTCGCCGACAACAGCTTTAATTCGGGTGAGTTCCTCCTGCAAAAGGGTGTTTCCCGTCGTTGGTTCGGCATGATCTTCGACTTTTTTCAGGGCCTCGAGAATTTCAGCCTTGCGATTTTGCAGGTAATGGTAGCGCTCATCCAGGGAACCGGCCTGCCATTGGCTGATCCCAAAGAGAACAAGCAGAGCGAACAACCCCGTTGCTAAAGCCACACCCATGGTAGAGGGAGGAAAGGGGTCTTTTTTTTCTTTCAGGCATTCCTGATAAAGATTGATCTGTTGAATCACGCAGCCTCCGCCATTCCTCTCAGGGCTCCGCCAATGGCGGTAAGACAGCGAGCCTGAAGAGAAGGAGACAATTGGGAATTACTGCCAAAAAGTTCAATAGTATCCAACGGTCTGACATTGATGCTGAGGTTTCTTGCAAAAAACGGAATTAATTCAGGATGTTCTTCCTCCATAGGTGCGACAACCAGATGATTGATGCCGGAAAGGTTGAAACCGCTTTCAAAATAATCGAGAGAGCGTTGGATCTCCAAGACCAGTTTTTCAAGATGGTGGTTGCCTAAACCGTTCTCATCAAAAAGTACTTTTCCATCCTCACCTGCGTTGGAAACAAACATTTGGTTGAGACCGAAATTGATTTTGCGGACCAGGTATACAGCCGCATCCCGGATAAGAAGAATCAGGCCGCTGCTTTTCTGAAGGCAAAGAAGGGCCAGCCCTTCCCTGGCTTCGGGAAGCCGGGAGCCGATGTTTCTCAGAACCATTTCCGGAATATCTACCGCAGCGACATCCAGTCTGGCATCCCTGAGCAGCCCGACCTGTCCGAGAATGGTTTCCTTGGGGGAAGCCACCACAAACGCGATGCGATTTTTTCTGAAACCAGCTTTGGGGACCAGAAAAACATCGAGCACCGCCTCATCCACATCATAATTAAGCAGGTCCTTGACCTGCCAACGGACAGCAGAGCGAATCTCTGCCTCTGGTACTTCCGGCGGTTCTACCTGCAGAAGTTGATAGTTGCCTGGATCCAGAATAGCCACACAATCAGCATGGGGGAAATTTTTACGGCGGCTCACCATCTTCAACAGATCGACAGCTTCACGAAGGTCCTGATAGGGGAAGAACTCTGCATAATGAAGGTTCAGAGCGGAGTTCTTCAAACGTTCGACATGAGCGATACTCACACCGTCGGACTGCAACGAAATACCTACCGAACCACGGGGAAAACTGAAAGTTCTTTTAAAAAACTCCACTGCGATCTCACTTCCAGAAAAATTAATGAGGGCCAGAATTTTCAAAAAGTCAATTTTTTGATTTTTTGATCCGTTAGATCATAGAGCAATAAAGAAGCCAAGCTCTTTAATTTAAAAGGAAAGTTGTAAATTGAGGGCAGGATTGAAAACCGGCAAAGCAAAAACAAAAAAAATGAAAACAGCAAAAAATGATTTTTTAATGAAAAACTTTTCTAACCGTTTTATCCAAAAGGTTCGCGACAGCCACAAAAAAAAGGATTTACTCCTTAAAAGGTGGAATTCAGGTTCGGTCTGTCCATGGAGTCATTTTTTAAAAGAGAATAAGGCAAAAGGGTAATCCTCGCTGTTTAGCCAACAACCAAAAAAGCGATCAGATTTGATTCGCTGATGGAGAAATAATGAAAAAAAGGTCAGAATTTTGACTATTTGGCCGGTGGGGAAAGGTTTTTTTTTGTTTTTCCAGATGTGGACTCGAGACCTGTTATCTGCAGCTGCACACTTTTTTGTCCGCGAAAATAATTCGCGTTCAGACGGTAAACCAGGGTCAGGGAACTACCTGGGGCCACATCCACAGAAGCGGCAGCGGACTCTTGGGCATTGAACCAAATAGCTGGAACCCTGCAGCCATCTTTTATGAGCCCCAGCCGCAGATGCTTTCCTCCACCGACGGTCTGGCAGGAGGCAACCTCGAAATCTCCTTTCAGCATGGGCGAGGGAAAATCCTTGCCCCAGGGATCGAGAGTGTTGAGAATATCCAAAGTTTCAAGGGTTAGCAGCTCGGCTGGCCAGTCCCCATCCACCCAAAGGGCAGGACGCAGGGGAGCAGTCCCCAATTGAGCCACAACTGCTGCCTCGAACGCCTCTTCAAAACGGGGAAAATCCTCAATGGCGACGGTCGCTCCGGCCGCCCCTTCGTGCCCCCCGAAACCACACAAAAGACCGGGATAGCGATCAGCCACCCATTGCAGGGCCTCGCGGACATGAAAGCCCGGGACCCCTCGGAAACTGCCTGTGGCCAATGGCCGAGCGTTTCCCGGGACAGGGTTTTCATCAACCCCTCTTGCGCCCCGCCCTTTGGGAGCAAACAAGGCAGCGGGCTTGCCGAAAGCCTCAGCCAGACGGCTGGCAGTGATGCCGTGCACGCCACTGTGGCCGTCGTCGAAATAAAGCACCAGGGACTGACCGCTCATCCTGATCGCCTGCTGGAAAGCCTGCTCACGCAACTCCCGCTCGATGGACTGGCGCATGCGGTTTTCCCCTTTTAAAAAGTCCCACTGTTTTTCAGCTTCCAGCCGGTCGCCGGCCAGGAGAAAGCGTAATCCCGCTTCAGGCCAGTCCAGGCGCCCGCAAGCCGCCACCGGTGGCGCAAGGCGAAACGCAACAGTTTCGGCCGTGACCGGCCCCTCCACATCGGCACAGAAAACCTGCCAGGCAGCTCGTTTTTTTTCGTTGAGAAGCGCCAGGCCATATTTGACCAGGGCTCGATTGGTCGGACTCCGGTCAGGCCGCAAAGCCACGCAATCGGCTACCGTAGCCACGGCCACCAGGTCGACCAGCCCGGCAAGACTGGGAATGTCTTTTCTAATTCCCGTTTCAACAAGGCGGCTTCGAATCTTGGCCATGAGCAGAAAAGCAACGGCTGCCCCGCAGATATTGGGATCGTAGTCAGCATCGGCACGGGTCGGATTAATAACCGCATAGGCTGAGGCCGGTGGCCCCTCTTTGGGCAGGGCATGGTGATCGGTAACGATGACATCGCGCCCGGCTGCGGCAAGGCGGGCAATGCGCTCCTCGTCGCTGCTTCCCTTGTCAGCAGTAATGACCAGGGTGGCATCGGTAGCGAGAATCCTCTCCAGGACTGCCTCGGTCAGGCCATAGCCCTCGTTCAGGCGGTGACTCGTTACCACGCCAAGCAAATTCCCCGCGACTCCGAAATATTCGGTGAAAGCCTGCCAAAGAACCGCCGCCGAGGCTGTGCCGTCGAGATCGTGGTCGCAGGTGAAGATAATCTCCTCACCATCGGCAATGGCCCGCACACACCGTTCAACAGCTTTGTCTAAACCGGGGATCCTGGCTGGGTCCGGGATGGCGGATAACGCCGGCCTCAGAATATCCTCCCAGCCAACCGGCTCCTCGAGGCGCCGGGCGAGAAGATCCGCAAGCCAGTCCGGTGTCCCTTCCTTTAGAAGAGACGCATGGACCTTTTCATTGATAGGGCGAACTTGAATTATGGGAGATGGCAAAGGGATGGTTTCAACAAGCATTTTAAGTTCAGCGTCCTTTCCCAAATCAACGACCGGATTGATTTTAAAAAATTATCTGTGAAGGTAGCACGATCAGATTGGAAACAAAAGAAGCTCCCATGCATATTTTTTTGAATAATGCCTGCATAAAAAGGACAAAGCAAAAAGTTTCAGTATCTGGGAAAAACAAATTTTTAATGAGCAAACACTCAGTAAAAAACCTTAAAAAATTTTATTTTTTGCCAAAAAAAAGTATTCTTGACATTTCTGAAGAAAGATATATAAATTTTACTAAGTGAACACTCAGTCACAAACCCCGGGATTTTTCTATGGCACAAAAAACTGATACACGCTCCTCCATTCTCCAGGCAACCCTGGAGTTGATTGCTGAAAAAGGATTTCATGGATCACCTACGTCCATGATTGCTGACCGGGCAGGGATAAGCGTCGGCACTATATACTGCCATTTCAAAACTAAGGACGAATTGATCCACGCCTTGCACGAAGAGCTTGAGGGAAAGCGCAGAACCGTCATTCTTAAAGGCTACTCTGAAGATCTTCCTTTCGGAGAACGTTATTTTCATCTTTGTCGCAATACCTATCACTACCTGATGGAAAATCCTCTGGAATTTCGCTTTATGGAGCAATATTCCTATTCTCCTTATGGCGTGTGTAATTTACGGCAGAAATTGGATAGTTATGTGGAACCTTTCCATGCCCTTTTCAAGCTGGGGATAGAACAACAAATTATTAAGAAACTTCCCTTGATGCTGCTGTTCGACCTGACCTTCGGGCCCATGATTAATGCCATTATGGACCATAATTTAGGGTTATTGACTCTTGAGGAGGCTTTGATAGAAGAAGCCATAGGCGCAACATGGGATGCGGTAAGAAGGTAAAAAGACTGAGTTACTACTATACACTTTCGAAATTTTTTCAATAAAGCATGGAGCGCATCACACTCAAATTTTCAGCCTGTCATTTCCAAAAACAAGGCGGTTTCTAACAAAAGGAGATCAAAATGAACGAGATTAAAAAAACACGGGAACATCGTTCCGTCCTGAGAAGGTTCACAGTATTGGCGATGGTTTCAGCTTTTATTTTTGGTCTTACGACCATGTCCATGGCTATTGAACTGAAATTCCATCATGACTTGCCGGAGGACAGCGCCCAGCACCTGGCAGCCGAAAAATTCAAAGCGGCCGTGGAAAGCCGCACCAATGGAGAAATCCAGGTCAAGATCTTTCCCAACAACGCATTGGGAGACGATGTCGAGGCTACCCAACAGATGCAATTCGGCGCCCTGCAGGGAGCGATTATTCCCACCGCAAAGCTGAGCAATTTTGTGCCGGCGCTGCAATTGGTCGACCTGCCCTTTCTGTTTCCCTCACCGCAGGTTGCACACCAGGTTCTGGACAGTGAAGTAGGCGACAAGCTTCTGGCAACCCTGGACAAAGTCGGCCTCAAAGGGGTCACGTTCTGGGAAAGCGGTTTCAAGCAGTTCACCTGCAACCATCCCATCCAGGAGCCGGCAGATTTCAAAGGCTACAAAGTCAGGGTAATGCAAAGCCCGATCATCATGGAACAGTTCAAAGCCCTCGGGGGCAACCCGGTGCCGATCGCTTTCGGGGAGACCTACAACGCCCTTCAGCAAAACGTCGTCTCATGCCAGGAGAACCCCCTGGTTTCGATCACCAAGATGAAATTTTACGAAGTCCAAAAGAACCTGATTATCAGTAACCATGCCTACCTCGGGTACGCTTTCGTTTTCAGCAAAGTCTGGTTCGATGGGCTGAAGCCTGGACAACAGAAAATTCTTGTTGATGCGGCGCGCGAGATGACGAATTTCGAACGCGAGGAGACCGCCCGGCGCGAGGAAGGCTACGTCAAGACGATTACCGAGAGCGGAACCAAAGTCAGCAAGCTCACTCCTGAGCAAATTGCAAAATTCCAGGAAGCGACTCTTTCCGTTCATAAAAAGTTTGCCAAACAGATCGGCCAGGACCTGATGGACGCTTTTTATCAGGAGATCAAAAAGGCCAGCAAGTAACATTTTGGAATTAGCGGGCGGCAGCACCGCAAGGAGGCTGCCGCCTGTTATCAGAGCACTCTCGATCTAATAGCAACAATCGACATGGGGGAATAATGTCAAGTCTGGACAGAATCCTTTCTCACGCGGAAGAATTTTTACTGGGAATTCTTTTGGCCTCGGCGTCTCTGGTTCTTTTTGCCAACGTCGTCGCCCGCTACGTCTTCAACTGGGGATTCCCCTGGGCAGAGGAATTGGTTCGTTACGAAATTGTCTGGATGGTTTTTCTGGGAGGGAGTGCCGCTGCACGCCAGGGGCTCCACATCGGGGTCGATATTGTGGTCAAATTCGCCCCGCTTCCTTTGCGCAAAACCACGGAAGCATTGATCAATCTGATTTCTCTGGTCTTTTGTCTCCTCGTTCTCTTTTACGGCGCCAAGCTGATTATCCAGACCCGTATGTTCGGACAGGTCAGCCCCGCTCTTCAAGTCCCCATGTGGCTGGTTCAATTGGCCATACCCGTCGGTGGAGGGTTGATGGCGCTGCGGTTCGCCCAGCAGTTATGGCACGTTTTCAGGGGTGAGAAGATGGAAGCTCATCCCGAAAGTTTAGGGTAAAAACATATGATAACAGCATTTTTTTTCCTTCTTGCCATTTTCCTCGTTGTCGGGGTGCCGATTTTTATCGCCCTTGCAGGGTCAGTCATGGGAGCGATGCTTCTGGGAGGAAGCCTCCCCCCGGCCATCATCATAGAGCGGCTGTTTGCAGGTCTCGATAAATTTGCCCTGATGGCGATCCCGTTTTTCATCCTGACCGGCAACCTCATGAATGTCGGAGGACTCTCCCGCCGAATAGTCAATCTCGCCAACCTTCTGGTCGGCCGCTTCAGGGGGGGGATGGGAATGACGGCCGTCTCCTCAAGCATGTTCTTCAGCGCCATCTCGGGGTCCGCCCCCGCGACCGTTGTTGCCGTCGGTTCCCTGCTGTACCCGGCACTCAAGAAAAACGGTTACAACAAACCGTTTTCCATCGGGGTCATCATCGCCTCCGGCTCCATCGGTATTATCATTCCTCCGAGTATCGTCATGATTGTCTACGCGGCTGTCACCGGCGTTTCCGTAGGCGCCCTTTTCATGGCCGGGGTAGGCGCCGGTTTGCTTTACGGCTTATGCTTCCTCCCCTATTGTTATTACATTGCCCGCCGGGACAAGGTCGAGCGCATGCCTCCGCCCACCAGAGACCAGCTTTGGGTAGGACTCAAGGATTCCTCCTGGGGCCTGGGGGTTCCGATTGTCGTCCTGGGCGGAATTTACATGGGCGTTTTTACCCCCACCGAGGCCGCCGCAGCTTCAGTTGTTTATTCCCTGTTCGTATCGGGATTCATCTACCGTGAAAAAAGCTGGGGACAACTCTTTGATTCCATCAAATCCGCCGCCATTACCACTGCCCAGGTTATGATCATCCTTTCGGCAGCTTCGGTACTGTCCTGGTTCCTCACCAGCCAGGGCCTGGCGCTAACGATTGCCGATTCGGTGCTGTCCCTGAGTTCCAATCCGTATCATGTCTTCTTCCTCATCAACATTACGGTTCTGATTGTCGGGATGTTTCTGGATGCCGCTTCCATCATGGTCATTCTTGCGCCCCTGTTTTACAAAATCGGTATGCAGATCGGCATCAACCCCATCCATCTCGGGGCCGTCTTGACGGTAAACGGCGCCATCGGCATGTTTACTCCGCCGTTCGGGTTGAATCTGTTCGTGGCCAGTTCCCTCGGGGATGTGGACTATCTGCAGGCCGTGCGCGGCTCCGCCCCTTTCATCGTGCTGGCGTTGCTTGCCCTGGCTCTGTTGACCTACCTGCCGGCCATCAGCATGTGGCTGCCGCGCATGGTTTACCCAGGGGTGTGATAAGGAAATCATGAAAGTTGTTCTCGAAAGGAAAAACTGATGAATAATAATCATCCATCGAAACTGTTAACCGAACCACTGCATGTGGTCAACATCGGGCTCAAGGCATTCGCCGACAATCTTGAAGCACAACAGGTGCCGGTTGTCCAGGTCGATTGGGTACCCCCCGCAGGAGGAAATACGGAAATAGCCTCCCTTCTGGCAAAACTGGAATCAGGGCCGATAAAAGAAAAAATCAACCGAGCAAACAAAGAGGCATTAGCGCGCATGCTTTCCGCCGATCCGGTTCTGATCGATGTAGTGCCGGCAAATGAGGCAATTCCGACACTTGGTGATCGCATGATCCTCCATGCCGGGCCTCCCGTCGGGTGGGAGCGCATGTGCGGGCCTATGAAAGGAGCTGTTGCCGGTATCGCCGTTTTTGAGGGCTGGGCTGAAGATCTGATTACTGCCGAGCGGATGGCTGCGGCCGGTGAATTTGCTTTTCATCCCAATCACCACTTCGGGGCCGTTGGTCCCATGACTGGGATGACGACACGCAGTCAGCCGGTTCTGGTCATTGAAAATAAAAAATTCGGCAATCGCGCCTACTGTACCATTAACGAAGGTCTTGGCAAGGTCATGCGCTTTGGCGGCAACGATGAAGAAGTCCTCGACCGACTGCGCTGGATCCGTGACGAGTTCGGGCCCGCTTTGGGGAGGGCCATCCGCAGCACCGGTGGGATTCCCCTTAAAAACCTCTTAGCGAGGGGGCTTTCCATGGGCGATGAAATGCATCAGCGCAACGTAGGATGTTCCGGGCTGATACTGCGCCAATTAGCACCGGCCCTGGCTAAAACGGCTGATGATCTGAGTGCTCTGGAACGCAGTCTGGCCTTCATGGGCGGCAATGATCAGTTTTTCCTCAATATCGCCATGGCCATGGGCAAAGCCATCATGGATCCGGTTGCAGGGATAGAAAATTCTTCCGTCGTAACCGCCATGTGCCGCAATGGAACGGACTTCGGTATCCGGGTCAGCGCCACCGGCGACGAATGGTTCACCGCACCCGTGGAAATGCCCAACGGACTGTATTTTCCGGGTTTTTCGGAAAAAGATGCCAACCCGGATATGGGGGATTCGGCAATTGTCGAAACCATCGGTTTGGGCGGATTTGCAATGGGCGCCTCTCCTGCAGTAGCGGGATTTGTCGGCGCCGGGGTGGCCGCAGACGCCGCTAATTTCACACGGGCCATGACCGAAATCACCGTCGGAGAAAATCCCGAGTGGACCATCCCGGCCATGGATTATCTGGGGGTTCCCACCGGTATTGATATCCGTCTTGTTTTGGAAACCGGGCTGGCTCCGACCATCAATACCGGCATCGCCCATAAAAAACCGGGTGTCGGCCAGGTGGGCGCAGGTGTCGTCCGCGCCCCGCAGGCTTGCTTTGAAAAGGTTCTTGTTGCTTTTGCCAGAACGGTAGGTGTCGGATGAAAAAAGTCATTGTCAATCAAGTCAAAACTGGATTTTATTTGGACTCGGTGGCCCTGATGCGATTTTCCCGTACCATCGCAGGCATGGACGATGTGGAAGAGGCCGCTCTCATGATGGGGACCCCTTCCAACAAAAAAATCATGACAGAAGCCGGCATTCTCGGTCCGGAAGGGGAAAAGGCATCGGGTGGAGATCTTATTATCGGCATTCGGGCAGCACATCAGGCGGCGGCTGACAAGGCTCTGGCAGAATCCATAAATCTTCTCGAACAATCCGCTGTTACCCGTAAAAAAGGGGAAACATGGCGGCCTCGGACACTTGCCGCCGCCCTTAAATCGGATTCGACTATCAACCTGGCGCTGATTTCAGTGGCTGGTGAGTTTGCAGCAGCAGAAGCCCGGAAAGCGCTTCACCAGGAATTGAATGTCATGATTTTCAGTGACAACGTCCCGGTGGGGGAAGAAGTCGCCCTGAAAAATGAAGCCAGGGAACTGGGTCTGCTGGTGATGGGACCCGATTGCGGGACAGCTATTATCAATGGGGTGCCCCTGGCCTTTGCGAACCAAGTAAAACGTGGAGGCGTTGGCATTATCGGCGCGTCCGGAACCGGAATCCAGGAAGTCTCCTGCCTGATCAGCCAGGGAGGCGGAGGTATTTCCCAGGCCATCGGCGTCGGAGGACGCGACCTCAAGAAGGAAGTTGGCGGCATTTCCACCCTTATGGCGCTTGAAGTCCTGGAAGCCGACCCGGCAACCCGCCATATCGTTTTAATCTCCAAACCGCCGGCAGCGTCCGTCGCGGAAAGCATCCTGGCCCGAATCAAGGAAAGCCGGAAAAATTTCACCGTCTGTTTCCTTGGGGCATCCGGTCTGGAACTACCCAACAATGCGGTTTTTTCTTCGACCCTGAAAGCCGCTGCGGAATCCGCCCTCGGGGGAACTTCGATCTCGACCGGTTTTCTGCCGGACCAAGCCGCCGCTTCACCCCCGAAAGGGAAAAACTCCGTGTTGGGACTTTTTTCAGGCGGGACCCTTTGTTCTGAAACTCAATTCATTTTTCGCGAAGCCGGCGAATCCATAAATTCCAATGTTCCGATACCGGGCGTGTCCAAGCTCGAAGGAATCCCCAAGGGACATTGTTTTATCGATTTCGGCGATGACGAATACACCCAAGGGCGACCCCATCCGATGATCGATCCCACGATTCGCGATGAGGCCCTCGTGAAAGCATTGAGCAACCCGGATGTCGGCGTTATTCTGATTGACGTAGTGATCGGATATGGAGCTCATAACGATCCGGCCGGACACCTGGCATCAGTCCTGCCCCCCCGCCGGGCCGACAACCCCCTGGTCATTGCTTCCGTCACAGGGACCGACCTGGATATCCAGAATCGCGCCTCTCAGGTCAGGACGCTGGAAGAAGCCGGGATCCTGGTTGCCCCTTCGAATGCCGATGCGGCGCTTCTGGCCCTAGCCTGTCTCAAGCGTAAAGGAGGATAAGCCATGTCCCCATTATCTGCAAAAATGGAGATACCGGACCGGGTACTCGTTGCCATCGGAGGAAATGCCACCCACCCTGAAAACATCTCCGGCACCTCCGACGAGCAGAAAATAATTGCGAAAAATTCAGCCAAGGCGCTCCTCCCGCTCATGCTGCTGGATAACGAACTTGTGATCACCCATGGAAACGGTCCGGTCGTAGGCAAAATCATGATGCGCCAGGCCCTGACCAGGGAGCACATTCCACCGATGTCCCTCGACATCTGTGTGGCTCACAGCCAGGGGGGAATTGCCTATCTTCTCATGCAAGCCATGGAAAATGCCTTGCGTGAAACTGGAAGCCCCAGGCATGTGGCCTGCCTGTTGACCCAGGTTGAAGTCGACCCTGACGATCCCGCTTTCCAGAACCCGACCAAACCGATAGGACCGTTTTTCAGTAAAACGATGGCTGAAAAGATTGGCAAGGAACTGGGTTGGCTTATGAAGGAGGACGCGGGTCGCGGTTGGCGTCATATGGTGCCGTCGCCAAAACCCCGTCATATCTGTGACATTTCCCTGGTGCAGGCTCTTGCCCAGCGAGGAACGGTAGTCATTGCCGGCGGTGGCGGCGGTATCCCCATTGTCCGGGGCCCGAAAGGGGTAAGGCACGGGGTCGAAGCAGTTATCGACAAGGATCTCACCTCAGCTCACATGGCCAATGTTCTGGGGATCGAGGTTCTGATGATTCTTACCGCGGTTCCCAAGGTGGCGATTCATTTCGGGAAACCGGAACAACAGGAACTGGACCGCGTGACATTGTCCGAACTGCGCGCCTACCGCGACGAGGGTCATTTCCCTGCAGGGAGCATGGGCCCGAAAATCGATGCGGCCATCCGTTTCCTCGAAGGTGGGGGGAAGCGGGCCATCATCGGCCGTTTGGAAGAGGCGATGGATGCCCTGTCAGGTGTTACCGGCACCCAGATTTACAGCGATGAACCCTGACAATCCATATCCAATTCGCTTTCAGGCCCTCAAAATGGGGGCAGCAGCAGCCCGCGTTCTCACACGATCCGGGCAAGGGTATGTGAATGCGGTTTTCAAGCGCTGCTTTTATTGCGAAATTAACGATAATTTTATCTGTATTGGCTCTCCCACTTTGGGCATGTGCCCATTGAATGTCACCACCTCCATGCCGGAGGGTGACATTCGTGTTTTTCCAGGACTTGTTACAGGCATGGCGGTGAGAGTTTGCGGAGATTATGTGAGGATAGGGGGCGAGCGCTTTCTCCTTAAAACGGATGGAGGGGGAGTGTGGCTTCCTCCTCCCCCTTCCGCAACAGATCCGCAAAAGATTAAATCCGGCCTGAACGCATTGGAAAAGGTCGCCGCTCCTCGGCTTCCGAAGGATGGCTTGGGTCGGTTTATCGATACCTTTCCTTTCCCGACTTTGAGAACAGAACCCGTTTTAACGCAAGCTGCCTGGCCATTGAAGCGTTTGCAGGGCTGGCTTCGGCAATCCCTGGCCGATCCGCAAAATATCCAGGATCCGGATATTTTCTCCTGGAAGAGGCTGTTGGGACTAGGGCCGGGTTTGACTCCGTCAGGTGATGATCTGGTTGGCGGAGTCATGCTTGGACTTCACAGTTTGGGGTGTTTCCCCATTATAAAAACGTTGTCTTCTGCAATCACTCAGGTTCTAGCTGAAAGCACCAATCCGATCAGCGCCGCCCATTTGCGGTGTGCAATGGAAGGAACAGGAAGTAAAACTGCCCATTCGGCCATCAACGCCATATTATCCGGTAACCGGAAAGAAATATCTCAAATCCCCGTGGATATTGAAAAAATTGGTCATACATCGGGTTGGGACATGCTGGCCGGTATCGTGATTGTTTTCCGCCTCTGGCTGGAATCTGCGGAGGCCTGCCAATCGGCAGCCTGACACAACTTGGCTATAAACCAGGAACTTTGAAAAATGAAAGGAGTCTCAGACATGCTGCACACAGTCCAGTCTTTTCGGGGCATGGTAACGGCATCCCATCATCTGGCGGCAAGGGCCGGGTTGCGGGTTCTGGAGGATGGTGGCAACGCCATCGAGGCCATGATCGCCGCAGCCAGCACGATTGCCGTCGTCTATCCGCACATGAATGCGCTGGGCGGGGACAACTTCTGGCTGATTCACACGCCCGGAGGAGAGGTGACCGGGATCGACGCCTGCGGCGCGGCTGCCGGCAGGGCCGACATCGCTTTTTACAAAAAGCAAGGGTTCGATGCCATCCCCAGCCGTGGGCCGTTGGCCGCACTGACTGTCGCTGGAGCAGTTTCAGGCTGGGAGGAGGCTTATCGCTTCAGCAAAGAAAAATGGGGCGGTCGCCTGCCTCTTTCCCGTATCCTTGAAGATGCCACGTTTTTGGCACGGGATGGATTCGCCGTGACCCGGACCCAGGCAGCCAACACGAGCGGGAAACTGGAGGAATTGAAAAACGTGCCAGGCTTCGCTTCAACCTTTCTCCCCGAAGGTCAGCCCCCTGCCGTCGGATACCGTTTCCGCCAACCGGCCCTGGCCGAAACTTTAAAAGTGCTGGCCGAAAAAGGTCTCGACACCTTTTATCGGGGTGACTTGGCACGTGCCATTGCCGCCGAACTGGAGGCCGCCGGCTCCCCCATCACTCTCGCCGACCTCGAAAGCCATCGGGCACTGCGCCTCAAGCCGCTGACCGTGGAAGTGGCCGGACACAGAATTTTCAACATGCCGCCGCCTACCCAGGGGCTGGCTTCCCTGATTCTGCTGGGCGTGTTCGATCGGCTCGGAGTCAAAGAGGCAGAAGGTTTCGATTTTGTTCATGGTCTGGTGGAATCCACCAAAAGAGCTTTCCGAATCCGCGACCGTTATGTCACCGATCCTCACTACATGAAAGCTGACCCAAAGTCTTTCCTGACTTCTGAAAAACTGGATGCACTGGCCGCCGAAATTTCCATGAAAACAGCCTTACCCTGGCCCGAAGCTGCCGCGCCCGGCGATACCGTCTGGCTCGGGGCTGCGGACAGCGAAGGTCGTGTTGTCAGCTTTATCCAAAGCATTTATTGGGAATTCGGTTCGGGAGTGGCACTGCCCGAAACCGGCATCACCTGGCAGAACCGCGGGGTCAGTTTCAGCCTCGACCCCTCTCATCACAACTGCCTGAAGCCCCATCGTCGCCCCTTCCACACCATCCAACCGGCGCTGGGGCATCTCAATGACGGTCGGGTCATGGCTTACGGTACCATGGGTGGCGAGGGCCAGCCCCAGACCCAGGCCATGGTCTTTGCCCGGCACGTGCTTTTCGGCCAGGAACTGCAACAGGCGGTTTCTGCACCACGCTGGCTGCTCGGAAGAACCTGGGGCGCCAGTGCAACAAATCTTCGCATCGAAAACCGGTTTGCGGCAGATGTTTTAGCAGCGTTGAAAAATGCCGGCCATGATGTCGATGTTATCAGCGACTTCGACGAGGTCATGGGACATGCAGGCGCCGTAGTTTTCCATCCTGACGGTTTGATTGAAGGCGCCGCCGACCCGCGCGGGAATGGACTTCCGGCAGGATTTTAAATTTTCAAAAAGTGAGAAAAAGTTTTAAATTTGTAACTGTTCAGTGTGTCATTCCAATGCCTCGCATCGCCCATTCCAAGGGCCGCTCAAAAAACACCAGCCCTTATCCGGGTCCAAGCAAAAAGCCCCGCCGGTATCAAAACCGACGGGGGCTTTTTGCAAGAACAATTAAAATCACTCGATGACTTGCACTTTTTCCATCAGGTACTCTTTGTTGCCGGCTTCCCTCCTGCTGCCTTACCCTTTTTCTGGCTGTACTCCTCCCAGAAGATAAGCAGCGGGCTGGCCACGAAAATGGAGGAATAGGTACCGATCAGAATCCCGACCAGCAGGGCAAAGGCAAAGTTGTTGATCACCCCGCCGCCGAAAATGAACAGGGCCAGGACCACGACCAGGGTTGTGAAGGACGTCATCAAAGTCCTGGAAAGGGTTTCGTTGATACTGCGATTGATGATGAAGGGGAACGTCTCCTTGTGGTATTTCCCCATGTTTTCCCGGATGCGGTCATAAACGATAATAGTGTCGTTGAGGGAATAGCCGATTATGGCTAGAAAAGCCGCAATAACCGGCAGGTCTATCTCCCGCCCGAAAAGAGAGAAAACCCCGAGGGTGACCAAGACATCGTGGATCAGGGCAACGATAGCACCAACCGCGAAACGGAATTCGAAACGCCAGGTGACATAGATGAGAATCCCGATCATGGCATAACAGATGGCCAGCAGGCCTTTCTGGCGCAGGTCCTTACCGACCTGGGGGCCGACCATTTCGGCACGGCGCATTTCTACCTTGCCGCTGCCGTAGTGATTTTCCAAGGTTTCCAGGATTTGCTGGCCGAGCCCTTCGATTTCTGTTTCCGTGGGGGTTCGCACCAGAAATTCGTTCGGCTCGTCACCAAACTGCTGGACCGTAACGGTCCCCATTTTCAGGTCTTTCAGGGCCCCCTTGATGTCGGCCGCCTTGGTCGATTCCGTGAATTTCAACTGCACCAGGGTTCCGCCGGCAAAATCGATGCCGTAATTCGGCCCCCCTTTGAGGACCAGAGAAACGAGCCCGATCAGGATCAGAATCGCGGAGAACACCACGGCCAGTTTACGCTTGCCGATGAAGTCGATATTGATATCTGTTTTTATTAGCTGCATTCCCGTCTCCTTATACGCTCAGCTGCTTGATATGACGTTTTTCCAGGAAATAGTCGAAAATCATCCTGGCAACAAACGTGGCGGTAAACAGAGAGGAAACGATACCAATTGAAAGCGTCACCGCAAACCCTTTGACTGGTCCCGTACCGAACTGGAAAAGAACCAGGGCCGCAATGAGCGTCGTGACGTTGGCATCAATGATGGTCACAAAAGCCTTGGCGAAACCGGATTCCACCGCCAGCCGTGGCGACTGCCCACGCCTGAGTTCTTCGCGAATGCGCTCGAAAATGAGGACGTTGGCATCAACGGCCATCCCCACCGTGAGAACGATCCCTGCAATCCCGGGCAGAGTGAGGGACGCCTTGAACATGGTCAGCATGGCCATGATAAAGAGAATGTTGAGAGTAAGAGCGACATTGGCCACGATGCCGGACATGCGATAATAAACCACCATAACGGCGATGACGAGAAAACCGCCGATAAGGATGGAAAGAATCCCCTGGTTGATGGAATCCCGGCCCAGGGAAGGACCGACCGTACGGTCTTCAAGTATTTTTACCGGCGCCGGCAGGGAACCGGCCCTCAAGACAATGGCCAGATCCTGGGCCTCCTGTTCGGTGAATGAGCCGCTGATCATGGCACTGCCGCCGGCTATCCTCTCCCGGATATTGGGCGCGGAATAGATCGTGTCATCGAGGATGATGGCCAGTCGTTTGTTGACGTTGGCAGCGGTGATCTGTTCAAAACGTTTGGCACCCAGGGCGTTGAAATCAATGGACACATAGGGCTCGTTAAATTGGCTGCTGATGCGCACCTGGGCATCGGAGAGAAGATCACCGGTCAGGACAGTCTGAGCATAAACGACTATAGGGGTTTCCGTAGCAGCCCCGGTTCGGTGGTTGACCTTTTTCTCATAAAGGAGCTGGGTCCCCTCGGGCAGAATTCCATTTACAGCATCTGGGATGGAGACTCCTTCTGCCACCAGCTTGAATTCCAGGCGTGCGGTCTTGCCGAGTAAAGCAATCGCCCGCTTCGGGTCTTTAACCCCCGGCAGCTGAATGAGAATACGGTTGCCGGTCTGGCGCTGCAGCACCGGCTCGGAAACACCGAACTGGTCAACCCTGTTGCGCATGGTTTCCAGAGCCTGACGAACGGCATAGTCCTTGATTTGATCGATCTCCGCAGCTTTCAGACGGAAAATTTTCTGGTCATAGCCGCCATCCTGGCGGTCCGGCATCATTTCCATACCGGGGAAATTCTTCTCAAAAAAGGTTATTATGTCTTTCCCGGCGACCTCATCGTAAACGGTGACGCCAACACTCTCCTCACCGACACGCCGAACCCTTTTGAAAATAACGTCCTCTTCCTTGAGAAGGCTCTCGGTTTCATCGGCAATACTGTCAAGCCGACTTTCCACAGCCTTGTCAACCTCCACCCCCAGCACGAGATGAATTCCACCCTGAAGGTCAAGACCCAGATGGATCGGGTCAAAGGCTTTTTCCCACCATCCTGGCAGGCTGCCTTTTAAAAACGTCGGCCCGAGTGAGATTAGGGAAACGATTATGCAGCAGAAGACGATAATCACCCTGATCTTGAGGTGTTTGGACATGATCTACGCTATCTCCTTTGGGAATGAATACAATTTGGTCGGCACGAAAAAGGAAGAGAGAAACGTTCCAGTTCCTGCCGAGCAGGCTATTGTTTTTCCTGGGTTGCTTCTTTCTGAGTACTGACAATCGATGAACGGTTGAATTTCATCCGCACGCCGCTGGCCACTTCCAGCGTGATGACATCATCCTGGAGCGCGGCCACCTTGCCGTGGAGCCCCCCGGCAGTGACAACCTGATCGCCGATTTTCAATGCCTCGAGAAGCTGTTTATGCTGTTTAGCCCTTTTTTGCTGAGGGCGGATGAGCAGAAAGTAAAAAATTCCGAACATGACAACCAGCATGACGATGGTTTCATATCCCGGACGTCCCCCCGCCTGACCCGCAGCGGTGTTGGCCATTGCATATGCTTCAGATACCATAGAATTAACCTCCTGGCTGTAATGGATAGTACTCCGACGCAACCGACTGAAAGTCGAATATCGTCAACTTTATAACAGAATTTAAAACAAAAAAAAAATTATCTTGGCCCTTTTTACCAACTTTTTGGGAAAAACCCTGTTTTTAAGACCTTATTGCTGTCTTTTGCGGTAAAAATCGCGGCGAAATTCAGTGAAGGTCCCCTCCTGAATAGCCGCCCTTATCTTCTTCATAAGGTCGAGATAGTAATGCAGGTTATGCTGGGTATTCAGCACCGATGACAAAATCTCGTTGGCCTGGAAAAGATGACGCAAGTAGGCCCGGCTGTAGTGACGGCAGACGTAGCACGTGCATTCCGGGTCCAGAGGGTTGGGGTCCTCCCGGTAACGGCTCTGTTTGATACTGATTTTGCCGCTGTTGGTAAAAAGTACGCCGTTACGGGCATTGCGGGTCGGCATGACGCAGTCGAACATATCCGCCCCGCGAGCCACGCCTTCGACCAGGTCCTCGGGAGTGCCCACGCCCATGATATAGCGGGGCCGGTCCTCGGGAAGCAGGGGGAGAGAAAACTCCATGATATCGTACATGAGGACAATTTCCTCGCCGAGGGAAAGGCCGCCGACGGCATAACCTCCGAAACCTATGGATAGCAGGTCTTCGCTGCTGCGTCTTCTCAAATCCTCGTACATCCCCCCCTGGACGATGCCGAACAGGGCGGAGCCCTCTTCCTGCCGCCAGGCGCTTTTTGAGCGCCGCGCCCAGCGGGTGGAGCGCTCGGTGGCATCCCGGACATATTCGCGGGTCGACGGATACGGGACGCATTCGTCGAACGCCATAATGATATCCGACCCCAGCGCTTCCTGCACGGCGATGGAAAACTCAGGCGTCAGGTTATGGCGCGAGCCGTCAAGGTGGGACTGAAAGCAGACCCCTTCCTCGCTGATCTTGCAAAGCTTGCCAAGGCTGAAAACCTGGAAACCGCCGCTGTCAGTGAGGATGGGACGCGGCCAGTTCATGAATGTGTGAAGCCCCCCAAGCTGCCTGATAAGCTCGTGTCCGGGTCGCAGGTAGAGATGATAGGTGTTGCCCAGAATTATCTGCGCCCCGAGATCGAGCAGGGTTTCGGGCAGCATCCCCTTGACAGTACCCTGTGTCCCCACGGGCATGAAAATGGGCGTTTCAATCAGACCCCGGCGGGTTCGGATTTCGCCCAGGCGGGCCTGGGTCAGGGAATCTTTTTTTAATAATGTGAAATTGAAATTTTCCATCTTCGTTTCAGCGGGCGTCAGGTCCAACCAAACACGACCTTTTTTGTTTTTTGCCGCGATTTTAACACCGGGGTTGCGTCCCCGGACGACGCTTTCTTTCTTTTTACGTCAAAAAGAAAGAAACAAAGAAAAGGACGCCCCGCGATTCGGCCTGCGGCTTCCCTGCGCTCCGGAAACCTTTTGAGGACGGCCATGATTCGCAAAAACCGCTCAGATGTCCGTCTGATCTCAAAACCTTTCCTCCACTCCGGCGTCATCGCAAGGGGTTGAAATTCATAATCAACATTAAGCTTAATCAGCTCATTTTGTGGCCTTGCCACAAAATGGCTTAAACCTGGTTTTAAGGTTTTCAAGGTTTTTGCCTTTTCCCCTTGCATCGCAGCCGTTGCGGGGTGGGGCTTTTGAGATCAAGCCGGGCAGGCTGTCTGAGCGCAGCGAGTTCCTGACCGGCCTCAAAAGAACCGCCCCGCAACGGGAACCCGAAGGGCAAGATGCCGGGGTGCCTTTTTCTGCTTACTCTTTTTCGGGCAAGCAAAAAGAGTAAGGCGGCGTCCGGGGACGCAACCCCGGCCCCTCTCCGCTTCAGTTGCGGTATAAGGGAATTGCACTTAACACTTAAAACTTTCAACTTAAAACTGTTTCATCAAATAATCAGCATACAGTCGCCATAGCTGAAAAAGCGAAATTTCTCTGCAACGGCCTGCCGGTAGGCCTCCAGCACCAATTCCCTGCCTGCAAAAGCTGAAACCAGCATAAGCAGGGTGGACTGGGGCAGATGGAAATTGGTAATCAGGGCATCTACCATGCGGAAGCGGAAACCTGGCCGGATGAAAAGCCGTGTGCTCCCCTCCATTGCCCGCAAACGCCCCTGGTCATCAAGGGCCGACTCCAGAGTACGGGTTACCGTGGTCCCCACTGCAAAGACCCGTCTTCCCTCCGCCTTGGCCTGATTGACCGCGGCCGCCGTAGCCGTTGAAACGGCAAAAAATTCCTCGTGCATCTGATGTTCGGCAAGGTTGTCGACCCGCACCGGAAGAAATGTCCCCAAGCCAACGTGCAGGGTGAGACTGCAGACCTCAACCCCGCGGGCAGTGAGTTCCTGCAGCACCTCGGGGCTGAAATGGAGACCGGCCGTGGGTGCGGCCACGGCACCGCGGCTGGCTGCGAAAATGGTCTGGTAGCGCTCACGATCGAGCCCCAGGTCCTCACGCCGGATATAGGGCGGCAGGGGAATATGACCGACCTTTTCCACGACATCGAGGAACTCGCCGTCACATTCGAAAAGGATCTCTTGAAACGGGTGCTCGCCCTCTCCGACAACGGTAGCCCGGATTTTTTCACCCAAGAATATCCGCTGGCCAGGCTTGAGCCTTTTTGAGGCGCGGGTCAGGCAACTCCATTCTTCCGCCTCGCTGTTCTTGCGCGTAACCAGAAAAACCTCAACCCGCCCGCCCGTCCCTTCTTTGGTACCCAGGAGCCGGGCCGGAATGACGCGGGTATCGTTGACCACCAGAAGATCGCCAGGACGGAATTTATCGGTAATCTTGGAAAAGTGAGCGGTTTGGACGGCACCATCGGCACGGCCCACGACCATGAGGCGCGAATCTCCACGCCGCGCAGAAGGATGCTGGGCTATCAACTCCGGCGGAAGGTGATAGTCGAAATCTTCCAGCGCCAGGGTTTCTCCCTGTGCATTGCCACTAGGGGACTTCGCAGGAGAATCCGGAGCGGCTGCCTTTGCCACCCTAGCCTCGGACAAGATAAACCACCAGTAAGCCCGTCAGCATCATGGACAGTCCGTAAAAGCGCAGAGTCTTGTCCGGCAGAATAAGAAGCTGGCTGAACAGTTTTTTGATTTTGGACGGCGACAGGAACCAGGGAATTCCCTCAACAATCAACACCACGCCGAGTATGGTAATCAGGTACTCCATAACAATCAATCCAATGGTCAGACGATGGCAAACCGTGCCGTCATGGGAATAGCGGCAGGATATCGAGGCCAAGGGTCTCTTCAAACCCTTCCATGAGATTCATATTCTGAACGGCCTGGCCGGACGCCCCTTTGACCAGATTGTCGATAGCCGACACGACAATGACCCGACCGGTGCGGGGATCGCAGACCAGCCCGACGTCACAGAAGTTGCTCCCCCTGACGGCTGCCACATTGGGCAATCGGCCCGCAGGGAGAACCCTCACAAAAGGCTCATCCCGGTAAAATTCACCGAACACCTCGAGAAGTTCCTCGGTGGTGCAAGAGCGGGTGAGTTTGGCGTAAGAGGTCGAGAGGATACCACGGTTGATGGGTAGAAGGTGAGGAGTGAAATTGACGCGGACCTCTGCGCCGAAAAGATCGCCCAGAACCTGCTCGATTTCGGGGGTGTGACGGTGGCTGCCGACACCGTAAGCTTTAAAACCCTCGTTGACCTCGCAGAACAGGGTATTGATCCCCACCGAGCGGCCGGCACCGGTCGCCCCGGACTTACTGTCGATGATCAGGGTCTCCGGATCGATCATTTTATCCCGCGCCAACGGCGCCAGAGCGAGTACCGCACTGGTCGGGTAACATCCGGGGTTGGCCACCAGACGCGCCCCCCGGACCCTTTCCCGGTACAGCTCGGGGAGACCGTAGGCCGCTTCCGGAACGAGTTCCGGGCTGGTGTGGGTCTGATACCACTGCTCATAGACTTTGATGTTCTGCAAACGATAGTCGGCTGAAAGGTCAATGACTTTTTTGCCGGCCTTGAGAAAGCCGGGCACCACTCCCATGGCAGCTTTGTGCGGCAGGGCGGTAAAAACGATGTCCGCCTTGGCGGCAACCTTCTCGACATCCAAAGTTTCCAGCGGGACAGGAATTCTATCTAATAGGGAAGGGAAGGATTTGCTGACAGGTTCGCCGATATCCTCCAGGGAAGTCAGGCACGTTATCTCGGCCCGGGGATGGTTGAAAAGGAGCCTCATCAGCTCAATGCCGGTATAACCACCGGCACCCACAATCGCAATGCGGCGGGTCATGGTGTAGTACCCCCTTCAAAAAGAAGACAGGAAACCAGACCGGTTTCCTGTCCTCATGTTGAACAAGCACAGATATATGGATAAACCTGAAAAAAGAAACAGTCGTAAGGCGATAAAATCAGCGCTTGGAAAACTGGAATCTGGCACGCGCTGCCCGACGTCCATATTTCTTTCTCTCCTTGACGCGACTGTCGCGGGTCAGGAATCCGGCTTTTTTCAGAACCGGGCGCAGGTCGGGGTTGTACACGAGCAAAGCCTTGGAAATACCATGCTTGATCGCACCGGCCTGACCGGTGTGGCCGCCGCCGCAAACGTTAACGGAAATATCAAATTTTCCTATGCTCTCGGTAAGCTCCAAGGGCTGGTCGATGAGCATTTTAAGAATTCCTCTCCCAAAATAATCATCAAGCGGCAGGCGGTTGACGGTAATGTTTCCGCTTCCGGGCTGGAGCCAGACACGGGCAATAGAGGTTTTCTTCTTGCCGGTAGCGTAAAAACTCTGTTCTGCCATCGGTTTTCTCTCCTAAATTGATTAAATAGTCAAAGCCTGGGGTTTTTGGGCCTCGTGGGGATGATCACTGCCACGATAAACCTTCAGCTTTTTGAACATCTGGCGTCCCAGTTTGTTTTTGGGAAGCATTCCTTTGACAGCAATGCGGATCACCTCTTCCGGCTTTTCTTCCAGAAGTTTGCCCGCGCTGGTGGAGCGAATGCCGCCCGGATAACCGGAATGACGATAATAAAATTTATCCGTCAGCTTCTTGCCGGTCAGGTGAACCTTGTCGGCATTGATGACGATAACGAAGTCACCGGCATCCACATGATTTGCATAGACGGCCTTATGTTTACCCCTGAGAACCCGGGCAATCTCTGTGGCGGCACGGCCAAGGACCTTATTCTGGAGATCGACGACATACCAGCTTCTGTCGATATCCGCCGTGGGGACTATTTGCGTACTCATCAAAACCTCTCTTCTATCTCAAGCGCTTACAAGCTGTGGAAAAAGCGTAACGAACAAGAACATCTAACGAAAAAAAGGCTTCTTGTCAAGGCAATTTTCTCGCCGAACGAATTAATTCGCCCCTGCCGGATCAATCGCCCCTCAAGACAAGACATCTGCGCATCTTGCGTTATAATTATATACGATAGAACGGTTTTTCCCAGCCAATCTCTGCCATAGAGGAGAAAAGAAGCCATGTCTCTTGGAAAAACTTGGTATTCACCTCTCGAAGCCAGTCATAAGTTCGGCGTTTCCAAGGCTCTCATCCTCAACTGGGTCGATGAAGGCCTGGCACGTTCGGAGAGAAAAAGAGGAAAAGTAGTTCTGGTCAATGGCGATGACATCCAGCTTCTGCTTGAAGACATAACCCTCCGGCAAAACGGCTGAATGCCTGGAACCATAACCTCATTTCTCAACTTTTCAGAAAAAGGGACAAAAAGTTCCCTTTTTCAAAGTGGGCGTCCGCCCATCTCCTTCAGTTTTTCGCGGGCATAACGGAGCATTCTCTCGGTATCTTCCCAGCCGACACACTTATCAGTGACCGACACACCATATTCCATGGCGGCCGGATCGGAAGATATTTTCTGATTACCGGGCTTCAGGTTGCTCTCTATCATCAGCGCAGCGATAGATTTGTTGCCTGCAGCAATCTGCTCTAAAACATTAAGCAGCACCTCTTCCTGACGTTCGTGATTTTTGAAAGAGTTGGCGTGGCTGCAGTCGACCATGATTCCTTTGGGTAATCCGGCTTTCTCCAGAAGTTTTTCGGTTTGCTCGATATCCTCAGGGAAATAATTGGGGTTATCGCTGCCGCCGCGCAGCACGATGTGAACGTCAGGGTTGCCCTTGGTTTTCACGATGGCCGTCCGGCCTTCCCGATTGATGCCCAGAAAAGTATGCGGGTGCAGGGCCGAACCGATACCGTCTATGGCAATCTGCAGGGAACCGTCGGTACCGTTTTTAAAACCAACGGGGAAGGAGGAGCCGCTGGCCAACTCTCTGTGGGGCTGGGACTCGGTAGTCCGGGCGCCGATGGCGCCCCAGCTGATAATGTCGGAAAAATAAGGGGGTGTGATCGGATCGAGAAGCTCGACCGCAACCGGAAGTTTCAGGGCCGTAATGGAACAGAGGAGTTGGCGGGCGATGCCCAGACCTTTGGAAATCTGATGGCTGCTGTTCAAATCCGGATCGTTGATCAGGCCTTTCCAGCCGATAGTGGTGCGGGGTTTCTCAAAATAGACCCGCATCACAACGGCAATCTGATCTTCGATCTCCCGGCTCAAACGGCTGAGCCGCCCTGCATAATCTAGCGCCGCGACCGGATCGTGAATGGAGCAGGGACCTACCACCAGCATGAGCCGCTTGTCCCGGCCGGAAAGGATATCGATGATTCGGTTCCTCGAATTGGCTACAAACTCCGCATCCTCTTCCGACAGGGGGAAAACCTGAATCAGGTCTGCGGGCGCAATAATCGGGGTCAGGCCGCTGACATGCAGGTTGTCAGTACGTGGTCTGATTTTGTTCATAACGAAAACCTTTCAAATATTATTTTGAAAAAGGGTGTTATAGTAGCAATTGACAGGGCATTATTCCAGAGAATTTTTCGATGCCTGAAACCCCGGCGGATTTCTTCCTGAAGCAGAAAACGCTTTTTTTTAACCTCTCAGGCCTTTTAAACCGTTTGACAGGCTTCGGAGGTTCTGTATAAAATTCAGGGTCAGCATTTCTTATTAATTTTATTTTAACAAACAGGTCTTTTTTCAGCATCTGCACAGGAAGGTCCAATGATCGTACGGGAAATCATTCTGGCTCTGGCCCAAGTCGTTGATCTGGTTTTTACCCTCTACATTTTTATCATTGTCGCACGCGCCATTCTTTCCTGGGTCAATCCCGACCCCTACAACCCCATCGTTCGTTTTCTCCACAGTGCCACTGATCCGGTTTTGTACAAAATTCAACGCTGGGTACCCATGACTTTCGGCGGCATCGATTTCTCCCCCCTGGTACTCCTGGTAGCGCTCACTTTCCTCCAGCGGGTCATCCATGCCGTTTTTATCCAACTGGCAAGTTCTTTTTAAACAACAGAGGGATTGTCTATGGAAATCACTCCCATTGATATTCAACAGTATCAGTTCAAAAACCGTTTCATGGGATATGAAAAGACCGGCGTCGACCAGTTTCTGGAAAAAGTGGCCGAACAACTGGAGAACCTCCACCGGGAAAATCAGGAGCTGAAGGAGAACCTGGCCCGGACCCGGCAATCCCTGGAAGATATGCGCCAGACCGAATCAACCCTGAAGGAGGCCCTGCTGACAACTCAGCAGGTCACCGACGGCCTCAGGCAAAACGCTCGCAAGGAAGCCGAACTGATCGTTGAGGATGCGCGCCTGAAGGCGGGAAAAATCGTCAGCCAGGGAGAGCAGCGGCGCGTGGAGTTGATCGAACAGATCCAGGAGATCAATCGGCAGAAGCTGGTGTTTGAAACCAACCTCAAAAGCCTTATCGAAAGGCATCAGCGCATGCTGGCCGAAACCGATTGGCCTCAAATTCCGGAAGCCTTAATGGTTGTGGAGAGACCTCTGGCGGGTAAATTTCCGAGCGCAGATGGCATTCTCGCAACCGATGAGGAAAACCTTGAGCCAGAGGCAAATGAAACATTTGAAGAGATGAATGAGGAAATTGAAGAGCCAGGTGAAGAAGGTAAAGAAGCTGAAGAAGATGTAAAAAAAGAAGACGAAGAAGAGGACAGGGAAGCGTCCGAAACGACCAGGGAATTCAACCGGGAATGGGATGTCTGATTTTCTCACCATCCGGCCGGACGGGGTTCTGCTCCAGATTCTGGTCCAACCACGAGCCAGCAAAAACGAAATAGTCGGCCCGCAGGAAGGTGAGCTGAAGGTAAGACTGACCTCCCCTCCGGTTGAAGGAGCGGCCAACGAACTGTGCCGGCAATTTTTCGCCAAGCAGTTGCGCCTTCCCAAGCGCGATATCACCATCGTCAGCGGTGAAAAATCACGCCACAAACGACTCTGCATAAAAACCGATCAGCCCAAAGCCGTCCGCGATTTTCTGCTCAACCGCACATCCAAGTAACGTCTTTCCCCTTGCAGCCGGTTTACAAAAAATCGATATCCTTTTTGTGCAACCCCGCCGAATAGTTGAAAAGGAACCCGACCAGCCCGACCCCCATCCCGGCCGCGCCCTTGAGAACCGCCTGGGTCATGCCCATCTTGAATTCGATGTTGGTAACGGCCAGATCCGCGACCTCCCGGTAGAGGAAAAAAGCCTTGACGAAAAAGTATAGAGCCCAGGCCATGAATGCATAGCCCGCTATCTTATAGACAATAAATTTGGTTCTCGGTTCCATTACCGCCCTTCCCTGATGCCAAACGAGCCGAAAAACTGATTGCCCTATCTCCGTTTCTTGATCTTTTTTTTACCTTGCAGTATAAAGGCATGTTTCTCAGCCCTTGTCAAATTTTTCGACTTGCCGGAAAACTTAAAAAGCCATGAATTCAACCATTCTCAGGGCAAATGCCCTGCTTTTGCTCGTCGCCTTCATCTGGGGATCAACCTTTGTCGCCCAACGTATGGGAATGGACCATGTCGGCCCTTTTACCTTTAACTTTGTCCGCTTTCTTCTCGGCGCTCTCTTCCTCGCGCCTTTTGCCTGGAAAGCTCTGCGAAACCCCGCCGAGATATCGGAGGGGACTATCAAATTTTCCCTCATGGGATCGTTGCTGGCCGGAACCATGCTTTTTGCCGGCATCAATCTCCAGCAGATCGGACTGGTTTCCACCACCGCCGGAAACGCCGGTTTCATTACCGGGCTTTATGTGATTCTGGTACCGATAATAGGTTCAGCCTTCGGCATGCGGACCAGAACCGGGGTCTGGATAGGCGCCCCCCTCGGCTTGGCGGGCACCTATCTGATGAGTGTTTCCGACACGCTGAGTTTCGCTGCCGGCGACGGCTGGGTTCTGGCCGGGGCCTTTGCCTGGGCCGGGCATGTCCTCGTCATCGGTTGGCTGTCGCCCCGCATGAAGTCCTATCTCCTGGCCTTTGGTCAGACCGCGGTCTGCGCCCTGTTGAGCTTTGCCGCCGCTCTGACCCTGGAAACCATGCGTATCGATGATATCCTGGCAGCTGCTTACCCTCTTCTTTTCAGCGGCGTGGTGACAACCGGGATCGCATTTACCCTGCAGGTCATTGCCCAAAAGCATTCGCCGCCCGCCCATGCCGCCCTCATCATGCAGCTGGAAACCGTCTTTGCCGCATTGGCGGGCTGGATTCTGCTCGGGGAAATCATGACTTCAAAAGGGATACTGGGGGCGGGATTGATCCTGTCCGGTATGCTTATCGCCCAGTTCTGGGGACTTGCGGGCCGGGTACCAGTCGAGTCACCCTGAATGAGGGGAAGAGTATCAAAATAATGGTTTTCTCCGTTGCAAATTTACTTTTAAAAATGTTAAGTTCCATTTGCGAAAAGAAATAATTCTTTAAAGTTTACAAGGAGGATAAAATGTTCAAAAAAATCGCTTTAATTGTCCTTGCTGCAACTCTTGCTTTCAGCTTCACTATTTGCCCGTTACAGGCGGAAGCCAAGGAAGTGGTTATCACTTTTGCCACAGACGCCACCTGGCCGCCCATGGAATTTGTCGATGCCAATAAAAACATTGTCGGCTTCTCCATCGACTACATGACCGCCGCCGGCAAAGAAGCCGGATTTACACCAAAGTTCATGGCCGTAGCCTGGGACGGCATCTTCGCCGGGCTCGATGTTACCAAATACGACGCCATCTCTTCCTCGGTCTCCATTACTGAAGAACGCAAGAAAGTCATGGATTTCAGCGAACCTTACTTCCAGGTTCGCCAGGCCCTGATCGTGGAGAAGGACTCCACCGTTAAAGACCTCAAAGAACTGGTTGGCAAAAAGGTCGGCTCTCAGATCAGCACCACCGGTACTTTTGCCGTGAAAGCGGTTGATGGCGTCATTTCCAAAACCTACGATGAAGTCGGCCTGGCCATCGAAGACCTTTATAACGGCCGCATTGCGGCTGTTGTCTGCGACGACCCGGTTGCCGCCAATTACGCCCTGCAGAACGACAAATACAAATCCGCGCTCAAAATTTCCGCCGTTATCGAAGGGGGCGAAGCCGAATATTACGGAATAGCTGTCAAAAAAGGGAACCAGGAAGTCCTTGACCTGATCAACAAAGGAATCCAGGCGGTTAAAGCCAAAGGCCTGGACAAAGAATTCCAGAAAAAGTGGATCGGCCAATAAATTCTAATTAAATTATAGAAAGGCCCGGAATGAAGAAACATCCGGGCCTTTTTTTACATGGCGGCTTTATGGCGAAAAACGTATCCCAAAAAAAAGTTGATATCGATATCGGCGACGGCGCGGCGATCCCGACCAAAGATGACAAGGGTCTGGTCTCCGCCTGGCGTCTTTCTTTTATCGGCGCTGTGGCGGCTTTCCTCTACCTCATCATCTTTCACCAGGAACCTTACCTCCGCATTGTAAAATTCATTCCGGATGGCGTGCTGGTAACCTTCGAGGTAACCTTTGCCTCCATCTCCCTGGCTCTCGTTATCGGATTGATCACGGGACTCGGCCGCATATCCAGCAACAAATACATCAATCTGGTGGCCTCCACCTATGTGGAAGTGGTCAGGGGAATCCCCCTGCTCGTTCAGTTGTTCTACCTCTACTACGCCCTGGGACAGTTCGTCCTGGTCCCCGACATACTGGCGGCCATACTTGCCATGAGCTTCTGCTACGGAGCCTATATGGGAGAGGTTTTCCGGGCCGGCATCGAAGCAATCGACCCCGGTCAGAGCGAAGCCTCCATGTCCCTCGGATTCAACAGCCGTCAGACCATGTTTTACGTCATCCTGCCCCAGGCCCTGAGAACCATTCTGCCGCCGGTGGGCAATGAATTCATCGCCCTGCTCAAGGACACCTCTCTGGTTTCAATTCTGGCGGTATCCGACCTGCTGCGGCGGGGAAGAGAGTTCGCCTCGGAAAGTTTCATGTACTTCGAGACCTATACCATGATCGCCATCGTTTACCTGATCATTACCCTGATTCTTTCCAAACTTGTCGGCATGATGGAAGAAAGGATGGGAAGTTATGGGCAACGCTGAGCCGATTATCCAGATCAGAAACGTCTCCAAATTTTTCGGAACCCTCAAGGCCCTCGACGATGTCTCCCTCGATATCGAACAGGGCGAAAAGGTCGTTGTAATCGGCCCCAGCGGCTCGGGCAAAAGTACCCTGCTGCGCTCCATCAACCAGCTCGAAAAGATCAACCAGGGACATATCATCGTGGATGGAGAAGATATCAGTGATGAGAAGAATGATATCAACAAAATCCGCATGGAACTCGGCATGGTGTTCCAGAGTTTCAATCTTTTCCACCACAAGAATGTCCTCCACAACCTGACCCTGGCGCCAATCAAGCTTAAAAAAATTCCCAAAAAAGAAGCCGAAAAAACAGCTCTCAAACTGTTGGAAAAAGTCGGCATCGCGGAAAAGGTCGACAGCTACCCGGCCCAGCTTAGCGGCGGCCAGAAGCAGCGCGTGGCCATCGCCCGGGCTCTGGCCATGAACCCGAAAATCATGCTTTTCGACGAGCCGACCTCGGCCCTCGATCCGGAGATGATCGGCGAGGTACTGGCTGTTATGGTTAATCTTGCCAAGGAAGGTATGACCATGGTCGTCGTTACCCATGAAATGACCTTTGCCCGTGAGGTGGCTGACCGCATCGTTTTCATGGACGAGGGGAAAATCATCGAGGTGGGCACGCCCAAACACTTCTTCGAGAACCCCGAGCACCCGCGCCTGCAAAAATTTCTCGATCAGATCTTGTGACAACCCGGCTGAAGCAAACAGCTTGTCGCAGATTTTCATATTTTCATTGCTGTTCCATTTAAAATCCCCCGCTATATCAATAGCGGGGGATTTTTGTTTTGCACGGTTTTCCCTTCAAATACAAATTGCTCATGTATTTCCCCGTTTAGAGTGGCCGGGGTTGCGCCTCCCGACGGCGCCTTACGTCTTGGCAAACGACCTGTTTAAGGACTAAATTTTGTCATATCAAAAAAAGGGGGCCTATGAAATTCTCTCGCCAGATCAAACCCATCAGCTACCTCAAGGCACATGCCGCTGAAATCGTGCGTAACCTGGAAAAACAATGCGACCCCTTGGTAATTACGCAGAACGGGGAAGCCAAAGCCGTCATACAGGGCATCGAAAGTTACGAACAGCCCCAGGCGACCATGGCCATGCTGAAAATTCTGGCCCTCGGGACCCGGCAGAGCGAGGATGGCAAAGTCCGGACCGCCGCCGACGTCATCAAAGGGCTGCGTGAAAAGAGGGAAACCGGCTAATGGCATTCCCGGTATTCCTGACCGACGACGCAGCTCGCGATCTGGAAGATTTATACAACTTCATCGAACTGCACGATGCACCGGAAAAAGCGGGCCATGTCCTCGAACAGATTGAACAGGCTTTCAGCCGCCTGGCCGAAAACCTCTACAGGGGACCCCGCCCAAAGGAATTGCTGGCCATAGGCCTCCGGGCGTATCGAGAAATTTTTTTCAAGCCCTATCGCATCATTTACCGGGTCATGGTCGAAAAGGTCTACGTTCTTGTCATTGCCGATGGTCGTCGGGACATGCAGACATTGCTGCAGAGACGGCTGCTGCAGGCTTGAAAGTCAGATGAACCTGCCCGCCCCTTTTGCGCAGAAACAAAACCTTCCAACCTAAAGCTTTTTAACATCTGGGTAAGGCCTACTCGTACTCCTCATCATATTCATCATCGTAGTCTGGGTATTGCGGGGGAGATTCCCCAACCGATTTGACCAATTTGATAATTTTTTTCTTGTCCTTCACTTCATCGACTTTTACGACCAGAACCCTGTGCCACCAGTCATCCCCAAAATCAAACAGGTAGTGAAAAACATCTTTTTCCTGCAAGCCGGCATCACCGATCAGGGTCCGGGACGTCGACAGTTTCTTTTTCCCATAGCCCATATCTTCGAGGTTCATGGGGTGGGTTATTTCCGGGGAGCTGTAAATACTTCGAGTATTCTTGGTATCTTTCCGGGTGATGAAAAATGAGTAGAGGTGTTCGTCATAGCGATCGAAGGCTTCAAAAATCGCTTCATGCAAATCATCAAAGGTGCAGTTTTCCGTTACCTCAAATTCGCGATACAGCTTGGGAAACCCCATTATTGAAACCTTGAGATTATATTTTTTCATTCAATTTTCCTTTTGCCTGTCACTTTTTGCACGAACTGAATTTCTGATTTTTCGCTCAAACCTTTTCCGCCAATTGTGCCGCCAAACCTTCATAGTCCCCCAAATGCGCGCGCATCAGACTCTTCCATAGTCTGCCGTGATTGGGCACGAAAAAGTGCAGCAATTCATGGACGATGACGTAATCCCAAAGCTCGGGTTCGAGATCGAGAAGTTCCGCGTTGAAATTCAGATGGCCCTTGGTTGACCAGGAGGCCCACTTGTTGCTCATGGGTCGGATACCAAGCCAGGCGACCTCGACCTCAAGCTTGTCTGCCCAGTAGCGTACCCGGGCCTTGAATTCATTCTTTGGGGACTGGACATCCATAAAACTAAATACGACCCACCTTTTCCAGCAGAGTGAAAAGTTCATCCACCAACGTCGTGACTCGATCCAGATCGTCCGATTCCGCAAAAATGGCAAAGGTCACTTTCTGGCGCAGTTCTCGGAGAGAACTCTCACTTTTTCGCCAATTGGGATATTCAATAAATGCCGCCTTGATCCTCCGGCTGACATCCTCGGCTTTTTTAATTTCGGCGTCAAGCAACGTTCGGTAAACAAAATAAGTCAGGCCGTCAAAACCCTTCTCTGCCTGTTCCTTTTTCCTTTTTTCATTCGCCTCGACCTCCTTCAGAAGCTCTTCCAGGGCTTCGGCCGTACTGAGTTGCCGATCCTCGAAACTGGCCTGAACTGCTTTGGCACGCTCCGCCATGGCAATCAGGTAGGGGTCGTCACTGGCTTCCTCAGCCTTCTTCTCGATGCTCTTGATCAGGTTGATGACCTTGGTGCCGTCACTGCCCTCTTTTTTTTTGATCAGTTCAATGGTGTCGGCATTGATCTCGACAAACTCTTCAACGTCGTCGATGCCGTAGGTGGCGATGCGCTCCTGAACGAGCATGTTGGTCTTGTGCTGGAAATCCCGGTCGGCATAAACCCGTTTGGTGTACTGCTTGCGCACAACATGATAGATCGCCGACAGGGTGCCGTAATAATCGATAAAAGGTCTGAGAAAAGCATCGGGCGAGATGATTTCATAGAGCATCTCGATTTCCTTGTATTCCTTGAAAAACTCCTTGCGGCGTTCAGGGTCACGGAAATGTTCGACCAGGGCATCGACATCCTTGTCGTCGAAATTGCGTTCGATCAATCCGAGATATTCAGGTGCTTTCTGCTCCATCTTGTCCTTGAAAAGCGCCTTGAGAAGTTTAAGGTCCTTGACCACCGCATTGATCTCGTCGCTGTCAAAGGCCAGGGCCTTTTCCAGTTTGTCGAAGATGCCGACAAAATCGAGGACAAAACCGTGAGGCTTGACCATTTCGGCCTCTTCGTTCTCGTAGGGGCGGTTCACCCGGGCGATAGCCTGCAGAAGGGTATGATCGCGCATCGGCTTGTCCAGATACATGGCATACAAGACCGGCGCATCGAAACCGGTGAGGAGCTTTTCCGTGACAATGAGGATCTTCGGCTGCTGATTCAGTTTGTTGAAACTTTTGCGGATCTGGCGCTCTCTCTTCGGGTCGAGGTGAAACTCCTTCAGAAGCGCGGAATCGTTGTTATTCCCGGTATAAACAACCTCGGAATATTCCGGCGGCAGGAATTCATCCAGGGCGTGCTTGTAATAAGCGCAAGCCTCGCGGTCCACGCCGACGAGAAATGCCTTGTATCCCAGCGGTTCGACATTTTCCCGGTAATGTTCGGCCACAAAGCGGGCAACCTGGCGGATACGCTCCTTGCCCTTGAGGAAGTTCTTCAAGTTGACCGCCCGTTCAAGAATCTTGTTCAGCTCATCGATATCGGCAACACCCTCGGCTTCGGCCAGCGACAGGAACTCCTTGTCCAGAGTTTCGTGGGGCACCAGCATCTCATTCGGGGCCAGGTTGTAATAGAGGGGCAAGGTGGTTCCGTCCTCGATGCTGTCAGCGATGGAATATTTGTGCAGGTAGCCCTTGTCATCCTCGCAACCAAAGGTTTTGAAGGTTCCCCGCCCGTAGGCGGTTTTGTCCACCGGGGTGCCGGTGAAACCGATATAGGTGGCGTTGGGCAGACCGGCCATGAGGAAGTTGCCGAGATCGCCGCCGGTGGTACGGTGGGCCTCGTCGATCAGGACATAAATATTGGAGCGGGTGTTGATATCCGCTGGCATGTCACGGAACTTGTGGATCATGGTAACGATGATGCCCCGGTAATCGTCGCGCAACAGCTTGTTCAGGGTGGAGATGCGGTCGGCGTGTTCCAGATTGCCCAGGCCCAGCGCCGCCAGGTTCTTGAGAATCTGGTCTTCCAGCTCATTGCGGTCGATCATGAGCAGGATGGTCGGCTTATCCGCCTTTGGAGCTTTGAACAGCAACTCCGCAGTCTTGATCATGGTAAAGGTCTTGCCGCTCCCCTGGGTGTGCCAGACCAGGCCCCGTGTACGCTTCGGTTCCAGCGCCCGCTCCACAACCTTTTCTACGGCCCCGGTCTGATGCTGGCGCAGAACGTACTTGTGCAGCTCCTCGTCCTTTTCGGCAAAGACGATGAAATCCTTGAGGAAGCCAAGAACCTGCGGAATGGCGCAGAAGCTCTTGATTTTTGCTTCCAGTTTGCCGACCTCTTCGTGCTTCCAGTTGAAGATATTCCGGCGCACCGTGTTCCAGGTCACCCCGTAAGAAAAACCGATGGCGTCGGTGGCGGTAAAAACCTGCTCAGGCACAAAGAGTTCCGGTGTCTCGCGATGGTAACGGCGAATCTGGTCGATTCCCAGGGCAATGGCCTCGTCTTTCGTGGCGTTCTTGCACTCGATGACCAGCACCGGGATGCCGTTGATGAGGAACACGACATCCTCGCGGGTGCCGTAATGGCCGTTGTGGCAGGCAAACTCCTCGGTAACTTCGAAGATATTGTTTTCAGGGGTTTTGTAGTCGATCAGGATCAGATCGCGCTCGCGGCTTTCCTCATGGTCGAGGTATTTGCCCCGGTTGCGCAAATGGTCGATGAACTCGCGGTTGCCGTAGATGTCGGCATGAAAGTGGCGGAACCTGCCGAGCAACGCGCCTTCGGCGTCGCTGTAGCGGGGATTGAATTCACGGACCTTGGCATCCAGCAGATCATCGAAAAAGAGCGAGGCCCCCTTGGCCCGGTCCTGCGGCGGCACATCAGCATCGAACCCGCGCCGCGCTTCGGCCTCTTCACGGGGCACAAATGTCCAGCCGATGTCCTGGGCGTATTTCAGGATACGGGATTGGACGGTTTTGTGTTCGCCGGGTGTTGGCATCAATCCACCTTCTTTTGGTTCACGCGGAGACGCGAAGATGCGGAGGGATCAAGATTGTTGACGATACGATGAAGCCCTTCCTTGAGGGTGGGGGCACCGAAGTTTATCAGCAGACCTACGGGGAGTTTCATCAAGCGGAGATAGGTCAGCAACTGCTTGGAATGAACAGGAGCGACTTTTTCCACGGATTTCAGTTCAACCAAAACTTGATTTTCAACCAAAAGATCAATCCGAAATCCATCGTCAAACCGAATGCCGTCATACTCGAAACAGACCGGCTTTTGGCGTTCGACCACCAAACCACGCCTGATTAAAATTTCTGCAAGCAATCTCTCGTAGACACTTTCCAGCAAGCCCGGGCCCAGATCCATGTGCAGTCTGACCGAAGCATCGACAATTTCTCCGGTGATATCATCTAGCACTCTCATGTTTTTTGTCATCCCGGTAGGTTAGGCTCACGCGGAGGCGCGGAGGAAAACCATTTCGATTTCACGCTTTTCTCCGTGCCCTCCGCGTCTCCCCGTGAGTCTTGACTTTCAGCATTTTTTGGACATATTCGGTGCAACAAATTTTTAATTGCGTGAAGCTCTTTTTAACGACATAAAACCAACCCATGCTTTACGTAGTTAAAAAGAATATTGCCTAATTCACTTTTAACCATCGTGCACACCATGATTACATGTAAAATTTTATGGTGTTTTTTAACATAATTTCAGTTCATGTTAGTTTGCTTAACATGTTTCAGATTTTATGAATCGGGTTATTCAACCAGCAACTTCAGGTAGTTATAATTGATAAAATAAAGCTCTTTGCTTTTTTTGATGCTGCTGAGAGTTCCGATTTCAACGAGCCTCTTAAGGCGGTTAGTTCACGCGGAGGGCCGGAGATGCAAAGGGATAAAGATTCCTCTCATGGTTTTCTCCGCGTCTCCGCGTGATGCTCGACTTTCAGCATTTTGGGAACATATTCCGGTGCCACAAATTTTCACTCATACAATTTTAAATCTTCAAGACGTATTTCGACATCCCAGTCTTCACAATCCGTTGCCTTTTCGCGCGCCTGCAACAGCAGTTCACGTGCACGATCAATATCTGGGCGCAGGTTGTAACGCCAGGCATCCTCGCTCAATATCTCGGCAAGAGCAACATAACCCCGGGCGGAATTGGGCTGCAGTTCTATTATTTGCGTCAACACTGAAAAGGCTTCTTCCGGGCTTCCGAGGGCCAGGAGGAGACTGGACCTTGTCCCCATGAAAAAACACTTCAGTTGCAGATTCATTGCGGGGAAACGTCCCTCGGCCTGCCGGCAAAATTCCAGGCCGTTTTGAGCCGCAACACTATTACGTTCAAAGTTCTCTTCGAGAATGAGCAGATAATCCTGCAGCCAGTTGCTGAAGAAATCGCAACTGGCGAACAACTCGTTGCATTCCTCCCTGTCAGGAGCCTGTACGCTTTTAGGGAGAATAATTTGGGCTTCCCGCCAACCCTGCCACCAACAGGTTAACGCTTTGTGGGGCCAATCTTGTTCAAGGTAATAATACCCGGCGGCGATCCATTCATCAGCAAGGTTCAGCAGATCGCCATCCTCCGGCGTTTCCTCTGAGGAAGGAATATCCTTCCGGTCAATGCAGCATTTTTTGTACTTTTTCCCGCTGCCGCAGGGACAGGGCTCATTTCGCCCAATTTTTGCGGTTTTGGATTGCGATCGCCGCCGCGCCGCCCGTGGTTCCTCTAACAACTCCATTGGATCAGGTTCCGGCAGATTGTCCTTTTCGACCCAGTTCCGGGCAAAAAAGCTTATCTCACGGGCCGTGTCAAAAACCGCTGTTTTTTCCCGCCATGCCGTCAGGCTTCCCTCACCCGAAGGACCGCTTAATGCGCTTTTTATTTCTTCAAATGACTGAAATCCGGAATCCGTCCAACCATGTTGATAGGCGCTCTTGATCAACGGCAGGGCTGTCTTGATGTGAAGCCTCTCGGCCATTGATGCGGCGGCATCCCAGATATGGGAGGGCCGCCGTTCCAGCCGCCGGGCCAGCAGGTCGGCGCAGTATTGTTCCGCCTCTTCGCGCGCATAAGTCCCGGCAACAACCAGATTCACCAACGCCATTAAAGCTTGCGAGCGGGCATATTCATTGACCGTTTCGTCTTCGACCAGTGCCTTCAGTGCGTCGATGCGGCCGCCACAGGTCCGCGCCAGCATCTGATTCATATCTTCAGTCAGGATGTCGCCGATCAGGGTATCGAGCAGCAGGTTCGGCAGGCGGAGAATTCGGACATAGCGTTCAAAGGCCGCCTCGCACTGCATTTCCGCACACAGATAAAGCGCGTAAAGAAACAGAGCAGAGCCATCTTCTTCCAAAGGCTGGTCAATGCGCTGGTCCATTTCCGTCAGCAATACCGGCTCGGCGTCATGCCAGTTGTTGCGGATGATTTCCAGCGCATCCGCCGGAACTTTGGGTTGAAAGGGTCTTAATTGGTCCAGTGCCTGTTCAAGTGTCATGGCGATCTTCCCATTGATTCCGGTTGGATTAATTCAAATTTGGCAACTCGATATCGTGAACGCGGATTTTCGCTGTCATCAGTTCGTGCAGAAGTGTGCGGAAAAGGTCTTGAAGTGCATTGGAATTTGAAGCAGCCAAATCACGTTTTTTATCAAGCACCTCAAGACTAGCCACAATTTCACTTTGCTCACTTTTAGACGGGAGCGGAATAAACATTCGCTTAACGGCCCCAACATTGAAATGTTGTTGCGCCAACCCAATTTTCCCTGCAAGAACTTGTAGTTTCGCAGCATTGGAGTTAAAAAACCGGCTCAAAAAATGACTCTGAAGTTTTAAAGCGTCAGGCCGAACGATTATCAGATCTATGCAATTGCATTCATTAAACTCTTTTGGGACCACACACGAGGTCCCAGGATAGCCGGTTCTGACCATTAAAATGTCCCCGGCTAATAATTTAGATTTCAGGACCAGCCCGTTGTTGGCTTTTTTAGAGATATAGACGATTGGTTCAAATTGAAGTCGATCTTCTCTTACGTTTTGTGAGCGGAAGGCTGGGACTCCTTCAGCAACGTAATAGCTTGAAGGTTTTACAACAATTCCAACCGTAATTTTTTCACAGACTTCCTCGCATGGTAAAACCTCCCAACTCTCCGGCACCAACCCGATCTCCGTTTCCTTCTGCGGCTCACCCCTCAACCCTTCGGTGAAAAGCTTTTGCATGAGGGCTTTTTTCAGTTCGGTGGTGGTCTGAATAATCCGCTCCTGTTCTTCAATCGCCTTTTGCACCGTCGAAAGAACGTGGGCGATCTTTTTTTGTTCGGGGAGCTCGATACCCGCTTCATTTATAGGCAATTCACTCAGTTGCGATTTATTGATAGCTTTAAAAATTGCCCCAGAACCAAGGTTGTCGATATATGACTCAATCTTGCGCAAATAAAAGTATAAAAAATCCCGATCAATATTCTTGGCTTGAATGGCGGCAATTCCACGACCAATACATGATTTTTCTTTGCAAAGATTTGTTGTTCCAACTGGAGCGCGAACCGACATTAGAATATCGCCAGCTTCAGCGAGTTTTTTTGGCTCAGTACAATATGTTCTTGGCGTTGGGTACTTAGCGCCAAAATCGGTTTTCCCTTGGTAGAATGGCAAGCCTTTGCCATTTTCATTGTAGGAAGAGGATGGCGGAGATTGTCCCATCACAATCTCTGCAACGCTACAAAGTTTTATGCTGCCACTCATACCCCAATTTTCTCCAATATTTCCTTCACCGCCACATCCGCCCCCCCGAATTTCAATCTTCGCCAACCCCATACCTCTCCATCCTCTCACGCACCACCAACTCCCGCTCCCGTTCGATTTCGGCACGCAGTTCTTCCTCGCTGAGCAGATTGAAGCGAATCACTCCTCAACCTTGATCGTTACAGCGGTCCCACATGCCGGACAGACAAAGTTCATCTCATCAACCTCCCTAAACCGCAGCCCGCTATCTACCTGCGCAAAGTCATCCTTTTGATAAACCACCAGGAATCCCTCGCTGGTCACGTCCTCCCACAACCCACAGGCAGGACATTCCAATAGGTCACGATCTTCGACGAACAGCCCAATCGACCGAGCCTGGCGTTTGGCCTCCTGTAACCGGCGAACGGCCGAATGCAGATTTTCCATGTCACCCTTTTTCATACCTTCGCCACGCTTAAGATTTTAATCACGGCTGGATTTACGGCGCTTTGTGTCATACGATTCCGAAGTCTCGGCAACATGCGCATCCGCGTTGTTTTCGATCAGTTCGAAAATCACGCGTACCCGTGCATGCAGGGCCTCGGCAACCCGGCGCAGCATGCTGAGCGAATGTCCTTCATAGCAGGCAGACTCCAGGCGGCTGATCTGTTGCTGGGAAGTGTTAAGAAGTTTTGCCAGATCTTTCTGGGAAAGTCCGGCCTGTTGGCGCAGAGCGGCGATCTGCAACCCCACGTCCCAAGCTTCGCCGGCACGCTCGAAACGGGCGGCAAAGTCGGGGTCTTGCAACTGCTCTTCAAGGTAGTGATCGAAATTGGTCTTTTTCATGGGCACTCCCGCTTCTGCCAGTCGCGCATCCGTTCCCTGGCGGTGGCCAGATCGCGGGCCGGAATGGTCTGTCCCTTGTTGCGAATGGCGTGCACGGCCACGATGCGGCGTTTCCTGACGAAAAACCACAAAATCCGGGTATTGAGCTTACCGACATGGCGCAGCTCGAACAACCCGTCGCCAAGCACCTTGGATAACGGTTCCCGGTGATACTGCCGGTTGCGCAACTTTGCCAGCCCGGCAAGAACCGCTGCAAAATCATCCGGATCACTGGCTTTCAGCTCATCCAGAAACTGACGGACAGGCGATACCCCACTTTCCGTCTCATAAAACTCTACACTGAATTCCATAGCCATTCAACATCAAATTTGATGTGCCCCGCCTTCTCATCCAAAGACCTGCCGGGTTGCCGCAGACTAATCCCGCAAACAGGGGTGCATGGTTTTCTCCGCGCCCTCCGCGTCTCCGCGTGAGGGAAAAGGGTCCGGCATCAAACATAGATCAAAAACCGATTTTCCCCAGAATCTCCTTCAACGCCGCATCCGTCTCCCGCGCCTCGGCCTCGATCGCCTCCAATTCCGCCACGATCTCGGCAATGGGCCGGTAGGTTTCAGCCTCGCCGGTGTGAATGTAGCGGCTGGGTGAAATGTTGTAGTCGTTTTTCTTCAACTCGTTGTGCTCTACAATACGGCTAAATTTATCCTCTTCCTTCCAGTGCAGAAGGGCGTCGGCAATGCACGAGATTCCGTCGTCGGGGATGTAGTTTTTCGGGTCGCCTTTATCAAAAATCCGGCTGGCGTTTACAAGCAAGACCTTCCCCTGTCTATCCTTGGGTTTGGCTTTGTTGAGGAAAAGGACGATGCCCGGCGCGGAGGTATTGTAGAAGAGGTTTTCCGGCAGGTAGAGAACGCTCTCGATGAGGTCGTTGTCGGCGAACCACTGGCGTACGGATTTTTCCTTGTTGGTTCCGGCATTGCCCGAGCCGCGCGATGCCGCGCCGGTGTCGAGAACCACGGCGGCCCGGCCTTTGTCGTTGAGGCTGGCGTGCATATGCTGCACCCAGCCCCAGTCGGCGGAGGATTTGCCGGGGAATCCGGCTCCTGAAGGGAAACGGTCGAACTCGTCGTTGTCGTAGTCCTTTTCCGTGAACCAGTCCTGGTTCCACATGGGATTGGCGACTACCCGGTCGAAGGTGCGGAGCCTGCCGTTCCTGCGGAACTTGGGATTCTTGAAGGTGTCGCCGATCTCGATTTCCCCTTCCATGTCATGAATGATCATGTTCATGTTGGCCATGGCCCAGGTGTCGGCGATGTACTCCTGGCCAAAGAGCTTGAGCGGCGCGTATTTCGATTTGCTGCGCAGGCTCATTTTCTCTTCCATGGCGATCTCGCATTTGATGAGCAGGCCGCCGGAACCGCAGCAGGGGTCGTACACCTCCATCCCCGGTTCGGCGTCCATCACTTTGGCCATGATCATGCCGACTTCCTTGGGGGTGTAAAACTCGCCCGCACTTTGGCCACCTCCCTCGGCAAACTTGCGGATCAGGTATTCGTAGCTCTTGCCGATAATGTCCGGCTCCACATCCTTCAGGCCGAGACGCTTGGTGCTGATGGCCTCGATCAAATTTGAAAGGCGGTCGTCGTCGAGATCGCGCTGGCCGTGGGTGGTGGCGTTGAAATCGACCCGGTCGATGATCCCCTGCAACAGGGGATTTTCTTTGGCAATGGCCCGCATATGGCTGGTGACGCGCTCGCCCTCGCCGACCTGTTCGGAATCGTTCTTCGAACGCTTGCGAATAACTGCCCAGACCGGTTCATCGGGATTATCCGGAATCAGCGGCAGAAAAAAACGCACCATCGCCTTCTTCTTGTCTTTGGCCTTATGCCAGTCGAGCTTGACCAACTGGAAAGCTTTCGAACGTGACCCGACCTCTGCGGCAATGCGGTTCAACTCATCATCAAACACGTCGCACAGCCGCTTGGTGAAGATCAGCGGCAGGATATAGTCTTTGTATTTCGGGGCATCCTTGGCCCCGCGAATGGAACACGCCGCATCCCATATCCAGGACTCGAGGGACTTGGAATTGTTTTCAGGTTTCGCCATTATCAAATTCTCAATTTATGGGTAATCTGCAATTAAACTTATGAAAAAAAACCGCTATCTGGCTAAATCCATATAGCGGTTTGGGTGTGAATCATATGACCCTTTCTCAACTTTAGACAAACATTAAATCTTTCATAAAGTACTCCTGTTGCCCGCAAGTATCAAGAAAAAGCAGGCAATTATAAAAAGGGGGAACCAAAGGGCTCAGGGCCTGCGTCGCCTATAGCCTCGTCATGAAAGCCCTGGAGCGGGCGGCTGGCATTGTTTACAAAAAAATCGGAAAGAGATCCGGCAGGAAGGACGATACTATTGTGCTTTGGGATTCTAACCGGAGACCATAAGGGCCGTTTTAAGCTGCCGCGCAACCTCCTCGGGTTTTTCCGCCCGGCAGATAGCTGAAACCACTGCGATGCCGTGCACGCCGGTAGCAATGACGGCATCAAGGTTGGACTCATTGATGCCGCCAATGGCGACGACCGGCAGCGAGGTATTGCGCAAGGCCCAATGCAAGCCGTCGATCCCCCATGCTTTTTTGGTATCCGTTTTTGTCGGGGTGCTGAAAATGGCGCTCAAACCAATATAGTCGACCGGCAGGGAGTTGGCTTCATGCAGTTGTTCGGCATCCTCGATGGACAACCCTAACAGCTTTTCATTCCCGAGCAGATGCCGCGCAACAGGGGCCGGCATGTCGCTCTGCCCCAGGTGAACGCCGTCAGCATCGACCGCCAGGGCGACATCGACCCGGTCATTGATAATCAGGGGGACATGTTCCCCTCTCAGCACTTCTTTCACTGCGGCGGCACGCTCGATAAAGGCGCGCACATCACCGTGCTTTTCGCGCAACTGAACCATGGTGACACCACCCTTGACGGCGAGTGAGACGACACGGGTCAGGGTTTCCAAATCGTGGTTGTCATCGGTAACCAGGCATAAACGGTAAGGATTCATCCAGGCATTTCCTTTAAATGGATGGCAAGCATTCCAGCTTGATTCTGGCACGGAGGGTTTCGGCATCCAGGCGATAGAGGGTATCGAGAATGTTTACCTGCAGGCTGCCCGGCCCCTGGGCGGTCTCGGCGGCGATTTCCCCTGCGATGGCGAATACGGCGGCGGCCGCCAGGCCGGTCTCTTCGCCAAC